>JAPPIT010000147.1 GCA_028820505.1 Defluviicoccus sp.
CGACGGGCAAGTATGTCGGCGGGCCGATGTACTATCTGCGCAACGGCGTCGGCGAGTTCGCGCCCGAGCTCGGCAAGTGGCTCGGGCTGGCGTTCGCGATATTCGGCGCCGTGGCGGCCTTCGGCATCGGCAACGCGGTCCAGGTCAATTCGATGGCCGCCGCGCTCGACAACAGCTTCGGGGTGCCGGAATGGGCGACCGGCGCGGTCGTCGCGGCGCTGGTCGGCGTCGTCGTGATCGGCGGGATCAAGCGCATCGGCGACGTGGCCGGCAAGCTGGTGCCGGCGATGATCGTGCTCTATCTCGGCGCCGCGCTCTTGATCCTCGCGATCAACGTCACGGCGATCCCCGACGCGATCGGGCTGATCTTCACCCACGCCTTCACGCCGGCGGCGGCGACCGGCGGCTTCGCCGGGGCGGCGGTGGCGGCGGCGGTCCGCTTCGGCATCGCGCGCGGCGTGTTCTCCAACGAATCGGGGCTCGGCTCGGCGGCCATCGCACATGCCGCGGCGCAGACCAACAGCCCGGTTCGCCAGGGCATCATCGCCATGCTGGGCACCTTCATCGACACCC
The DNA here is from genome assembly GCA_028820505.1 of Defluviicoccus sp. Taxonomy (GTDB): domain Bacteria; phylum Pseudomonadota; class Alphaproteobacteria; order MPNO01; family MPNO01; genus MPNO01. Next base: position 574 of record JAPPIT010000147.1, read on the forward strand.
TCGTGGTGTGCACGATGACGGCGCTGGTCATCCTGACCTCCGGCGCCTGGGTCATGACCGGCTCCGACGGCGGCGGGCTGACCGGGGCGGTGCTGACCTCGACCGGCTTCGAGACCTCGATGGCGGGCGGGCAGTACATCGTCACCGTTGCGCTGGCGGTGTTCGCCTTCACCACCATCCTCGGCTGGTCCTATTACGGCGAGCGGTGCTGGCAGTATCTGTTCAAGGAACGGAGCCTGGTGATCTATCGCGGGCTGTGGGTCTTGGCGGCCCTCGCCTTCGCCAATGTGAAGGTGGACCTGGTGTGGAACCTTGCCGACACCCTCAACGGGCTGATGGCGGTTCCCAACCTGATCGGCCTGCTGCTGCTGGCGCCGATGGTGTTCAAGGTCACGCGCCAGTATTTCGAGGATCTGGGCAAACCGCTCGGGTGACGGCGCGGCCTGGAAGGCCGGGGGCCGAGCGCAGCCGCGCCGCGCCGTTTCCCTTCCGGTACGAGAGGAAACCGATGCGCCTGAGCGTCCACACCGGTCATGCCCTGCATGTGCTGTTGCATCTTGCGGCGAACGGCGGAACGGCGACGACTCTGGAGATCGCCGAACGCTACGGGATCTCGCGGAGCCACCTGACGAAGGTGGTCAGCGGGCTCGGCCGCGCCGGGCTCATCGACACCGTTCGCGGCCGCGGCGGCGGGATCGGGCTGGCCCGCCCGGCAGACGCGATCGCGCTGGGCTCGGTGCTGCGCCACACGGAAGGAAGGATCCCGCTCGCCGAATGTTTCCCCGTCGGGGCGGGCGCGTGCCGGATCGCGCCGTGCTGCGAGTTCAGGAACGTCCTGGCGGCGGCGCAGGAGGCGTTCTTCGCCGCGCTCGACCGCTGCACGCTGCAGGACCTCGCGCGCCGGGATCCGCGGCTTGTGGACGCCTTCGCGGAGGATACAGGATGACCCCGCGGGCCCGGCGGGCCGCAACCGCCGGATGCCGATCTACGAGGTTAAACCTCCGTTCCCGCCGACGCCGGAGGCTCCGCGATTTCTTCCCGGGTTTCCGCGAGGGCGACATCGACCACACCGCGCAGCGCGTCGGCCTCTCTGGCGCCTGCCAGTCGGCGCGGCGGGTAGAAGTGTAAGGTGAAGGCCCGCGTCGGTGCCGTCCCGAACGATCGACCGGGCGCGGCGCTGTTTCTTCCGACAGCCGAGCGCCAGGGCGTCGTCCGCGAGCTCGTAGATGGGCCCAGGCACGCAGGCGTCGATGGGGACCCGCCCGCCTTCGTCGTCCGTTCCGCCGAAGAACGAGAACACGCCATAGCTCTGGGCGATCCGTCGGTCCTCCTCGATCATCTCGGTCGGCGGCCCTGCGGGAACGCGCCCGCGCGGTCGAGTGGAACCAGTCGGCGGATCAGGCGAACATAGAGCGTGGCGATGCAGACCACGTCCTCGGTCGGCGTGCATACGTCGCAGATCCGCAGCTTTACCGTCGGGTACGGAGAGGCGGATACGGGTTGCATCAGATATGCCGAGGGCGAACGCGTCTCGCTCTGAACCGATATCGAACGGCTGCGCTGAGAGAGGATCCAGAGGTCGTGCGGATCGGCAACCGAGGGACCTAACGGAGAGACGCTTCCCAGGCGGCGCGCGCCCTCGCCCGGTACGGCAACATGGCATCGACAAAGGAGGACACGAGTGGGAGGCGATGCCACGATGAAGACACTGGCCGCGATGCTCTTTGCCGTTCTTCCGTTGCTCGCGCCCGCGTTCGGTGATCTCGCCCGCGTTCGGTGACGATCGGTCGGGGACGAAGCTCCGCATCGGCGTAGACCCCACGTGTCCGCCGTTCAGCGGCATCGACGATGCGGATCGGCTCGTCGGGTTCGACATCGCGCTCGCGCTGTGCACGCGCATCGAGGCGGCGTGCACCTTCGTCCGCGAAGACTGGGAAGGGCTGATCCCGGCGCTCGGGGCCAGCCGGTTTGACGCGATCGTCTCCAGCATGTCGATTACCAAGAAGCGTCGGCGCCTGGCCTCGTTCACCGACCGGTACCACGGCAACGTCGTCCGCTTCGTGGCACGAAAGGGGTCGGCTTTCGATCCGGAGAACCCGGCGGGGCGGACCAACGACGCGGCGCGCGCGACGATTTCGTCGGACTGGCTGAAGGCCAGCCTTTCGCGGGTTGCCGACATCAGATGCGCCCGGGTGCTGGATCTCTGCGCCGCGCCGATTTTCCGAACATCGGCTGATTGCTGTGCTCGACATGGACTTTCCGGTTCCGCAGAATCATGGCGGTTCAGGGGCCGACGCTTGCCTAATTCGTCGATCGCCTCGGCGGTCTGTCGGGCACGCTGCGCGGGCTGCGTGCTAAACCCGGCACCGGCATCGGCCGACAGGCTGCTTTTTTTGGAACCGTTTTGTTGGAACTGGCCGATCTGGAACACGGATGCCAATTTTAACAACATTGGCAAGTTCGACATCTCGCTCGATTGTCGTTTCCGGAACACAAAAGCACAGGATCTTGCGACGCAGCGATCTCCAACTGCCGGTCCCGTGACCGTCAAGCATCGGCCTTCAACCGCAGAAGGGCCAGACCTGGTACCAGGAATCGCAGCGGAAGCGTTTCTCGCAGCGCGCGAGCTGGGACCGGTAATTGCGGGCGGTATCCCTCACCCGCGCCGCGGTGCGCCGCACCCCCGGCTTCTTCTTCCAGCTGCCCCGGCTGTAGCCGCCCCGGCCTTCGTGATAGGCGAGGTAGAGCCGGTACGCGTCGTTGCGGGGAATGCCCAGCTGGCGCCAAGTCTTGTGGTTGTACCAGCCGATGAAGTCGAGCGCGTCCTCCATGTCCGAACGGCTCCGGAACCACCGGCCCCGCTCCGCCTGGTACTCTCCCCACACCGGATCCTGGGCCTGAGCGTAGCCCTTGGCGGACGATACCCGTCCCCACGGGATGAACAGGAACCACTTGCGCGGCGGGCGCGCGTCGGACCGGTAGCTGGACTCGTGCTTAACGAAGGCCATCTGGACGTGCACCGGCGTGCCCCACTTCTTCGCCGAACTCCGCGCGTAGTCGTACCAGTCGGGGTGCTGGTCGAAGACCGCGCACAGATCCGCCTGCCGCGTCGGCGGGGCGGAAACGCATCCCGCCACGACCAAACTCGCGGCCAGGGCAGAGCAAATGAGAGTGGCGACCTTCACCGCGCCCGTCTTCCGCAATCCGGATTCCGCCGGATTGTAACCCGCGCGCGGCCGCGGCACGACGAGCAAGACGGGCGCCGATGACGAAACCCGCGCGGCGGCCGTTCAAAGCGGCCCGATATCCGTCGCCGCGAGCCCCCGCACGGTGCTCTCCGCGCGGACCAGAACCCGCTGCCCCGACAGGAGGTGGGCCCAGCCGCGGCGCTCCAGAACGCTGGCATGGACGAACACCTCCGGTCCGCCCCCATCCGGCGAGACGAAGCCGAAACCCCGGACCGGGTTGTAGAACTTGACCGTGCCGGGCAGGCCCATGACCTCGGCATGCGACGCGACGTCGCCACGGCGATTGTCCGCATCGCGCCGGGGCCGGGCGTCGACCGGGCTCGACGCCGGAGGCCCGACCGAGAGCGTGCGCGACGCGTGAAACCCCCGCGCGCCCTCGACCGCCTCGCATTCGACGACCGCGGCCGGGGGAGAGTCTCGTGGCCCGACGCCTCCACAACTCTCAGGTGGCAGAACACGTCCGGCGAGCCGTCCCCGGGCTCCAGGAACCGCTTCACCGCGCCCCTGGCCCGGCGGCTGGATGGGTCGGGGCGCGGCGATGTCGCAGCTGGCTGTTCCGTGGGCGACCGAGGGACGGATACCGTGCCAGGCGATGTGGCGGCGAAATCGACAGCGAAGATGCGGGACACCTCCGGTCCACGCTCGTCCATTGCCGCCCCGCATTCGACCTTCGCACCGGCGAGAAGGGGGTCGAGCCCGACCGCGGACAGGGCGGGCTGACGGCACGGAATCCCGGGGGGGCCGTCGGAGGGCGGGAGAACCTCTTCGCGCTTCTCCGGGTCGTACCGTTCGACAAAGGCCGAGATACGCGCGATGCCATCGGATGTGGAAACGAACTTCGTCATCGCGAATGACTTTCCTCTCATGGCGGCAATCCGTATCAATCGTCCTTTCTACCGTCCGCCTCGGAGGCGGTGAAGGCTTTCCGGGCGCGGAGGGAACGGGTGCACGGAATTCGGGGGTGGCAGGGGGCGATGGCGCGACCGGCTGGAACCGGAGGTTCGTTGCCAGCGGCCCCGGGGGCGGCATCCCCCGCGCCGGAGGCAGGCGGCACTGCGAAGGTGCCGGGCCTCGCCCTGCCGGCCGATCTCGGGAAGTCGCTTCGCCTGCTCGACGACGAGCAGCTCGACCGGCTGACGAGGGCGGTGGAGGTGCGGCGTTGCCCGCTCGTGGAACGTCGTTCCGAAAGGCCCGGGCAGGCGAAATCGACGCGGATCAGCCCGGCGGCATTGGCCCGGGCCGCCACCGTGACGTCGGGACAGGAGCGGCTGACCCTCGCCGCCCACGGGGCCGGTCTCAGACCCGCGGCGATCGCGCGGGAGTTCCGCCTCTCCCGGGCGGCGGTCCAGGACGTTATCGCCTCCGCAAAACGCACGCAGCGCGGGGCAGGACGATAAACGGCATGGCCGACACGCCGCATCCCGGCGGATCCGCATCGCCGGATCGCGAACCGTTCCGCCCGCGCTGTCTTTCCATCGACCTGGAAGTCGGAAGGAAAGACAACCGCATCCGTGCATTTGGCGCGGTTCGCGGGGATACCGGGGAGGGATATTCCGGCGGCGGGACCGTATCCGACCTGACGATGTTGGACGAGCTGGCAGAGGGCACCGACTTCGTCCTGGGTCACAACCTGATCGCCTTCGACCTTCCCCACCTCGCGGCGGCGAGCCCCGGCCTGGAACTCCTGAAGCTCCCGGCAGTGGACACGTTGCGACTCAGCCCTCTGGCGTTTCCGCGCAATCCCTATCACCACCTCGTCAAGCATTACCAGGACGGAGGTCTCAAGCGCGGACGGGTGAACGATCCCGAACTCGATTCTCGCATCGCGCTGGAGGTCTTCAGCGATCAGCATTGGACACTCAAGCTTACCCAGCCGGATATGCTCGCGGCCTGGCACTGGCTGAGCACCGCGGAGCCGCAAGGCGCCGATCGCGCGCTCGACGAATTCTTCTCGAAACTGCGAGACGCGCGCCGGCCCTCGGCCGCCGAGGCCAAGGCAGCCATCGTTCGACGCCTGGCGGGCGTCTCCTGCGTCAACCACGGGCGCGAGGCCATCGCCGAAGCCCACAATTTCGGCTGGTCTCTCGCCTACGCGCTGGCGTGGCTATCGGTTGCCGGCGGGAGCTCGGTGATGCCGCCCTGGGTACGCCACCAGTTCCCGGAAGCCGGCAGCCTGGTGCGCCGACTAAGGGATGCCGCCTGCACCGACCCGGCCTGCGGCTGGTGCCGGGAAAGGCACGATGCGCGGAAGGAGCTGAAGCGCTGGTTCGGCTTCGCGGGGTTTCGTCCCGAGCCGGCGGACGAAAGCGGCCGTCCCTTGCAGCAGGCCATCGTCGAGGAGGCAATGGCCGGGAACCATGTCCTCGGGATCCTGCCGACGGGCACCGGCAAGTCGCTGTGCTATCAGATTCCGGCGCTGTCGCGTCATGACAAGACCGGCGCGCTCACGGTGGTGATCTCGCCCCTGGTCGCGCTTATGGCGGATCAGGTCGCGGGGCTTGAGGCGCACGGGATCGGCTCCTGCGTGACGGTCAACGGGCTCCTGTCGCTGCCCGAGCGGGCCGCCGTGCTGGACCGGGTCCGGCTGGGCGATGCGGGCATCCTCCTGATCTCCCCGGAGCAGCTTCGCGCCCGATCCGTGCGCCGGGTTCTCGACCAGCGCGAGATCGGCGCCTGGGTGCTGGACGAGGCTCACTGCCTGTCGCGCTGGGGTCACGATTTCCGTCCCGACTACCGTTACGTGGGCCGTTTCATTCGGGAGAAGGCGGGGGCCGGGCCGGTGCCGCCGGTGCTGTGCCTGACCGCCACCGCCAAGCCTGACGTCGTGGACGACATCCGGCGGCATTTCCGGGACGAGCTCGGGATCGAGCTGGCCGTCTTCGACGGAGGTGCGGAGCGCTCCAATCTGACGTTCGAGGTCATCCCGACCACGGGTGGCGAGAAGTTCGCCCACATTCACGAGATCCTGACGTCGTACCTGCCGCCGGACGCGCCTGGCGGTGCGATCGTCTACTGCGCGACCCGGCAGCAGAGCGAGGAGGTCGCCGAGTACCTGCAATTGAAGGAGGTGGCGGCCGCGCATTTCCATGCGGGCCTTCCGCCGGAGACGAAGAAGGACGTGCAGCGGCGCTTTATCGGCGGCGAACTCCGCGCGATCGCCGCGACCAACGCCTTCGGCATGGGCATCGACAAGCCGGACGTGCGGCTGGTCATCCACGCCGATATCCCGGGCTCGCTCGAAAATTACCTCCAGGAGGCGGGCCGGGCCGGCCGGGACCGTTCAGCGGCGCGCTGCGTGCTGCTCTATGCGACGGACGACGTTGAGCGCCAGTTCGGCATGTCGGCGCGGTCGCGGCTCACGCGCGAGGAGATCCACGGCATCCTGCGGGCGCTGCGCAACCTGGACCGGAAGAAACGGTTCGGCGGCGATGTGGTGGCGACCGCCGGAGAGATTCTGGGCGAGGACGAGGAAAAGGCGTTCGAACGCGACTCTGCCACCGACGACACCCGCGTGCGGACCGCGGTCGCCTGGCTGGAGGAGGCGCACCTTCTGACGCGCGAGGAGAACTTCGTCCAGGTTTTCCCCTCCTCGCTCCTCGTGGATTCCGTGGAGGAGGCGGCAAGACGGCTCGACCGGGCGGACATCGCGGAAGCGTATCGCCGGCAGTTGCTGGAGATCGCGAAAAGGCTGATCGAGGCGGACGCCGACGAGGGAGTCACCACGGACGAGCTGATGGGGGTCTCCAGGCTCGGCCCCGAAGGGGTGCGCGCGGCGCTTCACGATCTGGAGCGGCTCGGCATCGCCAGCAACGACACCGCGCTGACCGCGTTCGTCCATGTCGGGGTGGAACGCGCTTCTCTCCGGCGTCTGAAGGAGGCGGCGGAGCTGGAGATCGCCCTCATCTCCCACATGCGCGAAATGGCGTTCGATCACGGCAAGGGAGACACGTCATCCCTCCACCTGCGCATCGCATCCCAGATGCTGCGCGACGCGGGCTTGCCCGATCCGCTGCCGGAACGGCTGTGGCGCATCGTCAGAGGCATCGCCCATGACGGTTCGGGCGAAGACGGCGCGGGCGGCAGCCTGGCGGTGCGGAAGCAGGATGCGGAGACGGTACGCGTGACCCTGCTGCGGGAATGGGCGGCGCTTGAGGAGACCGCGCGGCGCCGGCGCGAGGGCGCGGAACGTCTGCTGAAACATCTCGTTGGTTGCGTGCCCACCGGTAGCCGGGGGACGGACCTCCTGGCCGAAACGACGCTGGGCAAGCTCCGGCAGGCGATCGAAGCGGACCTCGTGCTCAAGAACGGCGTCAAGGACACCGGCAAGCTTCTGGACCGCGCCCTCTTGTGGCTGCATGAGTTGGACGTGATCCGCCTCAATAAGGGTCTGGCGGTATTCCGTCCGGCGATGACGATCCGGCTGGAACAACGAGAGCGTCGCGGCTTCGCCAGGTCCGACTTCGAGCCGCTCGCGCTGCATTACAAGGGACAGGTTCTGCAGATCCACGTGATGGTGGAGTTCGCCGAGCGCGGGCTCGCCGCCATGAGCGACGCGCTGCGTCTCGCGATGGACTATTTCGCGCTCAGGGAGGACGAATTCCTCGACCGCTGGCTGCCCGGACGGGACAGGGAGATCGGCCGCGAAACCACGCCCGAGTCCTGGCGGGCCATCGTCGAGAGCCTGAACAACCCGGTCCAGCAGAACATCGTCGCCGATGAGCGGGAACAGACCAACGTTCTGGTGCTCGCGGGTCCCGGTTCCGGCAAGACGCGGGTGCTGGTGCACCGCATCGCGTATCTCGTCCGGGTCAGGCGGCAGAACGCGCGCGGCATCCTGGCTCTCGCATACAACCGCCACGCCGCGGTCGACATCCGCCGCCGTCTGGCGGCATTGATCGGCGACGATGCGCGGGGCGTGACCGTGCTGACGTGCCATGCCCTCGCCATGCGGCTGGCGGGAGCGAGCTTCAGCGGGCGCGCGGAACGGCCCGATAACGACATGTTCGCGGAGGTGATGCGCCGCGCCATCGAATTGCTGCGCGGCGAGGGCCTGCCGCCCGGGGAAGCCGACGAGCAGCGGGACCGCCTCCTCGCGGGTTTCCGCTGGATCCTGGTGGACGAGTACCAGGATATCGGCGCGGATCAGTACGAGCTGATATCGGCGCTGGCCGGGCGGACGCTCGCCGACGAAGCGAAGCTCACCTTGTTCGCGGTCGGCGACGACGATCAGAACATTTACGCCTTCAACGGCGCCTCGGTGGAGTTCATCCGCCGGTTCGAGGCCGATTACGGACCCCGGCCGAAATACCTCACCGCCAACTACCGCTCGACGGGCCATATCGTTGCGGCGGCCAACGCCGTCATCGAGCCGGCCCGGGAGAGGATGAAGGCGGCGCAACCCATCCGGCTCGACCGGACGCGTTCCCGGGATGCTCCCGGAGGACGGTGGGAAGAGCGCGACCCCGTCTCGCGCGGACGTGTGCAGATCCTGCCGGCCGGTCCCAACGCGGTTGCGCAGGCCTTGTCCGTCATGACCGAGCTCCGGCGCCTCGCCGATCTCGCGCCGGGCTGGGACTGGTCCCGCTGCGCGGTGATTGCACGCGAGTGGGAATACCTGGTCCCGGTTCGCGCGTTCTGCGAACGGCACGGAATTACGTGCCAGTTGGGGAACGAGGAAATCCCGAACTTCTGGCGACTCCGCGAAACGCGGGCTTTCGTCGATTGGGTGCGTGCCAGGGAACCCCGAATCGTCGACGCGGCGGCTCTGCACGACTGGTTGAGGCCGCGGCCGACAAACCACTGGCACGGCCTGCTGCGGCAAGCCGTCGAAGAGTTCGCGCTTGAGACAGGCGGTGGTGAGGTGCCGATCGATCGTTTCATCGAGTGGATGGCCGAATGGGGCCGGGAGGTCCGCCGCCGTCAACAGGGGCTCCTGTTGGTGAGCGGGCATCGGGCCAAGGGACTGGAGTTCGATCATGTAGCGGTTCTGGACGGGGGATGGAACCGCATCGAACCCGGCGAGGACCCCGATGAGGCGCGCCGCCTGTACTATGTCGCCATGACGCGCGCGAGAGAGACCGTCACCCTCGCGCGCATGCGGGGACCTCACCGGATGCAGGAGGCGCTGATCGGCCATCCGTCGGTCTTTCAGCGCGAAGCGGCGGACCTTCCGCCCGCGTCGCCCGCTCTCAAATACCGACACGTCCGTGTCGGCCTCCAGGACGTCGATCTGGGCTTCGCGGGACGGCAGGAATCCAGTCGCCCCGTACACCGGGCCATCGCCGCGCTGTCGCCCGGAGATCCGCTCGAAGCGCGCCCGCTCGCTGGCGGAACCTGGGGATTGCTGGATGGGGCGGGCACCCTGGTGGGACGCCTCGCAAAGAGCTTCAAGCCGCCGATGGGGACTCGCTGCCGGGCCGCCGAAGTCTTTGCCGTCGTGCAATGGAGCCGCGAAGCGTCGGACCCAAAATATCGGGATACCGTCAGGTCCGAAACGTGGGAAGTTGTCGTGCCCGAGCTCGTGTTCGAACCAGACGTTACGGGAAATTGCCCCGACGGCCCGGCTGCATGATCGCGCGGACACTATCCCATGGTCGTTACCGAACGACGCGCACGAAACCGCAAACCGCGCACTAATCGTTCAACAACGCGCAAATCGCATGACCGGCTTTGTCGACATTCCCAGCAGCGCGGTACGGCATTCACCCTCGCCCATGCGTGCCCGCCATCCTGGTGGACGGCCGAGCAGGAGACCGAACCTGTTCGTATTCGGTATCGACCGGCGTGGTCTCGATGGCCTCCGAGGTCAGGTCGCGGCCGATCTTGACGACGGAGCACTCGGTGAAGCGCCCCGCGCACGATCGCCCGGCTCCACCGACGTTCGTCGGCCTTCGCCAGCCAATGGGGCGGTCCCGGACGCTCGGGGGGATCGCGAGCGCGGGGCGCGCGGCCATTTCCCCGCCCATGACATCTCGTCAACGTTCCGGCCCGGGGATGGCCGCTTGGTTCGCCGGGACCGCCCCGCTTGATCCCCCTGGAGACCGGGCCGGCGGAGGATCGTAGCCGGGAAGGCGGGGGCGGCGCCAGAACGGCGCGGTCACCGGCTCCGGCAGTCCCAGCGCCCGTTCCGTTCCACCGGCCTGCGCGCGTAGGGCGTGTCGGACCGGCATTCCCGCCAGGAGACCCTTTCGCCCGGCGGCCCGAGCCGGGCCCAGATCACTTCATGCGCCTGCACCCAGCGGATCCCGGCACGCCCGGTCTCCGTGGTCCATCGCACCGTGACGCCGTGGCCGCAGCCGTTGATCCAGTTCCCCGTGCCGCCGGTCCGGTGGCGCTCGAGGGACAGGCACCGGGCCGAGGCCTCGGCCGCCGGCAGGGCGAGGGCGAGAAAGAGCAGGAGGGAAGGAGGCCGGGGCATCCTCGCCTCGAGCCGTCAGCGCCGCCGGCGCCGCCACGGCCAGCGAACGACGCCGACGAATACCGCCGCCAGCCCAGCGTAGCCGCAGAGCGCCTTGACCAGGGTGAACGCCGCGGCCAGCCACGCCAGCTGCGACGGCGCGCCGGCGTAGCTCAGCGCCAGCGCGGCGACGGCCGCGTTCTCCAGCACGTCCGCCGCCGCCGTCGCCAGCGGCAGCAGGAAGAACGGCGCCCGGAACAGGCGGACCAGCAGGATCGCGAACAGCAGCCCGTAGGCCGCCGGAAACGCCATGTCGATCGTCAGGCCGGTCGCCGCGTAGACCGTGCGCGCGCCGGCGTCGAGCCGGTCGAGCGCCTCGAACAGCGCCGCCGCCTCGCCGGGCGTGTACCAGTTGCGGCTGTCGAGGAGTTCGAGGCCGCCCAGCCGGTCCCGGCGCCAGGCCAGCCCCGCGATGCAGGCGGCGGCGACGGCCAGCGCCGCCAGCGCCACGCGCGGGGTCGCCCATCGCTCCAGCATTGCCCGGATCGAAACCGTCATCGCCGCGTCTCCTCCTGCAAGATGCGGCCATTCCCCGTCGCGCGCGACGGCGTGAGGGCGGGAGGCCGTGTCAGCGGTACCCCCGCGGAACCGGGAAAGCTGGATCGCTTCTCAGCGCCGCCGAACGGAACGACCGCCTCTCACGGCTTGTAGATGCCGACGCCGAAGATATAGCCGTCATGCAGCACGGCCAAGCTCGACTTCCGTTCGATCTCTCCCGTGGCCGGGTTCCTGAATTTGTAATCGACCCGGATCCCGTCCGGCGTGACGGCCTCGCGCATCTCCTCGCCGAACCGCGTGCCGTCGGCATCGACGAAGCTCGAATACTTGACCCCCAGCAGGGATGGGTCGACCGCGTGCGCCACCATGCCCTCATCGCGCCCGCCGACGAATATGTAGAGATCGCGGTCCAGAAACTCCGGCGCGGGGTCGTGATTGAACTTCGCGAACGCGGCCGAGGCCCCCATCTCGTCGTAGTAGGCGATGGCGCACGCCACCAAGTCCCGAGCTTCCTCGGCCGTGCCCCGGTTCTCGCCTGCGGCGGCGGGCACCGCGAACGTCAGAAGCAGAGCGACAGCGAGGCCCCGAAGACGGTGGATCGTCGTCATGATCGTTTCCTCCCTTCTCCACAACGTCTTAATTCCCCGGATTCCCGCTCGGGGCGATGAACGCCCCGTGGAAGACGCCCGTGCTGCCGTCGTCTTCCTCGAACGCGATCTTGTGCGCACCCGCCACGAGGCGCGGGTTGCCGGCGCCGTCGGGAATGCCGGAAACCGCGCCGCCCCAGCCCCCCTCCGATCGGGTGATGGTCTTATCGAGGTGCTCCACCGTCACGTCCGCGCTCTCGAAGGTGCCGTTCGGGGCGAGCGGCGCGGCGCCCAGATGAAGCTCGTAGCCCGAGAGGAATTCCGCATAGGCCGGCTGCTCCTCGTCGCGGGAGTCCGCGAGTATCGCGCGTCGTGTGGCGAAATCGCCGATGCGGCCGCTGAGCGTGTGCGCGGCGAAGTCGGCCTCGATCGTAGCCGTCCCGCTATATTCCTCGACAAAGGGAGCGGGCGCTTCCGGTCCCCAATTCGGAACGTAGGTGAAGAGCCCGAGCGCCGGTCCGTTGTAGGTCGCCCGCCCCTCGACCGGGAGCTCGCGCGGCGCCGACGGGTCGATCTCCGGGCCGTCCACGATGGCCGCCGGGACGGAGCCCGCCAGCGTCCGATCCCGCCACTGATCGGGAAACTCCAGCCACCAGCCCATCATCAGATAGTCCGCCGGATCGTCCGCGTCGTAGCTCACCAGTGCGAAGGCCTCCGACGTGCCCTCGGCGGTTTGTTTGAAGAAGTCCCATTCCTCCGCCGCATGGCCTGGGATGGGCGCCGCCGGCCTCCCTCGGATGTTGCCGTCGGTTTCGTCGACGGACCGGTCGCCGATGTCGGGCAGCGTCAGGAAGACCCGAAGAGTCCGGTTCTCGAAGGACGAGTTCCGGGTGAACCGGATCCCGCCCTCGTCCCCGGCCATCGGGGGGTCGCCGCCGCTCGAGCAGGCGCCCAGCGCCAAGGCAAGACCCAGGAGGATCGCGATCGGTCTCATGGTCTCGGCTCCCCGTCGAATCGCCCTGTCAGTCCTCGGCCGAGGGCAGGTATTCCGCCCGGGTGGCCTGGACGTCGCGCACCCGTATCCCGGTCTCGTTGAACGTGTAGATGACCCGGACCCTGGGCTTGCCCCGGTTCGCGAGGGCGCGGGCCCAGCGCCCGCCCACCATCGGCCGGCCCCGTCGCGGCCTGGCGTCGATCGCCGCGATCACCTCCGCGTAGGCCTCCTCGAAGCCGGGGACCTCGGCCGCCAGGCGCGCGTATTCGAGCTCCGCGGCAGGCTCCAGCGCAACGGTGCGGGACATGCCCGGCACGGCCCTCATCCCTCGTCGCCCCGCCCGCGCCGCTCCTTCAGAAGGTCGTCGATCATCGTCGCCGCCTCGGCCCGGGTCCGCGGCGACGGCACCGTCGATCCGAGCTCGTCGGCCAGATCGGCAATATAGGCCAGCTGGCGAGCGGTCGGCGGTTCCTTCGCGCCCGCCTCGCGGTGGCGCCGGGTCTCGACCCAGCAGCCGACCAGGAACGCGCCAAAGGTCCAGGCCGCCGCCCCGGCGAGCAGAATCAGAACTTCGATGTGCATCGTCATTTCCTCCGGTTCGGTCGTCCGCGCCGGGTCAAAGCACCGCCTCCGTCAACAGGGCCAGGCAGGCGAGAAGCGGCGCGGCCGGCGCGATGACGGGAGACAACAGCAGGTAGCGCTTGAGCCACGAGGGGGTCGGGTCACGGACGGTCATTGCCGGCCCTCCCGCAACCGCCTTTCCTCGAGGAGATCGTCGATTGCCGTCGCCGCCTCGATCCGGGTGCGCACCGGCGGCACGGCCATCTCGTTCTCGTCGGCCAGGTGATCGAGAAACAGGAGCTGCCGCGGCGTCGGCGGTTCGGACAGGCCCGCTTCGCGGTTCTGGCGGCGCTCGAGCAGGCGTCCGAGACGGACCGCGCCGAAGGTCCACATGGCCAGCGCGGCCAGCAGGATCAGCAGATCGGTGTCCATGACGTCCCTCCGGTTCCGCTGTCGCCCCGGAGTGTAACTTATTTTCTCGCGCCCCACGCCTCGCCTATCCTGCAAGCCGCAACGATGAGAGGGAGAGCAATGTCCGCGAAGACGATAACCATGAAAGCCATCGCGGCTGCGTTGAGCGGTGCCGTGCTCGCGATGACGGCCGGCTGCGTCGGCGCGTCGAGCGATGCGCCCCCGATGGCGGAGATCGGGCTCAACGAAACCCTGGAGCGCTTCAAGACGACGACCGGCTTCGTCGACGGGGTGGTGACGGCCGAAGCGCGCCGCCGGGACGGAAGCGCCCGCACCCTCACCAGCGCCAGACATCTCGAGGCCGAGTGGGGGCTCTACGCGCCGCCGCCGCCCATCCCGGGCTTCGTCAGCCGCGAGTTCCTGCTCTCGGAGAACCGCCACGACGGCCGCACCCTTCTCTATGCGCTGGTGGAATGGAACGACGGGAACCCCGACGAATACATGGCCTTCGGCTGGTGGATGCACCTTCCTGTCGGGGCCTCCTTCCGGGAACTGGAAGCGGCCGAACTGGGCGTGTTCATGGACGGTCCGGAGCTCGATCTCTCGACTCCCCCGGAGATGCCGGTGAGCGGCGAGGCCACCTATCTGGGCGGCATCGGCGGTCTCTACGAATACCGGTACGGCAGCGGCTGGCGCGAGGAGCTGCGGGGGGAGAGCCAGTACGTCGAGTTCAGCGCCCCCATCGCGCTCACGGCGGACTTTTCCGACGCGTCCATCGGAGGCTGCATCGGCTGCACGGGAGACGTCGTGGCGGAGACGCTTCACCTGTATCCGATCGTGGCCTGGCGGGGACCGCCGCCAGACGCCCTTCCGGCGGATTACGAGATCCGTCTCGGCCGCACGCCCTTCGGGGCGAACGGCATCTTCGAGGACAGCGGCATCGCGGTGAGCCACCCCGAGCGGACGGTGACGGAGACCGAGGGCGTATGGGGCGGACAGTTTTCCAACGTTCCGGATCCAGTCGGCAATCCCCGCCGGGTCGTGGGTCTCGTCGACATCCGCTTCGCTGAAGCCGACGGCAGCAGCGGGAGCTTTCTGGGCGGCTTCTCCGCGCTTACGCCGGCGACCGTGAGACCGCCGGAGAGCGAGACGCCCTGACGCCTCGCCTATCCCGAGCACGCCGGAGGTGCCGAAGGGAGGGCGGGTCATGGAGGTAATGGCTCGCGACATGGCCCTGGTCGCCGGCGTCGATCCCGAGGCGTTCCAGGCCTACGTGGCCGGTACCGATGCCGGGCCGGATCTCGAGGGGTCCTGGCCGGTCGGCGGGCCGCAGCACCGCCTCCTCGCCAGTCTGCTCCGGGAATTCATCCTCAAGACGGTGATCCGGACCGGGCAGACGGCGTAAGGGCGGGCGCGGCTATCCTGCCCGCCTCAACGACAAGGGAGAGAGAAGATGAAGAAGCTCATCGCCGTGGCCGCGATCATGCCTGTGATCGCGGGGTGCAGCGCTCTGTTCCCGGGGAAGACGTTCCAGACGGCCGATTTCGTATGCACCCAAGGGGACGCCGAGTTCGAATTCGATGCCAAGGAGCTGGTGGACGCTGTGAAGGGCGCCTTTCAATTATTCACGGTCGGGCCCGGAGGGTCGATCGCAATGAACCGGGAGCGATCAAGCGTAAGTTCCGAAGACGTCGAGAAGATGCTGCAGGCCTGCAAGGACTTCTTGGCTTCTTGACCGCTCAGAAATTTCCAGTAGCCTGAACTGGACGGGGCGGCACCCCCTGGGAAGGGTGCCGCCCCATCATCAAGCGGACGTGCCCCGCATGACGATTCCCATTGGCGACTATCCTGCCAGCCCTCGTCGTCGTGTCAAGGCGCTCCGCGCAAGGAGTTCGCCATGACCCAAGACACCCTGACCCGAGAAACCCTGATAGCGCGCCTCGCCGAACAACTGGCCGCTTCCGACGGCCGGGTCGACGTGAGCGACTTCGTTCGCTCGTTCCACCCGAAGGACATGGAGGCCGGACAGGTTCTGGCGAAGGAGTTCGAAGCTTATCGCGTCCGCGGCCATTTCATCGCCCGGACGTTCGAATTCGAGGGGTACATCACCGGCATCAATGAGAGGGCCACGCCATGACCGAGCCGGGCGAACTCAAGATCCACGCCGATCCGGAGGACCTGCCGCAGGCGGAGATCATCGGTCGGGCGGAGCTATCCGACGGGAGGTCATGCCTTGTGCTTCGAGCCAATATCGAGGGTCAAGTCCGAAACATCGTGCTAATGCTCGATGCGTTGGAAGGTCGCGAATTGTCAGGTCCGGCGGTGGCGACCGAGCTTCGGGCGATCCGGGATGCGGTGGACAATGCAACGGGTCGCCTGGCTCGGCCGATTGCCGACCTTTCGAGGACGACTGACAATCTGTCGAAATCGACCGCCGAACTCGCAGACGTGCTCGCGCGGCAGAGAGATCTATGACCTCGGCCGTCATTTCGGCGGCTCCTTGGCGCAGTCATGCCTGGCCTTCCAGATCACCCTTGCCCGCCCCCGACATCGGGCATAGGTGAGATCCCGCTCGTCGATGACGACCTCCCAGGGCTTGCCGGCGTGGTCCGGGAACCCCGGCAGTCGGGCGGCTCAACCGCGAGGGGGCAGGGCTCGACGTGGCGCTCGATGACGGCGGGGGGGGCCTGGTGCCGCAGGCGTTGAGGATCGGCCGCGGCCGCGATGTTGGGGGTAAGCGATTCGATCGGTCCCGTGAACCCCACCAAGACGCCGACCTTCATGTCCGCCTGCGCCGCCGACGCCGCCATCGTCAACGCGGCGGTAGCGACCAGCAACCGTTTCATCATTGACCACCATCCAGCGGAAGGACCCCGATCCGGAACCCGCTGCCCGGGCGGGCCACCGCGATGCGGGAGTTTATTCCGGCGAGCGCCCTCCTCCAACCGCCGCCGGGGAAAACCCGCCGGTTCGCGCACGGTCTTGGCGCACGGCCAGGGGCTTCGATAACATTTGCAAGCGAAGCGTCTGGATCGGAATGGATCGGCTAACGGAAATTTGCCGATGCCGACAGGACAGAACAATGAAACGCATGCGATGTTTTCGGTCGGCCGTCGCAGTCATTGGCGGCGTATTGCTGGTTGCCGCCGTGCCTCCGGCGGGCGCGAACGAGATCGAGGAGCTGAAGGCGCAGATCGAGGCCCTGCAGGAGCGGCTGGCCAAGATCGAGGCCGCACAGAAGGAAGCCGAGAAGACGACGGTGACCGCCGGCGAGACGGGCGGCTGGAAGCTGCCGGGGAGCGACACCTCCATCTCGATAAGCGGTTACGTCAAGGGCGATTTCTATGTCGACAACCGGCCCGCGAGCGGCGACACCTTCAACGCTCCCGCGATTCCGCTCGATGACCATAAGGACGCCACGGACGACGACGGCAATGTCGGCATGCACGCCCGCCAGACGCGGCTCCGCTTCGACACCCATACGCCGACCGAAATGGGCGCGCTGAACACCCGGATCGAAACCGATTTCTACGGGAGCGGAAACGTGCTCAGGCTGCGCCAGGCCTATGGCGCGCTCGGCCCAGTGCTGGCGGGACAGGCCTGGTCGATTATCGGCGACGATCACACATACGCCGACACGGTGGATTTCGACGGGCCTATTGGGGTCATCGCCACCACGCGCACATCTCAGCTCCGCCTGACCCTGCCGATGGGCGAGGGCTTCACCGGGCAGGCAGCGGTCGAGCCGGCCGTGAAGGGCAACGAGCTGCCGACCTTCCTCGGGGCTCTCCGCTACAGCTCGGGCTGGGGCGCCGTCAATCTGACGGGCGCCGTCGGGCGGACCGATGACGGCGGCCAGAACGTGAGCGCCCACGCCCTCCATGCCGGCGCCAACCTCAACGTGACCGACGCCACCAAGGTGATGGCGACATTGAACGTAGCCCGCGGCGGCCTCAATGGGCGGATCCTGGGAGGCGGCGGCGGTGCGGTCACGGTCGACGGCAAGCTGAAGGCGCAGGAGTCGATGGGCGGGTTCGCCGGGATCTCCCACCGCTGGTCCGATACCGTTCGCAGCGGAGCGTATTTCGGGTGGGTGGAGAACGACACCGGCGACGGCGTCTCCGCGGCCGACGTGGCGGGAGAAAACAAGTCGCTGCAATCACTGCACGCCAACGTGATCTGGAGCCCGGTCGCCCAGGCCAATATCGGCTTCGAGGTCATGCACGGCTGGCGCGAGGTCTACACGGCGGGCCCGTCCGAACCGAACAAAGGCGAGGCGACCCGCGTCCAGCTGGGCGTCCAGTACGGCTTCTGAACCGCGGTCCAGTCGGGGGCGGAACCAAGCCCCCGCCGGGCCGGCGAGACCGCTGCTTGCGCCGCCTTGGTTCATCGGGGCGCGGGCACTGCGGCCGGAGTTCGCCCTTAGGGGTGCACGCTCTCCCCGGCCTCAATGTCCGTGCTCATCCCTCCGGTGTTTTTGCAGGTTCTTTCCGAACCCCTGCGAGATCCGGTCGAAGATGATCGCCAGCACGACGATGGCGAGGCCGTTCATCAGCCCGAGCGCGAGATACTGGTTTGAGATCGCCCTCAGCACGGGAACGCCCAGCCCCTTGACCCCGATCATGGACGCGATCACGACCATGGCGAGCGACATCATGATGGTCTGGTTCACGCCGGCGAAGATGTTGGGCAGGGCGAGCGGGATCTGCACGCCGAACAGTTTCTGGGTGTAGCTGGCCCCGAACGCATCGGCGGCTTCCAGCACCTCCCTGTCGACCAGGCGAATTCCGAGATTGGTCAGCCGCACGATCGGCGGCAGGGCATAGATGCAGACCGCTATGAGCCCGGGGACCTTCCCGATGCCGAGAAGCATTACGACGGGGATCAGGTAGACGAAGCTCGGGATGGTCTGCATCACGTCGAGCAGCGGGGTGATCGCCGCCTGGACGCGGTCGGAGCGCGCCATCGCGATGCCGATCGGAATCCCCACCGCGATGCAGATCAGCGTGGCGACGGACACGATGGCGAGCGTCGCCATGGTGTCCTGCCACATGCCGAGATAGCCGATGGCGAGAAATGCGGCGACCGTCCCGCCCACCACCGGCCAGTTCCGGGCGCCGAGCCAGGCGAAAACGGCGATGGCCAGGATGACCAGCGGCCACGGGCTGGTCTGCAACAGTCTCTCGAACCAGACCAGGAACTGGAGCAGCGGATCGAAGGAATTCTCGATCGCTTCCCCGTGGCTGCGGGAGAAGTCGCGAAAGCCGCGGTCTATGGCCTTCTTGAGGTCGCGAAGCTCCTGGTCCCCGAGCGTGGGGAATTTGTCGAACAGTTCCACGGCCGGAAACCCTGGCGCGGTGCCGCCGGGTCCGCCGACAACCGGCGGTCAGCGGACCCTCGACAGGCCGGGACCTACAGCGAGGCCTTCACCTTGGCCGCGGCTTCCGGCGAAACCCATCCGGTCCAGATGCCCTCGTGCCTGCGCAGGAACTCCACCGCCGCGTCTTCGCCGCTCGCCTGGTTGTCCTGCATGTAGGCCAGCATGGCGTTCATGATGTCGCCGGGGAAAACGCGCTTCTTCAGATAGTCGAGCGCCACGCCGCCGCTCTTCATGAACTTGTCGCTGACCACGGTATGCACTTCGGATTCGGTCCAGGCCGAGGGTTTCGGGTCCGCGCATTCCTGTTCCGGCTTGACGATGCAGCCGTCCCAGTGCTCGCTGCCGACGAACGGCACTCCGAACGGCACCTTCACGATCCCGAGCTTGCCGACGAGCGCCGTCGGCGACCAGTAATAGCCGAACCAGTTCTGACCCCGTTCGACCGCCTTGGCCATGGAGCCGTCGAGACCCGCGGAGGAACCCGGGTCGACCAGCACCCAGCCCTTCTCCTTCATCTTAAAGGCCCGGAACAGGTTGGCGTTCGTCAGCTGGCACCCCCAGCCCGCCGGGCAGCCGACGAACGCGCCCTTCGACTTGTCCTCCTGGTAGGGGAACAGGTCGGGACGTTTCAGGATGTCCAGAACCGTCTTCAACTCTGGGTGCTTCTTCGCCGTGTGCGACGGAATCCACCAGCCTTCGCCAAGCCCGGTGATCGGGCCGTCGTTGAGCGAGTGCAGGCGCCCTTCCTTCATCGCCTTGGCGAGCGGGTTGCGCACCGCGTTCACCCAGAGCTCGGGCGCCACGTCGGGCGCGCCTTTCTCGTTCATGGAGGTGAAGGTCGGCATGGTGTCGCCCGGGACGAGCGAAGCATCGCAGCCATAGCCTTTCGCCAGCACGACCTTGTCCACATTGGCCATCAGCTCGGCCGAAGCCCAGTTCATGCTCGCAATCACCACCGATCCGCAGGCCGCCAGCGCGGCATGGGGTGCCGCCAGAAGAACGGCCGCGGCCGCGAGCATCGTCAGGACGCGTTTCATTCCATCCTCCTCATGTTCTTGCACGACAGCCCCAAGCATAAGGGCCGCGCCGCGCAAGTCACCCCGGCATCCACCGCCCGTCCCGGGCCGGCGGATTCCGGCGGAGCAACCGGCCGCGCGCGCGGCATTCCGTGATCGAAGGATGCATGCGCGGGCCGGTGACGGGCGAGCAGGACGCGGGCGGGCAGGACGTACTTGACCGTGGCGGGCACCGGTAGGCACAAGGGAACGCAACCTGCAGGGATACGGGGATGGTGAAGGGATCGAACGCCAAGATCCGGATCAGAAGCCTGTTCAAGGTCTTCGGCCCCAACGCCGCGGCGATGACCGAACGCGTCGCCGCGGGGATGTCGAAGGAGGAGCTGCTCGAGCGCCACGGACACGTGCTAGCGCTGAAGAACATCGACCTGGACATCCCCGACCGCCAGGTCCAGGTGATCATGGGATTGTCCGGGTCCGGCAAGTCGACCCTGGTTCGTCACGTCAACCGGCTCATCGAACCGACCTCGGGAGAGGTGCTCATCGACGGGGACGACGTTCTCGCCATGAGCCCCGGCCAGCTGCGGGAGTTCCGGCGTTTCGGCGTCTCCATGGTGTTCCAGCGGTTCGCGCTCCTGCCGCACCGCACCGTCGCCGAAAACGTCGCATACGGGCTGCGCATCCAGGGGATCGACCGGAACGACGAGGCGGACCGCACCCGGCGCTGGATCGAGCGCGTGGGGCTCGCCGGATACGAGGACTATTACACGAACAAACTCTCCGGCGGCATGCAGCAGAGAGTCGGCCTCGCGCGGGCGCTCGCCACGGATGCCGATATCCTTCTGATGGACGAGGCGTTCAGCGCGCTCGATCCGCTCATCCGCGGGGACATGCGGGTGCTTCTGCGGGAACTGCAGCGCGAACTTGAGAAGACCGTCCTGTTCGTGACCCACGATCTCGAGGAGGCGATCGAAATCGGCGACCGGATCGCGATCCTGCGCGACGGCGAGACGATCCAGAACGGCGATCCCCAGGAGATCGTGCTGCATCCGGCGGATGACTACATCGCGGAATTCACCCGCAAGATCGACCGCGGACGGGTACTGCGTGTGGGAACCGTCATGGAGGCCGTACGGCCCGGCCTCGAGGGGCCGCCGGTCTGTCCCGCCGACACGCTCCTTTCGGATGCCCTGCCGATCGTGATGACGGCGCCCAACGAAGAAGTGGCGGTGGTGGACGAACAGGGAAACATCGTCGGCGCGATGTCGACGGTTCGGATGATGGTCGCGCTCGGTGGCGGCCGACACCTCGGGCGGGACTGATGGAGAACCGATCACGCCCGGCACCGGCCTCCGGGCTGGTCTCGGCGTCCTGCCGAACCTGCTCCGGCCCGCCTTTCGATACGCCGTTCCGCTGCCGGGCAGAACGCCGGCGGCGCATGGCCTGCCGGCTCAACCCGCGGTGAGGTTCCGGCTGGGCACCGATTTGCGGGGATCGAAGAACGGTACGGCGGCGGTCTTGCCGGGAGCCGTCCCGTCGAGCGTGGTCAGCCGGCCGCCGTCGATCCGCATCCGGCGTGGGCACAGCCGCGCCACCGCCGGG
>JAPPIT010000130.1 GCA_028820505.1 Defluviicoccus sp.
TGCCCTGGACGATGCCCTGGCTGCCGATATAGATCCACGAGCCCGCCGTCATCTGACCGTACATCATCAGCCCGGCGCGGTCGAGCTCGTTGAAATGCTCCCAGTTGGCCCAACCGCCCACCAGGTTCGAGTTGGCGATCAGGACGCGCGGGGCTTCCGGGTGGGTGGGGAAGATGCCGACCGGCTTGCCGGACTGGACCAGCAGGGTCTGGTCCTCCTCGAGCCGGGTGAGCGAGTCCACGATCGCCCGGTAGCAGTCCCAGTTCCGCGCGGCCCGGCCGATCCCGCCATAGACGACGAGCTCCTCGGGATGCTCGGCGACCTCCGCATCGAGGTTGTTCATCAGCATGCGGAGCGGCGCCTCGGTGGCCCAGCTCTTCGCGGTCAGCTCGGAGCCGCGCGGGCTCCTGATGCCGGCGACGTTCGTTCCGCGCCTGGTTTGGGTCACGGTTTCCGGTCTCCCGCTGCGCGGTTCGCGGCCGGAGGCGGCGGCGAAACGGGCAGGCGTCTATTTGTGGCGGAAGGTGATCCGCCCGCGGCTCAGGTCGTAGGGCGACATCTCCACGTCGACCCGGTCGCCGACCATCACGCGGATGCGGAACTTGCGCATCTTCCCCTTGGGCTGCGCGATGATTTCGTGGTCGTTCTCGAGCTTGACCCGGAACATGGCGTTGGGGAGCTTCTCGGTCACCGTTCCGGTCGTCTCCAGCAGGTCTTCCTTCAAGACGTCATCTCCGAAATGTCCTCCGTTCGGTTGCGGGGGGCGCATCATAGGCCGAAACGGGTCGCGGCCGCGACCCCGCTTCGGTGATGCGTCCGTACGCGTTCTCCTATAACGAAAATGTTGCGAAGAATGGCCGACAAATCAATTTTGGCATTGCATTGGGGATCGTCTGTGGATAGAATGAATATGTGGACGAACTCGACTACGAAGTTGAAGAGCAAGGGTTAGAGCACAGGTACAGTGCGAGAGAGCGTTCGTGCCTGATGTGCAGCGAGAAGTTTCAAAGTGCGTGGGCGGGCGAGCGGATTTGCAAAAAGTGCAAGTCGCAGACCCGCTGGCGCAGCGGAGACAATTCTCTTTCCGACTGACCCTCGATCGATCCGGTCCGGCGGCGTCCGTCGCGCCCCAGGCGCAGGACGGGCGGTGAGCGGCCGTATCGGTCCGCTCGACCGGAATCAGGTCGCAAGCACCAGCTTGCCGATCGTCTCGCGCCGTTCGAGCGCCCTCAGCGCGCGCGGCAGGTCGGCGAGGCGGTAGCGCGTATCGACCCGCGGCCGGATCGCGCCGCTCTCGACCATCTCCAGCACTCGGCCCACGGCGCGTTCGACTAGAGCGCGATCGCGGTCGTGGTCCCAGTAGACGCCCTTCGCCGCCGCCCCCTTGAGCAGCAGGCGGTGCGCCGGGATCTTCGCCACCTCGCCGCTCAGGAACCCGGCGACCAGGAGCTCGCCGCGCCAGGCGAGGCAGTCCAGCGCGCGCGCCGTCGCCGCGCCGCCGACGGTATCTACGACGATCCCGGCCCCCTGCCCGTCGGTCGCTTCCATGACCCGGTCGACGAAGTCCTTCGCGTCCGACGGGATCACGGCATCGGCGCCCTCCGCACGCGCCACCGCCGCCTTCTCCGGGCCGGTGGCGACGGCGACGACCCGCGCGCCGAGCGCCTTCGCCACCTGGATCGCGGCGACCCCCATGCCGCCGGTCGCCGCGAACACCAGCACCCGGTCGCCCGCCCCGACCGAGGCGGTCTCGGTGAGCGCGACGACGGCGGTGGTGTAGACCACCGGAAGCGCCGCCCCGTCGGCGAAGCCAAGCGCGTCGGGCAGGCGGATCGCCATGTCGTCGCGCACGACCGCCAGCTCGGCGAACCCGCCCCAGGTCAGCTTGGAGGCGATCCGCTCGCCCGGGCGGATCGCCGCGCCCGGCCCCGCCGCCTCGACCACGCCCGCGACCTCCTGGCCCGGGATGAAGGGGCGCTCGGGCCGCACCTGGTAGCGGTCGCCGATCATCAGCAGGTCGGAGAAGTTGACCGAAGCGGCCTCGACGCGGACCAGCAGCTCGCCCGGCCCGGGAAACGGCGGCGCGATCTCCGCGAGCTCAAGGCCGTCGATGCCCGGGGCGCCTCCCGACCGCCAGGCCTTCACCTCAGGCCGCCGCGCGGGCGGCGGCGAGCTCCGCCAGATATTCCTCCCGCCGCTCCTCGACGCGCGGCCGGATCGCCGCGCCGAACCGGTTCATAGGCTCGACCATCCCGGGCGTGAGCCTGCCGCTGAGCTGGGCGCGGAAGGACGGGCGTTCCCGGAGCCGCCCCCACCACGCCGCCACGCCGGGCCGCTCCCCGGTCCACACGTCGAGCAAAGTGAGGTAGTCGAGCCGCGCCATGTAGGGGGCGAGCACGATGTCGGCGATGGTGAAGGCATCGCCCATGACCCAGCTTCGTCCGTGCGCGAAGGTCTTTTCCAGCTTCTCGAACGCGGACTCGTACGCCGCGATGGCGTTGTAAACATGGGGCGAATCCACGCCGTGCTCGTAGACCGAGCGGTCGCGGTCGCTGCGCGCCGGATCGCCGATATTGCGCCAGCGCCGGGCGCGCTGCTCGTCGGTCATCGACCGCATGCGCTCGCGGAACATGGCGGAGAAGCTGATCGCGGTGATCCCGGCGTGCAGCCCCTCGTCCACCGTCTTGGACCAGACCCGCATCGCCGACAGGTCCCCCGGCGCGGACGGGCGCAGCGGCGGATCGGGGAACACGTCGTCGAGATATTCGCAGATCAGCGTCGATTCGATCACCGGCATGCCGTCATGCACCAGCGTCGGCACCACGCCCTTCGGGTTGAAGGCGAGATATTTCGGGTCGTACTGCTCGAGCTTGAACAGGTCGACCTCGCGCTCCGTCCAGTCGAGCCCCTTCTCGGCGAGCGTCATGCGGACCTTCTGGGCGCACACAGAGTTGTTGAAGTCGTAGAGTTCGAGCATCCCGCCTCCCCTCATGGCGGCCGGCCGCCGCGCCGCGCTATGATCGCCCGATCATAGCGAAGCTCACGAACGCGAGGGGGAAACAATGCCGCTTACCGATCCCAAATATGTCGACGTGGACGGCATCCGGACACGCTATTTCGAGAAGGGCGAGGGCGAGCCGATGGTCCTCGTCCATGGCGGGCACATGGGCACGTTCGCGGCCGACCTCGCGGACGACTGGGACCTCAATTTCGACGCGCTCGCCCGGCATTACCGGGTCTACGCGCTCGACAAGCTCGGCATGGGGTTCACCGACAACCCGAAGACCGACGACGGCTACACCATCCAGGCGCAGACCGACCATGTCTCGCGCTTCATGGAGACGCTCGGCGTGGGCCCCGCGCATCTCTGCGGGCATTCGCGGGGCGGCTACCTGGTGACCCGGCTCGCGCTCCAGCACCCCGAGCAGTGCCGATCCTGCATCATCGTCGATTCGGGCACTCTGTCGCCCGGCGCGGGGCGCAACGAGATCGTCCACGCCGACCCGCCGCTGCCGCTGCGCTCGCGCGAGTGCCACCGCTGGGTGTTCGAGCGCTACTCCTACAGCCCGGCCTGCGTGACCGAGGGCTGGCTCGACGTGGCGGTCGAGGCGGCGCACACGCCGAAATACGAAGAGGCGGTGCGCAAGATGTCGGACGAGGGGCTGCTGGCGACCAAGTTCCTGCCCGACCTCCAGCGCGACCAGGAGGAAACCCTCCGCTGGCTGCTCGACCGCGGCCTGCAGCGCCCGACGCTGATGCTCTGGGGTTACAACGACCCGACGGCGCCGCTGTCGCAGGGCATGGCACTGATGGAGTTCCTGACCGCGAAGGAACGCCGCACCTATCTCCACATCTTCAACCAGGCCGGCCATTTCTGCTATCGCGAGCACCCGGACGCCTTCAACGCGGCCGTCCGCGCCTTCACCGAGAGCTGCGTGACCCGCTGAACCCCACACCCCACCCAAGGAGGAACACGTGATCGACCTCTACGCCGCCGCCACGTCGAACGGAATCCGCGTCAAGATCATGCTGGAGGAATGCAACCTCGCCTACACGCTCAACGTCGTCGACATCTTCGCGGGCGCCCATCGCGAGCCGGATTTCCTCGCGATCAACCCGCAGGGGCTGACCCCGGCGATCGTCGACCGCGACGGGCCGGACGGGACTCCGCTCACCATGGCGCAGTCGGGCGCGATCCTCGCCTATCTCGCCGACAAGACGGGCCGGTTCGGGATCGCCGGCGCGGAGAACCAGCCTTTGTTCCGCGAGCGCTACGTCAACATCCTCTCCGACATGGGCCCGACGCTCTCGACGATCTTCGCCATCGTGCGCTCGGAGAACCCGCACGCGCCGACCCAGGCGATGTTCGAGGAACGCTTCGGCGGCTTCCTCCGGGTCTGGGACGACGCGCTCGCGACGCGCGCCAATTGCGGCGGCGAGGCGGTCAGCATCGCCGACTTCGCGATGTTCGGGACCCTGGTCCGCTGCAAACAGGTGACGCCGCACCTGATGGAGGGCTACGCCAATATCGACCGCTGGTACGCGGCGATGGAGGCCCGGCCCGGCGTCCAGCGCGGCCTCGATTTCGGCCAGGAGTAGCCCGGCTTTTCGGCCGCCTAATGTTTCACATGAAACATAGATCAGCATGGTTGACCATTGTTTCACGTGAAACATTAGCCTGAAACGGCATTTTTCCCGTCCCCAAGGGACACGAGGAGTCGGCGCCGGCGCGGCTCGGCACGGTGCGCGGCGGCAAAAGCGGGCGCCGCGTCAACGGCTTGCGGCCCGCCCTTCGCATGACGGTCTTGCGCGGCTGAAAGCATCATTGCATCAAAATGAGAGGCATCAAGATGCGCGACCGCGCCGCGTCGAACCCGAATCCGTAGCCGACTCCCCGGGCCGGGCTAGCCGAGGTGAGTGCCGGCGCTGATCGGGACGATCTCGCCGGTGACGAGTTCCGCGCCGGTGACCAGCCAGACGATGGCGTCGGCCACGTCCTCGGCGACGATCTTGCGCTTGAGCGGGGCCGCGGCGACGAAGCCGGACAGCACCTGCTCGTAGCGCTCGTCGCCGAGTCCGGAGCGGTTCCAGCGCGTATCGGTGAGCGTCGGCGCGACGCAGTTCACCCTGATCTCCGGCGCCAGCACCCGAGCGAGGCAGAGCGTGAGCGTATTCACCGCGCCCTTGGACGCGGTATAGGCGATCGAGCTCCCCGCGCCGATCGCGGCGGCGAAGGACGACACGTTGACCACCGCGCCGCCGCCCGCCCGCTTCATCGCCGGCGCCGCCGCGCGGGTCATCTGGAAGGCGCCGGTCACATTGACCGCGTAGGACGTGGCGAAATCCTCCGCCGTCAGCCCTTCGAGGTCGAAGGGGTCGTGGAAGCGGGTGGTTCCCGCGTTGTTGACCAGCCCGTCGATCCGCCCCCAGCGCGCCTCGACCGCGTTCGCCATGCGGCGGCACGCCGAATCGTCCGAGACGTCGCCCCGGATCGCGAAGGACTCGGCGCCCGCGCCTTCGCAGGCCGAAACGGTCTCCGCCGCGCCGGCTTCGTTGACGCGGTAATTGACCGCCACCCGGCAGCCCTTTTCGGCCAGCTGCCGGGCGGACGCCGCGCCGATGCCGGACGAACCGCCGGTGACGAGTACGACCGCGCCCTTCTCCATCCCCGCCTCCTCTCCCCTCTCAGCTGCCGAACGCCGACGATCCGTCGGGCGTCGGCACGCGATAGAGGTTGAGCGTCATCGCGAGCAGGGTGTAGTAGCCGCAAACCGCGATCAAGTCGGTCAGCGCTTCCTGCCCCAGCAGCGCCCGGACGCGGCCGTAGAGCGCGTCGTCGACGTCGCGGGTCTCGTGCAGCGCGACCGAGAAGCGCCAGACCGCCTCCTCCGCCTCGTCGGCGAAGGACGGCTCGGCGCCGGTCCGTATCGCCTCGACGATCGCGTCGGCCACCCCCTCGTCCCGCGCGATCGGCGCGTGCGCGTACCACTCGAACTCGGCCGCCCAGAATTTCGCGGTGACGAGGACCGCGATCTCCCGCAGATTGCCCGGCAGGGTGGAGCCGAAGCGGAGAAAGGCGCCGAGCTTCTGGACGTTGTCGGCAAGCCCCGGGCTGTGCAGCAGCACCGGGAAGGGTCCGAACACCGAGCCGCGCGGCCCCGACGCGATGGACTCGTGGACCGCCTTCTGGGCGTCGGTCATGGTCTCCGGCCTGACGGGCTCGTATCGCGTCATCGTGCGCTCCTTCCGGGTGATCGGCGCCCGCAGCATAAGGCGGGCCCGAACCGGTTCAAGGGCGACGGGAACGCCGCCGTCCCCCTCCACCGTCATGCCGGGAGGGAGAGGTGTCGGTGACCTCCCGCTCGTCAACTTAGGCTTACATGCTCCAATCGATTCGCCGGCGACACCCTCTAGAATGATCGCTCACACGCCAGTCTTTCCGCGAACGCCGGGGCGCCCTTGAACGAATCGACCGATCCGGACGGCGGCAAGGCCGGCGCGTTCTTCGCCCTCTGGGGCCGGACCGCGCACCGTTTCGCCTGGGCCATCGCGATCCTCGCGATCGTCAGCGCCGTCGCGGCCGGGATCTACGCCGCGCGCACGGTGAAGATCAATTCCGATACCGCCGACATGCTCTCGGCCGAGCTCGACTTCCGGCGGCTCAACATCGAGCTGCGCAAGACCTTTCCGCGCCAGGCGCGCGACCTCGCGGTCGTGATCGACGCCGAGACGCCGGAGCGGGCCGAGCGCGCGGCCGCTTATATGAAGGAGGAGATCGCGCGCCGGCCCGACCTGTTCCGCTCGGCGTTCCACCCGCAGGGCGAGCCGTTCTTCCGCCGCAACGGGCTGCTGCTGCTGCCGCTCGCCGATCTGGAGGAAACCGCCGACCGGATCCTCGCTGCGCAGCCCTTCCTCGGCACCGTATGGCAGGACCGCAGCATCCGGGGCCTCGCGGACATGCTCTCCCTCGCGGTCGAAAGGCGTCTCGAGGAGGGAGAGGGGAGCGGTCTCAAGGGTCTCGCGGACGCGATGGACCGCATCGGCGCCGTCGTCCTGGCGGAGGCCGGGAAGGCGCCGGGCGCGCTGTCCTGGATGAGCCTGATGTTCGGCCCCGGCGACGACCGGCGTTCGGGCCGGCGCCAGGTCCTCCTGGTCGAGATCGCGCTCGCCTTCGACCGGTTCCGGCCGGGCAAGCAGGCCATCGGCGCCGTCCGCGAGATCGCCGCGGCGATGCCGGCCGGGCTGAGGGAGGGCGTTTCGGTCCGCCTGACCGGCAGGCCCGCGCTGAGGCACGACGAGCTTCAATCGGTGCGCGCGGGCATGGAGCTCGCCGGCGCGCTCTCCTTCACCCTGGTCGTCCTGCTCCTCCTCCTCTGTTTCCGGTCGATCCGGCTCTCGATCGCCGCGCTGCTCACGCTCGTCATCGGGCTGGTGTGGACGGCGGCGTTCGCCGCCGCCACCGTCCGCGTGCTCAACCTGATATCGGTCGCCTTCGCGGTGCTGTTCATCGGGCTCTGCGTCGATTTCGGCATCCATTACGGGCTGCGCTGGTGCGAGGCGGCGCGCCGCGGCCTCGACCGCGGCGCGGCGAACGCGCTGGCCGCGTCGAGCGTCGGGCCCGGGCTCGCGCTCGCCGCGCTTGCCGCCGGGATCGGCTTTCTCGCCTTCCTGCCGACGGACTTCCTCGGCCTCGCCGAGCTGGGCTTCATCGCGGGCGCGGGGATGGCGATCGGCTTTTTCGCGACGATGACCCTGCTGCCAGCCTTCATCGCGGTGCTCGATGCCCGGCCGGACGGGCCGGGCGGCGGCGGGCGGGGCTTTTCGGAGACCGTCGCGCACCTGATCGAGGGTCGCGCCCGGAGCGTGGTCGTCGCGGCCGGCGCCGTGCTCGTCGCCGCCGCCGCGGTGTCGCCTCTGGTGCGGTTCGATTTCGACCCGCTCCGCCTCAAGGACCCGGAAAGCGAGTCGGTCCGGACCGTCATGGAGCTGGCCGCGAACGGCGACGGGGACGCCTATGCGCTGGTCCATCTCGCCGCCTCGCTCGAAGCCGCCGACGCGGCGGCCGCCCGGCTCAGGACAGTTCCCGAGGTGGAAAGCGCCCGCACCCTGTCGAGCTTCGTGCCGAAGGACCAAGACGACAAGCTGGACATCGTCGAAGAGGTGGCGGAACTTGTCGGGCCGGCCTTCGCCGCGGACCGCGCGCCGCCGCCCACCGAAGCCGAGACCGTGGAGGCGCTGCAGGGCCTCAAGGAAAAGCTCGACGCCCTGGCCGCCTCGGGCCGGGGCGAGGAGGCCCGCGCCGCGGGACGCCTTGCCGACGCGCTCGCGAGGCCGATCGATGCCGATCCCTCGCCCGAACGACTGGCCGGTCTTTCGGATCGGCTGCTGCGGAACCTCCCCGTCGCGGTCGGGCGCCTGCGGGAGGCGCTTTCCGCGGAACGGGTCGATTTCGGGGCGATCCCCGCCGCGCTGCGCGACCGCTGGGTGGCGGCGGACGGGCGCGCCAAGGTCGAGATCCATGCCCGGGCTCCGATCCACGAGGACCGCGATGCGCTGCGCCGCTTCGTCGAAACGGTGCGGAGCGAGGTGCCGCAAGCCGCCGGGCCGCCGATCACCGTGTTGGAGGCCGGGAATACGGTGGTCGCCGCGTTCCTGCAGGCGACCGCGACCGCGATCCTCGCCATCGCGCTTCTGCTCGCGGTGACGCTGCGCTCGCTGCGGTCGGTCGTTATCGGTTTCCTTCCCCTGGTGCTGGCGGCGTCGATCGCCATGGCGGCGATGGTTGCGACGGGACTCTCCTTCAACCACGCCAACGTGATCGTGCTGCCGCTCCTGTTCGGGCTCGGCGTCGCCAACGGGATCCACCTGCTGGCGCGCGAACGGCGGGAAGGCGCGGCCTCGCCCGCGATCCGGTCCAGCACGCCGCGGGCGGTGCTGTTCAGCGCGCTCACCACCGCGGCCTCTTTCGCGAGCCTCGGGATCTCCCACCATCCCGGCACCGCGAGCATGGGGGTCCTGCTGACCGTCGCGCTGGTCAGCCTGCTGGCCTGCAGCCTTACCGTGCTGCCGGGCCTGATGCTCACCTGGCCGATACGGGATTCATGAAGCGCCGGGTCACGAGACCCTGCCCGTCGAGCCAGGCGAGCGCGTCCGCCAGCGTTTCCTCGAGCGGGCGCAGCTCGAGCCCGAGATCGGCGGCGGTCGCGAGCGCGCCGGGCGCCGCCGGGCGCCGCGCCATCCGTACGCCCTCGAGCGGCGCCCTGGGCGGGTGGCCGGTGACGCGCGAAGCGCACTCCGAAACCGCGGCGGCGGCAAAGGCCAGCGCGAAGGGAACGCGGCGCCGCGGCATTTCGAGCCCGGTGAGCCGTTCCAGCATGGCGAGCAGATCGGACATCCGGACCGGCGGGCCGCCGAGGAAATAGCGCCCGCCGACGGCGCCGCGCTCCGCCGCCGCCACATAGGCCTCCGCGAGGTCGCGCGCGTCGATCGCGCGGAGCTCGAAGTCGAGAAAGGCCGGGACCGCGCCGTTGACGAAATCGAGCAGCATCCGGGTCGGCGGCGTGACGTTGCAGTCGCCCGCCCCCAGCGGCAGGCAGGGGTTGAGGACGACCACGGGGACCGCTCTCTCCGCGGCGGCGAGCGCCGCCCGCTCGGCGAGGAACTTGGACCGCGCATAGGCGCCCGGCATGTCGTGGAGCGTCAATTCCCGCCCGCCGCGCCGGGATTCGAAGTGTATCGCCGCCGTCGAGGTCGCGACGACCCGCTCCACCCCGGTCCGTTCCGCTTCGTCGAGCACCGCCGTCGTCGTGTCGACGTTGGCGGCAAATTCGGCCGCGCGGCGGGCCCAGAGCCGGGGGTTGCCGGCGACGTGGAAAACGCGCCGGACCCCTTCCATCGCCTGCCGCAGCGTCTCCCTGTCGGATGCGGAACCCACGATCCGTCCGACGCCCCGGGGGAGCTCGGAGCGCCCGTCGAGGTCGAGCACCCGCACCGCGCCGCCATCGCGTAGCAGGCGCTCGACCAGCCGACCGCCAATGAACCCCGCCCCGCCGGTCACGAGGTCGGTCATGGGCGACGGTCTCCGGCCCTTCGATACGCCGCTTCGCGGCTACTCAGGGTGAGAGGCATCTTCAACGCTTTCTCCCCATCCCAAGCAAGGGAGGTTATAAAGCCAGGTCGACGAGCGGGAGGCCGACGGCACCTCGTTCGTCATGCCCGGACTTGTTCCGGGCATCCACGCCGGTCCGCCGCCTCGCCGGCGCCCGCTCGTATTGCCGTGCCCCGGCCCGTGGATGCCCGGAACAAGTCCGGGCATGACAGTTGGGGGGAAGCAGGGCGGCACAGGGGACAGCAACGGCAGGTACCGGCGTTCCGAAGTCCGAGCCTCGACTCTCCGCGGCGCTCCGGCCGGGGTGACGGCTATGGCATCGCGGACGGTCGCAGCTTTCGCTCGACACCTGGACATCGGGGCTAACCGCCGGGCCGGGCGTAGTCCCAGCGCTCGATATAACGGCCCCAGGCATCCTCGATCATGGCGAGGTCCTCTTCCGGGTCGTCGTAGCGGTTGCGCCGGTAGTCCCGGACGCCGTCGAGATAGGCGCGAAAGGCGGGCTCCGCCTCGGCGAAACCGTCCAGCCCCAGCGTTTCGTAGAGCGCGGCGATCTCCTCCATCGGCCGTTCCGACAGGCGCTCGTAGCGAAGCTCGTAGAAATTTCCGTCCGGGATGTCGGGCCGGTCGGCGAGGAAGCGGTCCATGATCCGGCGATAGCCGTCGAGCACGAGTCCGTCGATGGAGAGCCGGTCGTGAGGCTGGAGCGCGAAGGCCGGGAACAGCTTGTCGTAGAAGTTCCGCATCGAGAAAAAGACCTCGTACGGGTTGCGGACGCAATGGACGAACCTGGCGTCCGGCCAGATCTCCCGTATGGCGCGGATGCGGGCGGTGTGGACCGGGTTCTTGACCAGCAGCCTCCGGCGGCCGCCGCCGAGCCAGACCTTGCGCGAGAACCGGGCGAAGGTTTCCGTCCAGCGCCGGATCTCGTCCTCGGTGCACGACTCGAAGAACACGCCGCGGTCGAAATTGGCGGCGAAGGCCTTCGGGAAATAGATGCCGTGATAGAACGAGACAGGGCTCATGTTGGCGAGCGGAATCTCGTCCTCCTGCGGCGAATCGGGCTCGACCGGAATGCCGTCGATGAACCGCTCCCTGGGCAGCATCCGCTCGAGGACCGGACCGAGCGCCGCGGCGAGGCCGAGGAAATCCCACGGCATCCCGGCGGCGAGCGGCGAGACATAGGAGAAGCCCTGCCGCGAGAGGATGTTGAACAGGTGGGTGGTGCCACTGCGCCAGTGTCCGATTATGAAGACCGGCGGCGGCATCTCGCACGCGTTCCTCAGCCTCGCGGAGACCCAGGCGCGCTCGGCGAGCGTCGCGGGCAGGCGGGCGCCGGCGACCAGCAGGGCGACGGCGACCTGCGGCAGCGCGCGCGGCGTCACACCGCCGTTGGCGCACAGCACACGGACCAGCGTCGCCAGATCCGCGCCGCAGAGCGGGTGCATGAACGGGCGCGGGGTTCGGGAGCTCATCCGGGCGGAGCGGCGGGCTCGACCACCCCTTCGGGCGCCGGCGTCATCGGCACGTGGCCCGGCTGTTCCGCGACCCGGGCGAGCCAGGCGTTTACCGCGGGATAGAGGTCAAGGTCGAACCCGCCTTCCTCCGCGACATGGGTGTAGGCGTAGAGCGCGATGTCGGCGACGGTCATCGCGTCGCCGACGAACCAGTCGGCTTCGCGGAGGCGATTCTCCATCACGGCGAGCGCGGCATGGCCTCCCTCCTGCTTCGCCGGAAGCTGGGCGCGCTGCGCCTCGGTCATGTCGACATGCTGGATCCAGTGGCGCGCGACCGCGATGTTGGGCTCGTGGCTGTATTGCTCGAAGAACATCCATTGCAGGGTCAGCGCGCGGGAGACCCGCCCGGACAGGAGAAAACGCGAACCTTCCGCGAGGTAATGCAGAATCGCATTCGACTCGGCGATGCAGGTTCCGTCCTCCAAAGCGAGCACCGGGATACGCCCGTTGGGGTTCAGGGCGAGGAAATCCGGCGTACGCGTTTCGCTCTTCAGGATATCGAGCTCGACGCGCTCGTAACTCCGCCCCAGATGGGCGAGCAACAGACGCGGCTTGTACCCGTTTCCCGACAGATGGTTGTCGTAGAGCCTGAGCATCGGCGTTCCCTGCGGACGGCGGCTTTCCGTGCCGCGGGTTCGGACTATAGTGCGCCGCTCGCGCCGCAGAAACACGGGGACCGCGGAGGGTCGGAGTGCTTCGCCTGTCGGTTCTGGACCAGTCGATCGCCGCCGCCGGAAGGCCGCACGGGCAGGCGATCCGGGACACCGTTTCGCTCGCCGCGCATTGCGAGGCGCTGGGCTATCGCCGTTTCTGGGTGTCGGAGCACCACAACCACCCGAGCATCCTCGGCACCGCGCCGGAAATCCTGATCGCGGCGATGGCGATGAGGACGGAACGCATCCGGATCGGCAGCGCCGGCGTGATGCTGCCGCACTACTCGGCGCTCAAGGTGGCCGAGCAGTTCCGGGTGCTGGACGCGCTGGCGCCGGGGCGGATCGACCTCGGGCTGGGGCGCGCGCCGGGCTCGGACGGGCTCACGGCCTACGCGCTGCACCCGATGGCCAACGAACGGCCGCAGCAGTTCCCGGCCGACGTGCGGGACATCCTCGCCTGGATTTCCGGCAGGCCGCTAGCGGAAGGGCACGCCTTCGCCCAGGTGCGCGCCTACCCGGCGGGCGATACGGTGCCGGAGGTGTGGATGCTCGGAATCTCCAACTACGGCGCCCAGGTCGCGGCCCATTTCGGGCTCCCCTACTGCTTCGCCTGGTTCTTCACCGACGGCCGGGGGGCGGCGGAAGCGCTCCGCATGTACCGGGAGGGCTACCGGCCGAGCGAACGCCATCCGGAAAGGATCAGCGGGCTCTGCGTCTGGGCGCTCGCGGCGGAGAGCGAGGAGGAGGCGCAGCACCACTACACGCCCCGCGCGCGGTGGCAGCTGTTGCGCCGCCAGGGCCTCTACACCGCGCTCGAAACCCCCGAGGACGCCGCGGCCCATCCCTATACGGAACCGGAGAAGGCCATTCTCGACCGGTTCCGCGAGCAGGCCTTCGTCGGCACGCCCGGCCGGGTGGCCGAACGGATCGAGGCGCTCGCGACCGAGCTCGACGTGCAGGAAATCGCCGTCGTCACCTGGACCCACGACGAGGCGGTGAGGCGGAACAGCTACGCTCTCCTTGCGGACGCCTTCGGGCTGGGCTGAGGGGACCGCTCACGCCACCCATTCGCTGACCGGGGCGCGGGCCTCCTCCAGCGGCTGGCAGACCGCGTCGACCAAGCTCGGCCCGTCATGCGCGAGGGCGGCCCGGAGCGCGGGGGCGAGGTCGCCGGGGTCCACGACCGACCATGAGCGCACGCCGTAGGCCTCGGCGATCCGCGCATGGTCGCTGCGCGAGAAGTCGACCGCGTGGTAGCGCCCGCCATAGCCGGTCTTCTGGCCGGCCTTGATCCAGCCAAAGGACGAATTCGACACCACGACGAAGGTAATCGGCAGACCGAGGCGGACGACGGTCTCCAGCTCGCCGGCGGCGAAGGCGAAGCTGCCGTCGCCCATGACCGCGACGCATTTTGCCCCGGGCCGGGCGAACTGCGCTCCGACCGCGGCCGGCATGGCATAGCCGAGCGCGCCGTGCGCCCGGTTCGACACGAACCGCCGGCCCGGCTTCTCCAGCACCAGATAGGCCGAGAGATAGGGGCACGGCGTGCCGGGATCGGCGACGACCACGGCGTCCGGCGGAAGCGCCGCCTGCAATTCCGATACCAGGCGCTCGGGACGGATCGGCTTCGCGTCCGCTTTCGCCAGCGCGTCGAAGGCGGCGAACTTCTTTCGCTTTTGCGCGGCAACGAAGGCGGGATCGATCCGTCCGGGTGCAGCCCCGTCGAGCGCGTCGCCGAGCGCCTCGAGGGCGAGGCGCGCATCGCCCTCGACCGCGGCCTCGGTCGGATAGTTGGCGCCGAGCACGCGCGCATCGATGTCGATATGGACGATCCGCGCCTCACCCGGGCGGGGGAAACGCCAGCGTTCGGTGGTGACGGAACCCGCCCGGCACCCGACGAAGACGACCGTGTCGGCCGCCTCGACCACCGCGCGGGTCTCTGGCGTGCCGCCGTTGCTGCCGACCACGCCGACGGCGAGCTCGTGGGTTTCGGCGATGCTTCCCTTGCCGCTGACGGTGGTCGCGACCGGTGCGCCGATCTTTTCCGCCAGGTTCAGAAGCGCAGTCTCGGCGCCGGCGGTCATGACCCCGCCGCCGCAGACGAAGAGCGGCGCGGACGCGGACGCGATGGCTTTCGCCGCGTCGCGAACGGAATCGGGGTCGGGCGCCTTGCGCGGCACGATGTCGGGCTCGACTCCGAGTTCCTCCTCGTCCACCGCATCGCGTTGAACGTCGAAGGGAAGGCCGATATGCGCCGCGCCGGGCCTGCCCTCCGTCATCGCGGAAAAAGCGGCACGCATCGTGCGCGGTATGTCGGCCGAGCGGTCGATCACCGCGTTCCACGCGGTCGCCGGGCGGAACAGCGCCTCCTGGTCGATCTCGGTCAGGGTGAAACGGCCGCGCGAGGACACCGAGATGTCGGAGGTGATCGCCAGCAGCGGCACCGACGACTCGTTGGCCTCGACGACGCCGGGAAGGATATAGGTGGCCCCGCCGCCCGACGGCCCCTCGCAGACGCCGACGCGCCCGCTCAGCCGGGCATAGGCATCCGCCATGTAGGCGGCGGAACGCTCGTCCCGGGTGAGCACGTGGGTAATCCCGTGATCGAGCCGGGCGAGCGCGTCGTAGAGTGGCAGGCTGGTATCGCCGCAGAGCCCGAACACGACCTCCACGCCGTAGCCTTGCAGAATGCGGACGACCGCTTCGGCGCCGGTGAGCGCGTTGCCGCGCTCAGCGCTCATTGGCCATCCATACCGCCTCCACCTCGGCGACGCTCGCGAGCTCCCCGAAATAGCGGTCGATGTTGCGGAGCGTCGCCTCGTGGTCCTCGCGGGAATAGGTCGCCGTCCCGTCGGTGGTGAAGACGACGTAGTAGTCGTGCATGAACGCATCGCGCGCCGTGGTCTCGACGCAGACATTGGTGGCGACCCCGGTGAACACCGTCGTCCTTATGCCGTGGGCGCGGAGGATGGTGTCGAGATCGGTGTTCCGAAAGGCGTTGAAGCGATGCTTGCTGACCACCGGATCGCGCGGCCCGGGGCGCACGTCGCCGTAGAAATCGCCCTCCCACGAATCGGCCTTGCACACCTCGCGCCGCGTGTAGCTCCCTTCGCGCTTCCGGGACGCCTGCTCCAGCCAGGTGTCGGAGAGGTAGAAATTGTGCTCCGACGAGTAGACGTTGCGCACGAAGACGACCAGCACGCCGGCCGCCCGGGCGGCCGAGATCAGCGGCGGCAGCCGGTCGGCCATCGCCTGCGCGTCGCTCAGGTCGAAACCCTCTTGGTCCATCATCCCGCCCGGCGCGCAGAAATCGTTCTGCACGTCGATTACGATCAGCGCCGTGTGACCGGGCTCGATCTTGTTGGCGAGCCCGCGGAGCGGCGCCACGTGGGATATTTCCGAAGCGACCGCGAAATCGTCGGTTCCGGACGACATGGCGTTCCTCCCGTGGCCTGGATCATCCAATATGGGCGCAGCATGACAGGGAGGCGCCCCCATGGCCAAGCCGCGAATAGCCCATCTCGCCGGCCCCAACGCGACGATCCAGAACACCCCGCCGCTGGTGACCTCGAACAAGGCGCGTCGCCGTCACGGCCTGCCTCTGCTGACCGACGACGACGGCGCGCCGGCCCGGTTCGATGCGCTCCGCACCCAGCGCCTCGCCGCGCCGGCGACGGTCTATGTCGAGCAGTTCTCCGCCCACCCGCTGGAGCGAGACGCGGCCGAGCTCTACGCCCCGCCGGACGGCTATATCGACGCAGACGGCGAATTCCACGAGAAGCGCCGGCATCCCGACGACAAGCCGGTCTACCGGATCGAGCTCTCGCCCGAGGACGGGCTCTACCCCCTGCCCTACATGGCGCGCCAGGCCGACGGCAGCGCCTGGGAGGACGACACGACCCACCCCGGGGCGCCGGCGGAGCGGAGCCGGCAGGCCTATTTCCCCGACGGGTCCCGGCTCTTCGAGGAGGTCGACCGGCTGGGCGTCTCGATGTCCGGACACGCCAGCATGATCTCCTCGCTCGCCGACGTGGATTTCCACCGCATCGTGCCGTCGGGCGGCTACACCAAGGGGCTGCCGGCGGCGGAGCGCGCCGACATCGGCGAGGGCGACATCCCGCCGGAGGCGCTGGGGCGCGACTTCTTCCCCTACCGGCCGACCCATCTCGCCTCCGCCCCGCCGCGCCCGGCGCTGGCGGAGATCGCCAACCGGGTGCAGCGCATTCTCGCGACCGGGAACTATATCGGCGCGATCTGGAGCCAGGGCAGCCCGCGGATCGAGGAAACGATCTACTGGCTGCAACTCCTCCTCGACACGACGCTGCCGGTCTGCGGCAACGCCGCCCAGCGCACGATGGGCGAAATCTCGAACGACGGGCCCAAGAACCTGCACGATTCGGTCCAATACCTGACCTCGCGGGTCTGGGCCGACGCAGAGGGGCGCAACCGCGCCGGCATGGTGCTGATCCAGGAGCAGCAGATCTTCTCGGCCCGCGACGTGCAGAAGGGGGATGCGCGGCCGGGCGGTTACGTGACCACCGGCGGGCACGGCGGCATCCTGGGCGGCATCCCGCACGACGCGCCACCGGTGTTGACCTACCTGCCGGGCGTACGTCACAGCTACGACTCGACGGTCAACCTCTCGCGCCTCCCGGACGAGGTGGAGGGCTCGATCATGCGGAACGGATGCCGGGAAACAGTCGTCGTCGGCGTCAAGGACGAATCGGGCGCGCTCCGCGGCGACGCGATCCCCCTGGTCTCGATCGTCAAGGACGGGAACTACCACGCGGATAGCGCGGAGCTGGACCCCGGGCGCGAGGCGGATCTCAACGCGGCGATCGCGGACCGGCTGGCGAACGCGCCGCTCGCCGGGTTCGTCGTCGAAGGCCAGTCGCCATACGGCAGCATGACCGCGCCCGACCGCCACCGCCTGATGCAGCGCGCGGCCTTCAGCGGCCTGCCGGTCGCCCGGGTCGGCCGCGGCAACAATGACGGGTTCACCGCCGGCACGGACATTTTCATCGGCGGCGGCAACCTCACCGCCACCAAGGCGCGGCTGCTGCTGATGGCCTGCATGCTGAAATTCGGCGCGATGCCGGCGGCGGCCGATCCCGACGCCCCGACGTCAGCCGAGCGCGACGCCCTCGCGGCGAAGGTGGCGGCGTATCAGGAGGTGTTCGGCACTCACTGAGACGCGCCCTTCGATACGGCGCTGGCGCGCCTACTCAGGGTGAGGCGTTCTTTCGCATGTCCTCATCCCGAGTAGCCCCCGAAGGGGGCGTATCGAGGGACGCGCCGGGCTGCTACTCGGCGGCCATCGCGCCGCGTTCGGCGAGCGGGCCGAAGCCGGTGCTCTTCGTGCCGAGATCCGCGATCTGCGGCAGCACTTCCTTCGCGAGCAGGGTCATGCTCTTGGCCGTGGTCTTGTAGTCCATGTCGCCCGAATGGAGCATCGCGATCAGGTGGCCGAACCCGCCCACCTTGTCGTAGAGCGAGCGGATCTGCTCGACGACGGAGTCGGGCGTGCCGTAGATCGCGACATGGTTCTCGCGGAAATAGGAAACGCCCTTCCGGCGGATCGCGTCGGTCCGCCCGCCCGAATAGCGACCGCTCAGGAAGTCGGCATAGAGCTTGCGGCTGTTGTAGCCGGGCGGCGCACGGAACTGCGGCTCCGACTTGTTGTGGGTGACGTACCAGAACACGCCTTCGATGACCTTCTCGGCCTCGGCCTCGGTCTCCCCGACGGCGACCAGAGGCATGAAGGCGAACTGGTCGTCGGCCGGCTCCGGCAGCCCGTTCTCGCGGCAATACCGGCGCGCGCCCTTGAACATCTTCGCGAGCCCGTCGGCCGGGGTCAGGAACATCGCGAAATTGTGCCCGCGTTCGATCGTCTTGCAGGCGTGGGAGAGATCGCTGCCGCCGGTGGTCCAGACCGGCGGGTGCGGCTGCTGATAGGGGCGCGGCCAGACATTGACCTGGCGCTTGTGGATCCACTTGCCCTCGTAATTGAACGGCCCGTCATGGCTGGTCCAGGCACGGATGCAGAGGTCGATGGTTTCCCACAGGCGCTCCTGGGTCTCGGTGGGGTTGGCGTTCGACGCGAACAACTCGTAGGGCACGCCGCGCACGAACCCGCAATCGAGCCTGCCATAGGAGATGTTGTCGATCATCGCCATCTCCTCGGCGCAGCGGATCGGATCGGCAAGATTGGCCGCCGGGTTACCGAGGATGCAGAGCCGCGCGTTGCGGGTCTGCCGGGCAAGTATCGCGAGCGGGATCGGACCCGCGGCGTTGAGGCAGGTCGCGGTCTGGTGGTGCTCGTTGATCATGCAATGCAGGCCAAGCTCGTCGGCCAGCAAATACTGGTCGAGATACATGTTGTAGAGATGGGCCCCGATTTTCGGGTCGTAATGACGGCTCGGCAGGCTGAGCCTCATGGAGGAAAAGCTGTCGTCGGGCGGCAGATGCGGCCAGGGAAATTCCGTGAAATGATAGAGTTCCATGACGCTCCCTAACCCTTCCCGCCGTTCAGGAACGAGAACACCGCGCTCAGCGTCGCGTCGGGCTGCTCGATATGCGGATAATGGCCGGCCCCGGCGATGCTGACAAACCGCGAATCCGGTATCCGCTCGGCATAGGCGCGGCCGTATTCGGGCCGGACGAAGCGATCCTCCTCGCCCCACAGGACGAGCGTGGGAGCGGAAATGCGGTGCAGCCGGTTCTTCAAGGCCGGGTTGTGGAAATAGGGGTCCCAGCACAGCCGCGCCGTGGTCTCGCGGTGCCGCGCGACCTGCATCGCCTCGTCCTCGCCGAGCGCGGTCATGTCGTCCAGCGGGTCGCGGCGCGGGTCGGCGAACCTGATCGCCTTCACCTTGTCGAAGGAGAGGAAATAGATGTCCTCGATGTCGCGGTCGTAGGCGCCGCCGAACTTCGCGCCGAGGGCATCGACGAGGACCAGCCGGGACAGCCGTTCGCAGGTCTTGGTCGCCATCTCAGCGGCAATCCACCCCCCGAGCGAACAGCCGACAAGCGCGATTTCATGGAGATCGTAACGTTCGATCAGGTCGAGATAGATATACGCCACGTCGTCGATGGTGCGCACATCCCCGGGCAGCGGCGAACCCCCGTAACCGGGCGCCCAGGGCAGGAACACTTCATGGGTCCGGGCCAGCCGATCCACGAGATCGAGCCGGGCCTCGTAAGCCTCGGCGCTCTGCAACAGGACCAGCGGCGGGCCGCTGCCGATCCGTTCGACCTCGATCCGCGCGGCCGGCAGTTCGACCGTTTCCCGCTGCCTCTCCATCGCCGCTCCGCTCCGCCAATACAACGCCGGGCCGCACGGTTAGTATCGCCGCGGGGCCAGCCGGGCAAGCCGTCGCGGCGGCGCAGGGGAGAGAGCGAATGAAGATCGACGTGTTCAACCACATCATGGCCGCCGATGCGCTGGACAAGCTGGCGGCGTTCGTGCCGCCGCATTTCGTCAGGGTCCTGAGCGGCATTCCCACCATGCTCGACGTGGATGCGAGGCTCCGCCACATCGAGCCGTTCGACGACTACTGCCAGGTCCTGTCCGCCTCCAACCCGGTGATCGACGACTGGGTGGGGCCGGAAGACACGCCGGCGCTCGCGCGCGCGATCAACGACGGCATGGCCGGGGTCTGCGCCGCCCATCCGGACCGGTTTCCGGCCTGGATCGCGACGCTCCCGATGAACAACCCGGACGAGGCGTTGAGGGAAATCGACCGCGCGGTGCGCGACGGCGACGCCTGCGGCATCCAGATCTACTCCAACGTCCGCGGCAAACCGCTGGACCTGCCCGAGTTCCAGCCGGTGTTCGCGCGCATGGCGGAGCTGGCAAAGCCGATCTGGCTTCATCCCATCCGGCCCATGACCCATCCGGACTACGCGACCGAGGAGACCTCGCAGTTCGACATCTGGTGGGCGCTGGGCTGGGCCTACGAGACCTCCGCCGCGATGGCCCGCATCGTGTTCTCGGGCGTGTTCGAGCGTCACCCCGACCTCAAGATCGTCGCCCATCACTGGGGCGCCTATATCCCGCACGCGGACGGCCGCATGGAGCCGAGCTGGAGCGACGGGGTGATGATCGCCGGCGCCGAAAGGCCGCTGTGGAAGGGCGAGCGCTCGCTGCGCGACAGCTTCAAGCTGTTCTACGGCGACACCGCGATGTTCGGCGGCCAGGCGGCGAGCCAGTGCGGCCTCGCCTTCTTCGGCGCCGAGCACTCGGTGTTCGCCACCGACTACCCGTTCGACAAGGAAGCCGGGATGCTCAACCTCAAGGGCACGATCGACGTGATCGACTCGCTCGACTGCAGCGACCAGGACCGGCGCCAGATCTACGAGCTCGGCCCACGCATGCTGCTCGGCGATAGCGGTTAGGCGGCGGCGTAAATCGACTCCCGGTAGGGCGCGTCGCCGGGCCCTCCCTCGGGGAAAATCCCCCGCTCAGCAACCCAGCTCTGCGAGCGTTCGAACATGTCCTGGGTATAGGGCTCGAACACCAGCCGCTCGCCGGGGCCGAAGCGGCGCACGTCCATGACGTCGTGGAAGCGTTCGGGGAATTCTTTTCGGTAGTGGTGGCGGTAGAGCTCGAGCCTGAGGTCGATCTCGACCTGGGCGCGGCGGAGCGCCACGAAGTACCTCTCCACGTCGCCGGGGTCGGGATCGCCGGTGATCATCGAGGCCATCATGAAGCTGGTGTCGACGACCTTGCGGAACCCGAGCTGCTCGGCGAGGAAGAAGGGGCCGCTGAACAGGCTGACCGCCGGCGCCTTGCCGTCGACGAGCTGCTCGAGCCGGTGGAACAGGAGGCCGTCGGCGAAGTGGAGCCTGATGTCTTCCGGCGCCAGGAACTCCTCCAGCGTCTGGATGGTGGAATAGTGGCTGCCCGACTGGTAGCCGACCGAGATCGGCACCCCGGCGAGGTCCTCGGGCCGGCGGATGTCGGAGTCCGCCGCAACGAAGATCCCGCAGGGCGAGACGGAGTAGCAGCCGGCGTAGAGCTTGCCGTGGCCCGACGCGGCGGCGGCGTTGACCGTCCAGTGGCAGGCCGCGCTCACGTCGCAGGTGCGACCCTGCTCGAAGGTCTGGTAGGCGCCGACCTTGTCGCCGAGGTCGTGATAGCTGCCGTCGCGCGACGTGAGCTGTTCGCGAAACACGTAGTCGAGCCCGGCATCGAAGAAGAACCCCTTCTCCTCCGCCACCCATTCATGCAGCCGCATATGCGGCGAGACGACAAATTTTGCCATGGCTCAGCTCCCGTTCCGCTTCACCCGACACAGTATTCGCTGATGGCGTCGATGAAGGACTGATCGTCTTCTGCGTGCCGGCTCTCGGCCACGGCAAGCGATTGCCTGCGGGCCTCTTCCGAGAATTGGAACGTATCTCGGGCATCCGTCGCGACAACGGGAAGGCGCAAACTATCCGGACTACTCATCATCGTTCCCTTGGGTCGGCCAAGTCGACAGGGGATCTTCCGCCTTTGAAGGCAAGTCTTCGATGTCCGGGAATTCCTCGTCCAAGGGTCCCAATTCGGACAAGACCTCGGCCAATGTATTCGTACGTCCTACCGGTTCCGTCACAGGACGCGAGCGCATTCCACGGGGCCTTTTGTCATCGCTGATTTTTCTCTTTGGCACATAACCAACCTAAACAGTGCGCCGCTTACAGACAATCCACCGCAAGGCCGGATGTCGCCAGCACACGATCTGTCCGGCTTAGGCGGCACATGAGTTGTCCGGTTCAGGCGTTCCGAAGGGCTTTGCGCCGACGGGCGGGGACAAGGTGGGGCGGTATCGACGTTCTCCAGCACGATCCCCTTTTGTCGTCATGCCCGGACTTGTTCCGGGCATCCACGTCTTGCGGCATCGCGGTGTGAGC
>JAPPIT010000072.1 GCA_028820505.1 Defluviicoccus sp.
GGCCTGCTCCATTGCGAGGTTTCGTCCTCCCGGTGTTTCCGGAGCGTTGCCAGCTCCGCCGCTTCCGTGTTCCGAAGAAAGGTGTATAGCCTGTCGACGATTTCGCGCATCGTCCGCTCCATCTCGGTACGGTCCAGCCGGGCCACGCGCTGCCACGGAATGATCCGGCCGTCGGCATCCACAACCACGACGTCGGAATAGTCGCCCGTCCTGGTGACCGGACACTGCCCCTCTCCGAATTCTCCCAGCTTCGAGTCCGCGACGCACAACAGTCCCATCATTCTTGCCGCGCTGCCTGCCCCTCGGAGCGCCATTGTTTCGCTGACCATCTCGATCTCCCGGATTTCGCGACGCCGGGCGTTCCCTGTCCAAACCCCCGCATCTCCCTACCTGTCTAGCCCGCCCGCGCCGCCGGGCGGGTTCGCATGCTCG
Organism: Defluviicoccus sp.; assembly: GCA_028820505.1. Lineage (GTDB taxonomy): Bacteria > Pseudomonadota > Alphaproteobacteria > MPNO01 > MPNO01 > MPNO01. The sequence continues at coordinate 433 of JAPPIT010000072.1, forward strand.
GCATCTCCAAGCGTGGGGACCGGTATCTGCGGACCCTGCTGATCCACGGCGCCCGATCGGTGCTCACCACTGGCAGGGCGCCGCCGGAATGGGCGGTGCGACTGGCCGAACGGCGTCCGGCCAATGTGGTCACGGTCGCGCTGGCCAACAAGACGGCGCGCACGATCTGGGCCCTGCTGGCGCATGACCGGGCGTACCGGGCGGACTTCGTCAGCCAGCCGGCATAGCCGTGGCCGGCGAGGGAAGGAACGACGAAACGACACAGGAGGTGGCCGCTGAAAGGTTGCGCAAGGCACGACAAGATGTGATTGCGAAAAGGTCGGACCGCGATCCGCCAAGCCTGAATGGTCGGTGGGGCGAAGAGCCCACGGGAGAAATGAGGCGCGGATCGGCAGATTCCATCCGGGCCAGCGGGCCAGGTCCCGCATCGAAAGGCCGGATACAAAACTGCAATCTGACTGCCCGTCACACCGAAATCGGTCCTTGCGTCCCGGGAGGCGTCCATACAACCCGTCCATGGCCACCAACCACGCCGACATTCAAATTCCCTCGGAATGCCGGGAGAAGATCCGCGCCGGCGCGCTCGTGGCGGTCAATACCAGCGGTGGCAAGGACAGCCAGTCCATGACGGTCCTGCTGTCGCGGATCGTCCCCCGAGACCAGCTCGTGGCGGTTCACGCCCCGCTTGTCGACGTCGAGTGGCCGGGCACGATCGAGTTCATCCGGGCGACCCTCCCGCCCGGCATGCCCCTGATCGTCGCGCCCGTAACGTCCGGCAAGACCCTGCTTGACAGCATCGAGGAACGGGGCCGGTTTCCTTCCCCGAAAGTTCGGTGGTGCACCAGCTCCACGAAGCGGGGGCCCATCGAGCGTGAACTCCGGCGCTTTCTCAAGGCCAACCCGCGTTTCGGCGGCCGGATCGTCAACGCCATGGGCAAGCGCGCCGAGGAAAGTGCCGCACGGGCGCGCAAGCCGCCCTGGCGGTTGAACGAACGCACCTCCCGCGCAGGGCGCACCTGGTTCGACTGGCTGGGCGTTGGGATGCGGTTCCGGGTTTCATCGGGGCGGTGTTACCTGATGGTGGGTTGCTGGATTGTGGCGTGGTCGTGGGTCGTGAGGGGCGGATCGGCTGCGGCAGGGGCGATGGGCGGCAGAGTGTAAGCGAGGTCCGGCAGGACGGCGTATTCGAGCAAGAGGGCAAGGTGGCGGGCCTGGGTCTTGGCTCGCGACGGGGGGTGCAAACGATCCCGAAGGCGGCGAATTCGTTGGTGGGCACGTCTCAAGACGAGCGAGTAGGGGATGCGAGAGTTGGGAAAACGCAGGAGATCGGCTGTCTCTTTTCCAAGGAGAGCGCGAGTCAGACGGTAGGTGCGGCTGATTGTGGCGGCGCGGTGGGCCGGATCCGTCTGTCCGATGAGATCGGGGAGCACCTGGACGACCGCGTTGGCGACGGCGATCGCGTCGACGTCCGGGCGGGGCTCTGCGCGTTCGGCGATTTCGCGGTAGCGGAGGAGATCGCTTTCCCGTCCTTCGAAGAGAAGTGCGTCGGGAGTGCCCAGCAGCGTGCCGACATAGCGCCATATCTGCGTGAAGCCTCGCCGCGAGCGTTCGTCCACCGGCACGCCGAGAAGACGGACGTATTGCAGGAGCCCGGCAGAGTAGTTGGATGATGCAAGCGCAAGGTGGGCCATGCTGATGGGAGTTCCGTGTTTGGCCGTGTCCCAGCCGGACCGCTGGAGCAAGAGGCGCCGTGTGGCTGCGTGAACGAGCCGGATATGAACGCAAATCTTCCAGCCGTCGCGGTGTGCGGCGAGAGAGCCGGGAAGCATGATCTCGAAGAGATGATGGCTCGAGTGGCGGATGCGATGGACGCCCAGGCTTGAGGACACCTGTTGTTTCGCAGATTGTCTGAGGTCGGATTTGCCGGATTATTTCGCGTCCTGA
>JAPPIT010000019.1 GCA_028820505.1 Defluviicoccus sp.
CGTCATGCCCGGACTTGTTCCGGGCATCCACGTCTTGCGGCATCGCGGTGTGAGCCGGGCGCGGACGAACTGGCGGAGGGACGTGGATGCCCGGAACAAGTCCGGGCATGACGGTGGGGAAGCGGGCGACACAAGGGACAGCGACGAGGAGAGAACGATGGTTGAAGGAAACCGAGTCGTCTCCGGAAAGCGTCAGACCGCCCTGCCACTCCCCTCAGCCACCGTCATCCTCTCCACGATCGCGCGCATGGCCAGCGTCGGCTCGTCGCTCGGGAGGGTGTGCATCGGGATGTCGGGGTAGCGGTCCAGCGCCTCCTGCTGGTGCTCGATGGCCCAGACGTCTTCCTCGATCACGTTGTTGAGAAAGTTCCAGGAATCCGAGGAGGGCGGCGTTTCGTGGGCGACCGACTGAAAGTAGTGCGTGCTCGTTTCGGTCTCCGGGGTGACGAAGTGATGCGGGCGGATCGCCCAGCGTCCCGCCCCCGCCGGCAACGCGCTGTCGGGCCCGCCGCTGCCCGCCTCGGCGACGCCGGTATGGATGCGCCAGAAGCTGGGACCGCGAAACTCGACGACATGCCAGCGGTCGATATTGCCCTCGGCGTTGGACAGCCGGCGGTAGCCCGCGGGCGCGGGTATGTCGCGGCTGTGGCGCTGGAAGTCGTAGCCGAAGCCGTTGACCTCGAGAGTCATATCGGCGTCGCCCATGTCCTCGTTGCCGCCGCCGGACGGGATGTGCAGGAAGGCGACGTGCAGCAGGTCGGCGAGGTTGTCATTGAGCAGCAGGTAGTTCGCCCTGGCGCGGCGATAGAGGTCGGACCGGTGCCACCCCGGCTTCTCCAGCCAGCCGCAATCGGGCAGCAGCGCCTTGTCGGCCTGCCCGGGTGGGCCCATCCAGACGAAGACCACCCCCGCACGTTCTTCGACCGGGTAGGCGCGGATGCGGATCCCGCCGGGATCGTCCTGGCCGGGGACCTGAACGCAGGCGCCGGTCCCGTCATAGGCGAGCCCGTGATAGGGGCAGATCAGGCGGCCGCCGTCGGCGATCCGCCCGAGCGAGAGCGGCATCGAGCGGTGCGCGCAGCGGTCCTCCAGCACGGCGACCGCGCCGTCCGGTTCGCGGTAGAGCACCAGGCGTTCGCCGATCACGGTGCGCGAAAGCGGTTCTCGTTGGCCAACCTCCTCCGACCAGGCGGCGGCGTACCAGCTGTTGCGGACGAACACCGGCCGGCCCCCGGTCAGTCGGGCTCGGAGACGGTGTAGCGCCTCAGCAGCCGGTCCTCGTCGGCCGGGAAATCGTTGCGCGCATGGTTGACTGTCCGGTTGTCCCAGATCACCAGGTCGCCGGGCGTCCAGCTGTGCGCGTAGACGAATTCCGGCTTCTCGATATGGTCGAACAGCGGCAGCAGGATCGCCTCGCTTTCCTCCTTGTCCATGCCGACCACGGTCTGGGTCATCAGCCGGCTGAGGTAGAGCGCCTTGCGTCCGGTATCGGGGTGGGTCTTGACCAGCGGGTGCACGGCGCGATTGAGGTCGGTCCGGCTGTCGTCGTTGAGATCGCGGGTCACGAGGTCGTAGCGGTAGGCGTGGTTGGCCTTCAGCCCCTCCAGCCTTTCCTGTTGTTCTCCGCTAAGCGCGTCATAGGCGTTGGCGAGGTTGGCGAACAGCGTCTCGCCGCCGCGCGAGGGGATCTTGATCGCGAACAGGGTGGTCGCGCGGTAGGGCACGTCGCGATGCGCACCGTCGGAGTGGAAATGCATCTCGCCGTCGGGCAGCGAGCCGATCTGCTTGCCGTCCTTGCGGATATTGGTGACCAGCATCACGCCGCGCTTCTTGTTGGTGTTGTCGAGCTGGTACGAGGGCGGGCGGAAACCGGCATCCACCCGGCCGAAGAAACCGGCGAAGCGGGCCTGATCCTGCGCCGAGATCTTCTGGCCGGGAAAACAAAGGACGGCGTTGTCGACGAAGACCTGGCGCAGCCCCGCAACGATCTCCTCGTCGACCTCCTCGCGCAGGTCGAGCCCGGTGACGCGGGCGCCGAGGGCGGGGCTCAGCTTTTCGACATGGTATTCGGCCATCGGTCCGGTCCCGTTCGTGCCGCTTTCGTCGGGCGCCAGTATAGGACCCAGCCGGCCGCCCTGTCAGGCACCGGGAAGTACACGCCGAGGAGCCGATCCCTCGATACGGTCCCTTCGGCACCTGCTCGGGATGAGGACGTTCCTCGTGGCCAAACTCCAGCCTCACCCCGAGCAGCCGCGGCAGGCGTACATCGCCAGCCGTCCGTCATGGTCGCTGCCCCGCCCGCCCCCGCGGGGGGGGGGCCCCCCGGCGGCGGGGGGGGGGGGGGGGGGGGGGGGGGGGGGGGGGGGGGGGGGGGG
>JAPPIT010000065.1 GCA_028820505.1 Defluviicoccus sp.
CTTTGGAATCGTCGCCGCGGGACTCTTGGGCCTGCCCGGGGGCGGACAGCAATTCGCCGATACCTTCCTTGGCCTGCTGATCGCCGCCATGGCCGTTATCTTCGTCCTCCAGAACCGCCGGCCGTTCGCGGAATTCCTCCATGCGGGCGGCGAGCGGCCCGAGCGCGGCCACCCCCTGACCGCGCTCCGCAACCGGATCGCCGATATCTGGCACGCCCTCGCGATCATCTATATCGCCGCGGTCTATGGCATCTGGGCGCTCCGGATCGAGGACGGTTTCGAGAACTTCCTCGGCTCATCCGTGATCACGGCGGTCGCCGTCGTGACCGCGATCCTGGTCAGTCACGGCATTCACCGGGCGATCCAGCGGGGTTTCTCCATCAAGGACGAGATGAAGGCCCGTTATCCGGGCCTGGAACAGCGCGCCAACCGCTACCTGCCGGTCATGGAGCGGGTGCTGCACGTCTTCGTCCTGGTCATCGCGCTGACCGTGATCTTCCAGGCCTGGGGCCTCGACGTGGTCGCCTGGCTGCAGAGCCCGGCCGGGTCGCGGATCGTATCCGCGGCCGCCAGCATCGCCATCGTCCTGATTGTCGCATTGGTGGTTTGGGAAGCCGCCAGCGCCGCCATCGAGCGCTACCTCGACAAAGCGGAGGAAAGCGCGGAAGCGCTCGCCCGGCGTGACCGGGCGCGAACCCTGCTGCCGCTGCTGCGCAACGCCCTGTTTTTCTTCATCGCCGTTCTGGTGGTGCTGGTGGTGCTGGCCGAACTCGGGGTCAACATCGGGCCGCTGCTGGCCGGCGCCGGCATCGCCGGCCTGGCGATCGGGTTCGGCTCCCAAAAACTCGTCCAGGACGTGATCACCGGCGCCTTCATGTTGTTCGAGGACGCGGTCGCGGTCGGCGACGTCGCCCGGGTCGCCGGAACGGCGGGACGGGTCGAGGACATGTCCATCCGGTCGATCCGGCTCAGGGACCTGTCGGGCAACGTCCACACCATTCCCTTCAGCGCCATCGACACGGTCACCAACATGACCAAGGAGTGGTCCTACTACGTCTTCGAGGTGGGCATCGCCTATCGCGAGGATGTCGACGAGGTGATCGGCGTGCTGGAACAGTTGGGAGAGGAAATCCGGGCCGACGAAAACTTCGGTCCCAAAATTCTCGAACCCCTGGAAGTCCTGGGTCTGGATTCCTTCGGCGACTCGGCCATCGTCGTCAAGGCCCGGTTCAAGACCATGCCGATCGAGCAATGGTCGGTGGGCCGCGAGTTCAACCGCCGGATCAAGCGCCGTTTCGACGAACTGGGCATCGAGATTCCCTTCCCCCATCAGACCATCTATTTCGGCGAGGACAAGGACGGCGGCGCGCCGGCCGCGCCGGTGCGCATGGAAACCGGGCGCACCCGGACCAAATCGGCGGAACCGGCCAAACCGGCCCCGGCCGCCGGCGCGCCGCCCGCGGCCCCGAGCTCCTCCGGACAGGTCGAGGGCGGCGACGGAGAATAGATGGATGCCCGATGCGGTCTCCGCCCCGCCAACCGCGCCGAAAAAGCCGACGACCATCACCCTCCACGGCCGAACCCGAACCGATGATTACGCCTGGCTGAAGGACGAGAACTGGCAGGAGGTGATGCGCGATCCGGACAAGCTGGACCCGGATATCCGCGCCTATCTGGAAGCCGAGAACGCGTACACCAAGGCCCTGCTCGCCGGGACCGAAGATCTCCAGACGCTGCTGTTCGGCGAGATGAAGGGACGGATCAAGGAAGACGATTCCTCGGTTCCGGCGCCGGACGGCGAATTCGAGTATTTCACCCGCTACGAGACCGGCGGGCAGCACCCGCTGTTCTGCCGCCGGAGCACCGGCGACACGGGAGACGGCGAGGTGCTGCTTCACGGCGACAAGGAAGCCGAAGGCCTGTCCTTCCTCCGGGTCGGCGGCTGCAGCCATTCCACGGACCACGCGCGGCTGGCCTATGCTCTCGACACCAACGGCTCGGAGATCTTCACCGTCAAAATCCGCGACCTGGCGTCGGGCGGCGATCTCGATGACCGGATTCCCGATTGCAGCGGCAACATCGTCTGGGGAAACGACGGCGAGACCCTCTACTACACGGTCCTCGACGACAACCACCGCCCCTACCGGGTCAACCGGCACCGGGTGGGCGCCGAGGCGGGCGACGACGTCACGGTCTACGAGGAGACCGACCCGGGCTTCTTCGTCGCGGCGGGAAAGAGCCAGAGCGGCAAATTCGTGGAAATCTCCGCTCACGACCACACCACCTCGGAAGTGCATCTGATCGATGCCGA
>JAPPIT010000057.1 GCA_028820505.1 Defluviicoccus sp.
GCAACCCGGACTTCGTCCGGCTGGCCGAGAGCTTCGGCGCCAAGGGGGTGCGCGCAACCACCCCCGGCGAGCTGCGGGTCGCGATCGAGGAGGGTTTCAAGGAGGACGGTCCCGTCCTGATCGTCGTCCCCATCGAAAGGGGCAGCGAGGCCTCACCCTGGCCGTTCGCCCATCCGGAGAGGAACGCCTGACGGAACATGAACCGCTCGGACTTCTCGCCCCGCGCACGGATGCGTGATAGGGCCAGGGAGCCTGCAACGCCCCCGGCCGGCACCGCCGATGTTCTCCTGCAACCGTTCCGTGCGCCGGGGCCCCGCGTCCGGGTCCCGGCCTTCGCGGTCCGGCTAGCGGACGGCGGGAGTTTGCGCCCGCCGCCTCCCTGAAGCTCCGCCTCTCCGGCCGGGCTAAGAGAAGGCGGTGGCCACCGTTCGGGTCTTCGGGCTCCACATTCGACCTGGCGCAGAACACGGGAGGGGCAACCGCGCCGGTAGCGGCGGGCAAACCTGGGCATGGGATCGGGTTACGGTTGACGGCGCGTTGGTGAGCGCGGGCGCGGGGCGCAGGACGCGCTTTGCGTCACGGCCAAATCCGAACGTCAGTTCCCGGGGGACGCCGGCGTGTGGGTATGGCAGATTCCTCCGGGACCGGGCGGCGTCGGCAGCCATGCCGGGCACCGCAAGCCCAGTCGCGTTCGAGCCCGAGCCTTGCGCGGTCCGGGTGCATTTGGCGGTGGACCTCCAGGCGGCGCGGTTCCGCCTGCTGGCCTGGGAGGACCCCGACGCGATTGACAGCCCGCGCTCGCCTTCCGGCAAGAAGACCAGTGCGGTGGCGGCCGATCTCTGCGCCCGGAGCGGGCGGCGAAGTGGGAGGCAGACGCCTGGGTGCGTTCGCGCACCCGGCACCGCGTACGTCCGGCTCAACTAAGATGACGAGTACGCCATCGGTCACGTGGGGTTTCTGTTTCCCCAGCAGGGCGCGTGCGTTCGCTGGCCGCTTCCGGAACTGCTCCATGAGCTTTCGGGACGGAGGGATGTCTCCATCGCGGGATTGCGTCAGGAGCTCCGGCGCAAGCTTCGTTCCAAGGATTCGAAGCCGGCATGAGAAGCACCGCCGCGCGCCGGGCGGTGCGGCCCCGACCGGGAGCTCGGCTTCTCCCATCCCGCCGGTCCGGGCCGCCTGAACTCTGACACACAAGCCGGTCGCGCCGCCGCTTCCGTCTGTCGGACCGGACCACTCGCCGGTTCGATCGAGCACGCAATTCAGGCCGCAATCCTCAGTCGGAGGCGCGGCGTCCGCCGAACACCCCCGCGATGCCGTCGCGCTCGAACACGCCGCCGACCTCCTCCTCGTTCGGTCCGAAGAACCGGCCCGAGATCGTGTCGTCGTCGGCGTCGCGACGGGCGAAGCCGCCCTCCTCCACGGCAATGCCGCGCCATGCCATGTCGTCCAGGCGGGCGCCGCTCTCGGTATTTGCGATCCCGGTGAATTCGACGTCCGCCGTCATGGCGCTCGCGCCCAGGTCGACCGTGACGTCCGCGTCTCCCAGTAGCACCTGGCCGCGGCTGGCGGACGCGCTCATGTCGCGGCCGATCATCACGCCTTCCCAGCGGGCCGTGCCGTCAGCGGCATTCGGGTTTTCCCCGGTCGAGAAACCGACCGCGTAGCCGATGGCGACCGTCGCGCCCCGGTCCGGATAGATGTCGTTGGTGAGCAGGTTGGTTTGCGAGGCGAAGAAGCTGTGGTCGAGCCACCCGCCGTAGACGTGAATGTCGGCGTATTTGCCGGACACGCGCTCGACGACCAGGCTCACGCCGCGCCGCTCGCCCAGCAGCTCCAGCTCCAGCGTCTCGACGCTGAAGTTTCCGGGCCGGGTGGACCGGGCGAATGCAGTCGAGCAGACTTCCACCAGACACCTGACGCCGACCCGTTCGACATCGTCGTCTGTTCCGAAATAACCCAGGTGGTCGCCCATCAGCACTGCGTTTGCGCCGCTCACGATCCCCTCGTAGGAGGCACGCGCCAGTTCGTCCGCGGTCGGCGGCGGCGATTCATCCGAATGGGTGCAGGCCGCGAGGGCAATTGCGATCGCCGACGCCGCGCAGGCGATCCTGACTCCACGTCTCATTCGACCCTCCTCGGGCACTTCCGGCGCCGGCGGCCGACCGGCGGCGCCAGGGAAGGCGGGAACGGGGCGGAGCGGGTCATGGCTCCGACGTGCGCCGCCCACCGAACGCCCCCGCGATGCCGTCGCGCTCGAAGACGCCGCCGACTTCTTCCTCGCCGGGGCCATAGAAGCGCCCCGTGATGGTGTCGTCGGGGGCGTCGCGCCGGGCGAAGCCGCCTTCTTCCAGCGCCATGCCGCGCCACGCCAGGTCGTTCCGCAGATCGCCGGTCTCGATGTTGACGATGCCGGTGAACTCGACATCCGCCGTCATGCCCGCCCTGCCGAAATCGACCGTCACGTCGGCGTCGCCCCGGATCACCTGGCCGCGGTCGGGCGAGGCGCGCATGTCACGGCCCAGCATCAGCCCTTCCCAGCGGGCCGAGCCTTCTGCGGCGGCGGGGTTCTCTCCGCTCGAGAAGCCAAGCGAATAGGTGGAGACGACCGTCGCGCCCCGGTCGGGGTCGTCTTCGTGGGTGAACAGGGTCTGCTGGGTGCCGAAGAGGCTGTGCTCGAGCCATGCGCCATAGGCCTCGGCGTTGCCGTCGGTTTCCGACCTCTCCCCCCGGAACAGGCTCACGCCGCGGCGTTCGCGCAGCAGCTCCAGATCCGCGTCCTCGACGCTGACATGGCTCACGCGGGCGATGGAGAGGAATCCGATGGCGCAGCGGTCTCCCTCGCAGGTCGTGTTCACCCGCTCCACCTCGCCGTCGGTGGCGAAATATCCCAGACGGTCGCCGCGCAAGAGCGTGTTCGCGGCGCCGACGATTTCCGCGTACGTCTCCCGCATCTGCTCTTCGGACGTTGGAGGATCGGCCGTGCGGATGCAGGCCGACAGCGCGATCGAGACCCCGATGGCGGCGACCGTGAGTCCTGTCCTCATCGCGTCTTCTCCTTCGCGCCGACGCCGCCGAGGGCCCGAGACTGGCAGCCGTGTTCCCCGGCGCCCGCCGGCCGCGGGCGGTTCGTTCCGCGAGTGTGGCAAATTAGGCATGAGTAGCGCTCGAATGGACATGTTTACGACATGCTTCTAATGCGCTTGAACCCGCTACTCCGCCTCTGACAAGACCATCTTGCGGCATTTACTTGCCATTCGCAACGATACAGGCATAGCGTGCCGCCGTCCCGAGGCCGCCAGGCATCCGGCGGCTCCGGGCGGGAATCAAGGCAGAGGAGTTCCCCGGATCATGAGACGTCGACGCGTTGCATCATTTGGCGATGGCGGCGGAGCGGGCGGCGTCGGGACATCGCCGGCATCGGTCCTGGTAGTGCTCGCCGCGATCGCGCTGTCGGCATGCGCGCACAACGGGGATCCGACGGCCGAGCAGGTCGCGCGGTCGGACTACGCCGCGATAGCCGGGAGCGCCAACGTCGCCCTGTTCGGAGACGCGCTGGGCTATCGTCCCGAAGCGGCGGCGCCCGAGCGCGCGGTCACGGTGTGCCGGGATGCGAGCTGCTCGGTCGGCTTCCACGTTACCTACCATGCGAAAAACTACTCCGTCGAAGAACTGGACGTGGAGATCCTTCCGGAACGGAACGGGGTGCGTTCGGTCGTGGAGCGGCTCGACTCGGACAAGCTGAGCCTCACCGCGTTCGGCGGGTGGATGAAGCACAGCTTCTTCGCCTCGCAAGCCACGCTGCGCACGAACGAGATGAACCCGAACCACGGGCTGACGGTGGTCTACGCCTACGCCCTGGGCCACAGCACGGGCGAGAACCCCGCGGTGCCAGAGGGCGGCGCGGAGTGGCGCGGCTTCGTGGTCGGGCGGGATTCGAGCGTCATGTCCAGCCTGGAGTCGGTCGTGCGGGGCGACGCGGCGATCTCCGTCCGGATGGGACCCTCGGACATGCACGCGGACGTCATGTTCACCGGCCTCGCCAACGCGCACACGGGGACGGAATACGGGGACATGAGCTGGAGCGGCATGGCGGTCACGGCGGGGGGCTTCGCTCGGCGCGATGCGGCCGACGACAGGATCGAGGGGCAATTCTACGGGCCGGGCGGAACGGAAGTCGGCGGTGTGTTCGAGCGCTCCGGGATTTCGGGGGCCTTCGGCGGGCGCCGGCCGCAATAGAGGTCCCCGGCGCCGACCGTTGGCGGGCGAAGCCCCGCCGCGGCCTGCTTGTTCAAGGGATTTCGAACTGGCGAATATCTCAGGAACCGGTGCCGTCGACACACGGTCGACGCCGCGATGCCGGTGCGACAGACGCGGCCCCGGTCAGCGGGTGGACATCGGGGCGAACGGGTTTGGCTATCGCCCGTGGCGACAGCGCCCTGCGGCGACGGGATCGTGGCGTCGCGGCTTTCTCCGGTAGGCCCTGATGAAGTCTCTCGGGAACACGGACCGGCACACTCTCGGAAGCGGCTCGGTCGCGTATTCGTCGAACTCGGCGCCCAGGCGGTCATGGAAGTCCTCGGTGCCGGCGGGACCGCTCGGACCGGAGCCCACGTAAACGAAGCTCTGGTCGCCGACGACGATACGGTCGAGTATCTGATGTCCCAGATCGGAACCCTCCTGGTTTTCGCAGGGCAGCCAGGATGCAAACAGGAGGTCGGTGTCCCTGGGGCCTCCGGTCCTGTCGCACCAATCGCTGAAGGTGGCCTGGAGCACGTCGCCGCCCGCAGGCGCCGGATCCAGCCCGACGACCCTGTCGCAGCCGAAAGCGCCCTTCAGCACCGTGGTCCAGAGACCGCGTCCAGCGCCGACGTCTATGATCCGGCCGCAGGGCCACTGGATGAGACGACGGATGAGCTCGACCGCTTCGGCGCAAGGGAACGACCAGCCGAGGTTCTGGGACGTCCAGTGCTCGATGTCGGAGGAAACGAGCGGGTCGGGGTGCCTGGGCCAGTAGCCGCCCAACCTGCGATCGGCCACGTCACCGGCATGCCACAGCGCGGTTTCGACGTCCTTCAGAAGAGGGATGCGGCGTTCTTCGTATCGTCTCGCCAGGCGGGAAAGCCTGCGAATCGCCCGCCGGTTCATCGGGCGGCCGGGTCGACGAATTCGCTGCCGCGGTCGCGGCAGTCTTGCGGCGACATGCGGCAGCCGGTGGTCTCGGACATGGCGATGCTTGGTCGGGTTGAAACGATCCAGGCGCGCATGCGCCGGCTGCGGGCGAGTGTCCATGTACATGACGCGACAGGCAACGGGCGGGAGTGACTTCCGGTCGCGGGCAACGGGCGACTCGCGACCGATGGGCAACGGCATGTGGGTTCTGCCAGGACATCCCCATCGACTCGCGCGCCTCCGGGACACGGGCGGGCGGTCCGGCGGCGGCTTCCGGCCTCACCCGTCCTCCTGCTCGGGCATGCGGTAGCCGAGGCCGCGCACGCCGATGACGTAGCGGGGCGACTTGGCGTCGTCGCCGAGCTTGCGCCGGAGCTTGGCTACCGCGCTCCTCAGCGCCTCCACGTTGCCGCCCTCCCTGTCGCCCCAGACTCGGCCCATCAGCGTCTCGTAGGTCGCCACCCCGCCCGCGTCGCGCGACAGCGCATCCAGCAGGCGGTACTCGGTGGCGGTGAGCCGCAGCGGGCGGCCCGCCAGCGTCACCCGGCGCTTGGTCCGGTCGAGCGCGAGTTCGCCGACGCGGAACGGGGCGGGCGGGGCATGTCGGCGCAGCGCCAGCGCCACCCGCGCCGCCAGCTCCGCCGGCGAGAAGGGCTTGACGATGTAGTCCGCCGCGCCCGCCTCCAGGGCGCGCGCCACCGTGTCGCCCTCGCCGTAGGCCGAGACGAAGATCACCGGCAGGTCGGCCAACCCCGGCAGGGTGCGCATCAGCTCGATGCCGTCGGCACCGGGCAGCACGAGGTCGAGCACCGCCAGCGCCGGGCGGGTCTTCTCGATCAGGCGCGGCACCTCGCCCGGCTCCGCCGTGGCGGTCGGGTCGTAGCCCGCGGCCGCCAGAGCGTCCCTTACCTGGCGCAGCGCGTGGGGATCGTCGTCCACCACCAGCACCGGCGTGCCTTCGCGGCGCTGCCCGGCCGGCGCAGGAGGCGCTGCGTCCGCCTCCTCGGCCGCCGGCAGGGTGAAGGTCACCGTGGTGCCCCGGGCGACGCCGGCGCTCTCGGCCCGGATGCGCCCGCCATGCGCCTCCACCAGCCCCTTGCAGATCACCAGCCCGAGGCCGGAGCCGCCCCGGCCCTTGCCGGCATGGCGGCGGAACAGATGCGGCAGGCGCTCCGGGGGAATGCCCTCGCCCCCGTCGGTCACCGACACCGAGACCTCGGCCCCGTCGCGTACCGCCGACACGCGGATCGGGGCGCTCTCCACCGAGTGCCGCGCTGCGTTGTCGAACAGGTTCGTCAGCACCTGGACGATGCGGCGTGGGTCCGCCATGACGCGAAGCCCCTCCGGCGCCTCGACCGTCACCTCGTGCCGCCCGCCGCTTCCCGAGAACGCCGTACGCGCCCGCTCGACGATGGCTGCGAGCGGCTCCGGCGCGGGGTCCACGGCAAGCGTGCCCGCGCCGATGCGCCCGGCGTCAAGCAGGTCGCCGATCAGCCCCGACATCCGCCCGGCCTGCTCCGCGACGATGCGCAGATACTGGCGCAACTCGTCCCGGTCGGCGTCCTGCCGGTCCTCAAGCGCGGTCGACGCCGAGCCCCGGATGGCCGCCAGCGGCGCCCTGAGCTCGTGGCTCACCAGCTCCAGGAACTCCGCCCGCGAGCGCTCCAGCGCCTCGAACGGCGCCAGGTCCTGGAGCGTGACCACCACCCGCTCCACGGCATCGCCCGCCGAGCGGATGGGGGTGGCGTCGATCAGGGCGCGCACGCTGCTGCCGCCCGGCGCCGAGATCTCCACCTCCTCCGCGCGCACGACCTCGGCGTGCGCGAGATCGCTCAGACTGAGCTCGCGCCCGTCGCCGCGCCGGCAGACCAGCGCCTCGCGCACCCATTCCGGCGACCGCTCCTCCACCTCCAGGCCGGACAGGATGCGTCGCGCCTCCCGGTTGAGCGAGAGCGGCGCGCCGGTCGCTGCGTCCAGCACGAACACCCCGACCGGGCAGGTCTCGACCAGCGCCTCCAGATCGGCCCTGGCACGCTGCTCGTCCCGGTGGGCGCGCGCGTTGGCGAGCGCCGAGGCGGCCTGCTGCGCGAACAGCAGGAGCATTTCCTCGTCGGCGTCGGTGAACCCGCCCTGCTTGCCGCCCAGGAAGAAGCCGCCGGCGGCCGCCCCCCGATGGCGCATCGGCGTCGCCTGGAACGCCCCGCAGGTCACCGGGAAGGGCGGGAAGCCGAGCGAACGGGTCCAGGCGTCGAGGTCGGGCAGGCGGAGGGGTGTTGCGAGAGAGCGCACATGGCCGAACAGCCGCAGCCCGTCCGGCCACGCCTCTATCTCCAGGCGCTGCTCGTCCGTCATCCCCGAGGTGACGAAGTCGCGCGGTGCGCCCGCCTCGTCGACCGTCGCGATGACGCCGTAGGCGGCGCCAGTGAGCGCCCGGGCGCTGTCGACCACCTCACGCAGCACCGTGTCGAGGTCGAGGCTCGCGCCGATGCGCAGGATTGCCGCGGTGAGCGTGGCGTCGCGCGCGGCGGAACCGTCTTCGCGCGGGGCGTCGTCCCGCGCGGTCTCGTCGTTCTGGCCCATGGTCCTGTCCTCCCTGGAGTCCCCGCTCAGCGGACGGGTCGCTCTGCAAGTGTGACGTTGTAGACATAATAAACGACAAAATAGACATGTTCAAGAGATATATTTTGGGCGGTTCAATCGCACAATCCGCCACAGGCACGCCACGACTACGACAAAGGCTTGTCATTGGCGACGATATCGGCATACCGTGTCGGCATCCCGAGGCTGCCATGCGTGCGGCGGCTCCGGGATGCACGGAGTGAATAGTCTGTTGGGGGAGATGCGGAAATGCGGTTCGCGAGGCTCACCGGGCCAGCCACGGACTGCGCGCATCGCCCCGGCATCCAGTCAGTCGGAGGGGTTTCCGGAATGATCGATCGGGTGTTCGGATTCGGCGACGCGCATGCTCAGAGGGCCGCTGCTTCCCAGGGCGACTCGGGTGGAGGGGCGCCGAGCGCCTTACCTGCGTATTCAGTCATGAGGGCGCTCCGCCGGGTCGCGGCGGCGCTGCTCTTCATCTCCGGCCGTTCCCAGTCCGCACGCCGGGACCGCTCCGCTGAGCCGGCCCTGACCGGCTCCGCCTGTCCGCCGCGCGGCGGGCCCGCTTCCCGCTTCCGCCTTCCTGACCTTGCAGGGCGCCGGTCAGGGGTCGGGCGCGCCCTCGCCGGGGCATTCCTCCTGTCCCTGGGCGCGCTCGCCGCGCTTCCCGCTCAGGCGCAGACGACGCCGGCCATCCCGAACCTGACCGTGACGGCGGTCGCGAGCAGCCCCGACAAGCTCGACGTGGATTGGGACGAACCGACCGGCATCGGCGATATCGATCGATACATCGTCCGGTGGAAGACCGGCGGTCAGTCGTACGTCAATACCCGTCAAATCAGAGTGGATAGCATTGGCCGCAACCCTGACACGACCGCCCAGATCACCGGGCTCACGGCCAACACCGTGTATGACGTCATAGTCTATGCCATCGATGCTACTACTTTCGAAGTGTCGGCCCGGAGCGAGGTCACAGGGACGCGGACCAGTAATCCGCCGAGCGTGACGATAGCTGCCAGTAACATTCCGATAACGGAGGGGGCGGGGGCGAGGTTCAGGTTTTACTTATCCAAGGCGGTGCCCTCCAGCGACTTGTGGATCAACTACACCGTCGCCGACGCGAGCGGCGGCGGCGATTTCCTGCTGTCGGTGCAGGAAGGCCAGAAGAGGAAGTTCGTCCCTGCCGGTCGGACTGAAGTCAGGGTGACTCCCTTGACCCAGGACGACGGCGACGACGAGCCCAACGGCCAGGTCACGATCACGCTGCTGGCCGGCGACGGCTACACGCTCGGCACGACGACCAGCGGCTCGGTGACGGTGAACGACAACGACGAGCCACCCGTGCCGGAAGTGGCAGGCCTGCGGGTGGTGCCGGTCAACGGCTCGACGACCCAGCTCATGGCGGTGTGGAACGACGTGACCGACGCGGAGAAATACCGGGTCCGGTGGATACCCAGGCTCAACCGCGGGGGCACCTGGTGGACCACCGTCGAGGCGGACATGTCGCACCACACGATCACCAATCTCGCGCCCGGCGGGCAATACACGGTCCGGGTCGTGGCCATCGACACCGATGCCGACCCGGATGCCGTGCTGGCGCGTTCCGAGGTCCACGCCCAGACCAACTACGAGGCGATCCCGAACCTGTCGGTCACGGGCAGCTCGGCCGCGCTCGACGTGTCGTGGGGCGCGTACACAGGGGCCGACTTCGACGATTACTGGATCCGGTGGAAGAAATCTTCCGAGTCGTCCTACAGCGGCGTGTGGCAGAACCCCGCGTATCTGACCGGCTCCACTGAAAGGCGCATTCGGCTCACGCAGTCGATGGACGAAACGGAGCCTCTGATACCGGGTGTGGCGTATGACGTGCAGGTCTCGGCCGCAAAGTCGCTCAGACCGGGCGGATCCATCATGGCGCTCAGCGAGGTCACGAACACGCTGGCCGGCACGCTGCCCACCGTCTATGTCGCTAGGGCGAACACTCCTGTAACGGAGGGCCAGACGACGTGGTTCGAGGCGTCGGTAGACCCAGGCACCGTGGCGCCCGAGGGCGGGGTGACGGTCAACTTCACCATCACCGACGCGACCGGCAGCAGCGATTTTCTGGACGCGGCGGATGAGGGTGTGAAGACGGTCACCATCGCCGCCGGCGAGAACGGCGCCAGGTACAACATCTCCACGGTGAATGACGACAGGGACGAGCCGCACGGCCGGATCAAGGCCACCCTCCAGGCCGGCCCAGGCTATGTCGTGGGCACCACTTTGAACAACATCGATATGGACATACGCGACAACGACCTGCCGCAGCTCTCGAACGTGCGCACGCAACGGGTTGTGGGCAGGACGGACCGGATCCGGGTGTTGTGGAACGCGTACAGCGGCGCCGAGAAATACCTCGTGCGCTGGAAAACCCTGGGCGGCTCGTTCAACGAGGGCATTGAGCGGACCACCACGAACTACTTCGTCACGGGCCTGAGCCCCGACACGGGCTACACCATCCGGGTCGAGGCCATCGACACCGGCACCGGCTCGGATGTCGTGCTGGCCCGGAGCGAGATCCGGGGAATCAGGATCAATGGCAGGCTGACGATCGGGAATCTCAGGGTGACCGCGCCCGAGGGCACCAACGACGAGCTCAGGGTGACGTGGGCCGGCTTTCCCAACTGCACGGACTCGTGCGGAGACGGGCCGTCGTACCTGGTCTCCTGGCGGCGGACCGCCGGGGGTTACACGTTTTCGAAACGCATTCCCGGGCCGACGAGCACCACGCTCACCGGGCTTGCGGCCGACACGCAGTACACCGTCACGGTGGTCGCCGAGTGGTTCAAGTACCTCGTGCCCCTCTGGCAGATCGCGGACAGGGCCGAAGACATCCTCAGTGGCGACCTGAAAGCCTTCGAGATCACCAAGCCGGCGGAGGCGCAGGCCACGGGGAGGACGGGCTCAGCGGCGGCAGACGGCGAGGCGGCGGTGGCGTCGGCCGAGTTCAGCTTCACCATCTATCACGACCCGAAGGCACCGGATGGGGCGGTGAGCCGCTTTGAGGAGGCGGAGCGGCTGCTCACCGCCGCAGGGCGGCAGTACGTGACGGTCAGCGGGCCGGTCGCCGAGGACGTGGACAGCCTCGCCGGGGTGGAGAACTCGGTGCTGCCGAGGTTTTTCCTCGGCAACCCGGCGGCGGAGGGCTGGACCTCGCAGCCGGGGGTCAACAACGGCGGCCTGAGGTGGCTGCGCTCGGTGCTGGCGAAGCCGGAGGAGGCGCAACCCCTGGTCACGCCCACGCCGACGTTGAGCATCGAGGCCGGCCCGGCGGTGGACGAGGGGACGGCGGCGGCGTTCACGGTGACGCTGTCGGAGGCCGCGCCTGCGGCCGGGCTCACGCTGGCCTACAGCGTGTCGGAGGACGGCGCCTTCGTGGCGGCGTCGGACGAGGGCGCGAAGACGCTTGGCGTTCCCGCGGGCGCGACGAGCGCCGCGATCTCCGTGCCGACGGCGGGCGACGCCGATGACGAGCCGGACGGCGCGGTGACGGTGACGCTGAACGAGGGCACGGGCTACGCGCTCGGCGACCCGTCGAGCGCGGCGGTGACGGTGCGCGACGACGACGACGCGGCGGAGGTGGTGGCCGGGTCCGCGTCCGCGTTCACGATCTACCACGACCCGAACGGACCGGCTGCGGCGGTGAGCCGCTACAACACGGCGGTGGGGCTGCTCGATGAAGCCGGGCAGTCGTACGCGCTGCGCACCGTGACGGGCACCGCAACCGTGGACCGGCTCGCGGGCGTGTCGAACTCGGTGCTGCCGCGCTTCTTCCTCGGCGACCCGGAGGGCTCGGGCTGGACCTCGCAGCCGGGGACCAACAACGGCGGCTTGAGGTGGCTGCGCAAGAAGCTCGCGGCGCTGGCGCCGCCGGAGCCCGCCGTGCCGGCGCTGTCGGTGGCGGACGCCTCGGCCGAGGAGTCTTCCGGTTCGATGGCGTTCACGGTGACGCTCTCGGCGGCGGCGAGCGAGTCGGTCTCGGTCGACTACGCGACCTCGAACGGCACCGCGGTCGCCGGCACGGACTACGAGGCGGCGAGCGGCACCCTCACCTTCGCGGCGGGCGAGACCAGCAAGACCGTGACCGTGACCCTGCTCGACGACGCGCATGACGAGGGCACGGAGACGTACACGCTCACCCTGAGCAATGCGCGCCCGTCCGGGAAGGCGACGCTCGCCGACGCGACGGCGACGGGCTCGATCAGCAACGCGGATCCGCTGCAGACGGACTGGCTGGCGCGCTTCGGCCGCGCGGCGGCGACGGACGCGATCGCCGCGATCACCGCGCGGCTGGAGACGCCGCGCGATGCGGCCTCGCACCTGACCGTGGGCGGGCATCGAATGGAGCTCGACGGCTCCGGGGGCGATCCCGACGCGGCGCCGCTACCGTTCCAGGGACCGGGCAGCGCGGCCTGGCTGTCGTGGTCGGACGATCCGGCCGGGGCCGAGTCTCGGACGATGAGCGGGCGCGAGCTTCTTATGGGGACGTCGTTCCGCGCGGTGATGGGAAGCCGCGAGGGATCGCAGTGGACGAGCTGGGGCCAGGGCGCGTCGGTGTCGCAGTTCTCCAGCGGCGGTCCGAGGCTGTCATTGACCGGCGAGACCGCGACCGGATCGCTGGGGATGGACTACGAGCACGGCCGCCTGCTGACCGGGTTCGCGATGACGCACAGCGTCGGCGAGGGCACGGCGCACGGCGCGGGACGGAGCTATGTGATGGGGAGCTCTGTGACGACGATGCTTCCCTACGCGCGCCTCGCGCTCTCGGACCGGGTCTCGGCGTGGGGTCTCGCGGGGACCGGCACCGGGCAGCTCTCGTTGGATCTCCACGAAGGCGCGGCGGAGCGCTACCGCACGGACCTCACGATGACCCTGGCCGCCATGGGCGTGCGGGGCGAGCTGCTGACGCCTGCCGAGGCGGGCGGGTTCGCGCTGGCCTTGAAGGCGGACGGGTTCTGGGTCCGGACGGAGTCGGACTCGGTCTCGGCGCCGGGCGTGGGGAACCTCGCGGGCGCTCGGGCCGATGCCAGCCGGATGCGTGCGGTTCTGGACGGCTCGCGGCGGTTCCAGCTTGCGGACGGCGCGACGCTGACGCCGTCCGTCGAGCTCGGGCTGCGCCATGACGGGGGCGACGCGGAGACCGGGACGGGCACGGAACTCGGCGCCGGCCTCGGCTACGCGGACCCCTCGCGCGGCCTGGACATGGCGCTTCGCGTGCACGGTCTCGCGTCGCACGCCGAGGACGGCTACCGCGAATGGAGCGTGTCGGGCTCGCTGAGCCTGGTGCCTGGCGGCGCGGGGCGCGGCCTGTCTGCGTCGCTGGTGCCGTCCTACGGGGCGGACCCGGGCGCGTCGGACCGGCTGTGGACGATGCCGGACGCGCACGCGCTGGCGGCGAACGACGACGCGCCCATGTCGCGCCGGCTCGACGGGGAGCTCGGCTACGGCATCGCGATGTTCGGCGACCGGTTCACGGGGACTCCCAATGTCGGGTTCGGGCTGTCGGACACGGCGCGGGAGGTCCGCCTGGGCTGGCGCCTGGGCCCGGCGGGCGGCGGGGGCTTCGAGCTCAATCTCGACGCCGCCCGCCGCGAGGCCGTGAACGACCCCGGACCGGGGTCCGGGGCAGGCTCTCCGGAACACCGCATCGGGGTCGGCCTCACGGCGCGCTGGTAGGTGCGCCATGGCCGTGACCTCCCGGCCCGCGCCGGTGCGGCGCCCGGCCCGCGCCGCGGCGGCGTCTTCCGCCGTGAGCGCGCTCCGCCGGATCGCGGCGGCGCTGCCTCTCATGTTCCGCCGCTCACCCTCCGCACGGCGCAACGGGTCGTCCGAGCCGGCCCTGGCCGGTTCCGCCCGCCCGGTGCGCGGCGGGCACGCCTCCCGCTTCGTCCTTCCTGTCTTCGCCGGAGCCGGGGGCGGAACCGGACGCGCTCTCGCCGGGGCGGCGCTCCTCCTGTCCATTGGCGCGTTCGCCGCGCTTCCGGCGCAGGCGCAGACGCTGTCCGAGATCCCGAACCTGCGCGTCACCCCGGTCATGGGTGCGACGGACAAGCTCGACGTGTCGTGGGACGCACCGACCGGCACCACGGTCACGTATTACGCCGTCCAGTGGAAGAGCGGCGCCCAGCAGTACGACAACACCCGTGTAATCCAGAACACCGGCGCCAACCCCGCCACGACCGCCCAGATCACGGGGCTGACGGCCAACACCGCCCATGACGTCCGGGTCACCGCCGTCGGGGGTATCTTCCTTCAGCGCGTGGCCCGGAGCGAGGTCGCGGGGACGCGGACCCACGCGGCCAATTCCGCGACGATCGCGGCCAAGACCTCGCCGGTGACGGAGGGCACGGCGGCGGTGTTCACGGTGACGCTGACGACGGCGGCGCCGGCGAGCGGCCTCAATTTCAGCATCAGCGTGGCCGACGCCACGGGGAGCGACTTCGTGGCGGCGGCCGACGAGGGCGTCAAGACGGTGTCTTTCGCCGCGGGCGAGACCAGCAAGGACTACAGCGTCGCCACGGTGGACGACGGCGACGACGAGCCGGACGGCGCCGTGACGGCGACGCTGCTGGCCGCGACGGGCTACACGCTGGGCAATCCGTCGAGCGCGGCGGTGACGGTGAACGATGATGACGTTGGGCAGCCCGGCGTGACGGTGACGCCGCGCGAGGTGATCGTCGCGGAGGCCGACGACACGACGACGGGCGCCAGGGAGAACGTGGCGACCTACACGGTGGTTCTGGACACGCAGCCGGCCGGCAATGTGACGGTGACGCCGACGAGCCGGAGTTACGGGCTGGTGACGGACCCGTTGGCGGCGACGGTGTCGACGGCGCGGTCCGACGACACGCTGGTGTTCACGACGTCGAACTGGTCGACGCCGCAGACGGTGACGGTGACCGGCGTGGACGACGCCAAGGTGAACGGCCGGATCCGCGCGGAGACGGTCACCCATTCCGTCTCGGGTTATGGCGGCGTGACCGCGCCGAACGTGCTGGTGGCGGTGACGGACGACGACGACACCTCCGCGCCGAGCTTTGCGGCTGATGCGTCGATCGACGACCGGACCTTCACCGTGAACCAGGAGATCGAGCGTATCGACCTGCCGCGCGTGCGGAGCGGCGACCGGGTGACTTACAGCCTGAGCCCGTCGCCGCCGTCGGGACTGACGTTCTCGGCCAACACGCTGCTGCCGGTCGGCGTGAAGCCCGGCAACCTGACCGGAACCCCGACGGCGGTGCAGGGTGCGACGCAGTACACCTACACGGCGACGGACCGGCAGGGACGCACGGCGTCGCTGAGGTTCTCCATCGCGGTGGTGTCGGACGACCTGATGCCGTCCTTCGCCGCCGACGCGTCGATCCCGAATCAGAGCTGGCTCAAGGGCCGGGAGATCGCGGCGCTGACGCTGCCCGAGGCGACGGGCGGCAACCTGCCGGTGAGCTACAACGTCGTCTCGGACCCTCTGGAGGAAGGCCTTCCCGAGGGCGTGAGCTTCGACAGGGGCACGCGGACGCTCTCCGGGACGCCGACGGAGACGCTGGCGGCGACGCAGTACACCTACCGCGTGTGGGACGCCGACGGCGATAAGGCCGAGCTCACCTTCACCATCGCGGTGACGCTGCCGGCGCTGGCGGACCTGGCGGTGTCGCCCGTGTCGGGGGAGACGACGAAGCTGGCGGTGTCGTGGACGGCGTTCACGGGCGCGGAGAAGTATCTGGTCAGGTGGAAAACCGGCAGCGGCTCGTTCAATGCCGGCGAGGAGACCACCGGTAGCAGCTACACGATCCCGGGGCTGACGGCGGATACCGCCTACACCGTCGAGGTGTCGGCGATCGACACCGATGCGGGCTCTGACGACGTGCTGGCCCGGAGCGAGGCGAACGGCACGACGCTCGACGAGATGGGCACGATAACCGTCGACGCGGTGACGGGCGCGACCGACAAGCTGGACGTGTCGTGGACGGACATCAACGGCGACGTCGGCTACCGGGTGCAATGGAAGGAGAGCACGGACGCCTCCTACAGCACGATGACCAACAGCCACACCACGGCGGCCGGGGCGGCGTTTTACCGGATCGTGGGTCTGACGGCCGGCACGGCTTACGACGTCAAGGTGACCGCGCAGGTCTCGATCGGCGGCTCGACGGCCGACGGCGATTCCGGGGAGGGCGAAGGCACGACGACCGCGGCGACGGCGGGGCAGACGCAGGTGGTGACGGCGTGGTTCACGATCTCGCGCTCGACGCTACGGGTGGACGAGAACGGCGGGACAGGAACGTTCACGGTCACGCTGAACCAGGATCCGTCGGCGGACTTCGCACGGGCACGGGTGGCGCTGCAGGTGCCGCTGACGCCGGCGGGCGCGGTGCGGGTCAGTACGCATCGACTGACATTCAACCACGACGACTGGTGGACACCGCGGACGGTGACGGTGACGGGGCTGGACGACGACGAACCGGGCGACCGCGTGGTGCCGCTGGAGTGGCAGTGGCTGGGGGTGTCGGGCACGGTGACGGTCACGGTGACGAGCGACGAGCAGGCGGCGGCGGATTGGCAGCCGGCGGTGTCGGGCGAGGACGACTCCATCCGGGTGAGCTGGCCGAAGCTTGTGGATGCGACAGGCTACCGGGTGCAGTGGAAGACCGGCAGCCAGGACTGGAGCACCGCCGAGCGCGTCCACACGACGGACGCCGCGGCGCGCGGCTACTCGATTCTGCGCCTGACCGTGGGGACGACGTACTACGTCCGGGTCACCGGGCTCGGGAGCGCGGGCGACCTGAAGGTGTCGGACGAGTTCGCGCACTTCACCCACGGCTACCAGGACGCCTACGCCGACCCGGCCGAGGGCGACGCGCGGGCGATCGACGTGGAGTGGGAGCTGGTTCCCGGCGCGGCCGGCTACGCGGTCGAGTGGGACGTGGCGAGCTCGGGATGCCACGAAACGCGGGCGACGCCGGCGCTTGCCGAGAGCATGGACGTGACGGGCGAAGCGACGGTCGAGACCACCATCACGGGGCTTCAGCCGGACACGGACTACTACGTCCGGGTGACCGCCTACACGGCGAACGGTTCCGCCTCGGCCCCCGACGGGCTGTCGTGGACCGACTGCGCGACGCCGACCAACACGGAGATCACGGAGGTGGCGGTCGCGCCCGTGACCGGCAGTTCGACGGAGCTGGACGTGTCGTGGACCATCGGCACGACGGCACACGCGTTTCCGATCGTGGGGTACGTGGTTCGGTGGAAGCCCGACGACGCGGACGACTACCCGGACGGCAACGAGGCGACAGTCGATACGGGCAAGACCTACCGGATCGGCGGCCTGACGGCGGGCACGACGTACGACGTGAGGGTCACCGCCCGGATCCAGGAGTTTCCGACGATCCCCAATTCCGTCTACGACGGCGACGCGACCGACGGCGGCGCGGCCGGCGGCGACGCGGGGGTGGGCAACGCGGAAGACGGCGACGTGGCGGTGGGCGCCGGGACGACCGAGGTCGCCGAGGCGGCCGCGCCGGTCAGGGTGGACGGGCCCAGTTTCACAGTCTACCACGATCCGGACCTCAAGGACGCCGCGGCGAACCGCTACGACACGGCGGTCGGGCTGCTCGACGAGACGGGGTGGCTTTACACGGTGCGCAGGGTGACGGGCACCGATGAGGTGGACCGGCTCGCCGGGGTGTCGAACTCGATCATACCGAGGTTCTTCCTGGGCGACCCGGAGGATCCGGATTGGGGTCCTTCGCAACCGAAGGTCAACAATGGCGGCCTCAGGTGGCTGCGCGCGAAGCTCGCGGCGCTGCAAGCGTCGCGGCCCGTCCCCGGCGTGTCGGTGGCGGATGCGCGGGTGCACGAGGCGGCGGATGCGGTGCTGGCGTTCGCGGTGACGCTGGACCGGGCGCCGGAGCGCGCGGCCACGGTGGCCTATGCGACCTCGGACGGCACGGCGACGGCCGGCGCGGACTATACCGCGACCTCGGGCACGCTCACTTTCGCGGCGGGCGAGACGGCGAAGACGGTGTCCGTGCCGGTGCTGGACGACGCGCATGACGAGGGCGAGGAGACGCTGACCCTGACGCTCTCGAACCCCTCGGGCCTGCGCATCGTCGACGGCGAGGCGACCGGCACGATCGAGAACACGGATGCGATGCCCGGGGCCTGGCTCGTGCGCATGGGCCGCACCATCGGCAGCCAGGCGGTGGACGCGCTCGACAGCCGCTTCGCCGAGACCGGCGGCTCGCACGGCACGCTGGGTGGGCAGGCCGTCACGAGCGGCGCGGCGTCTGACGGCACGCCGCAGGGCATGGCGCTCGGCGCCGGGGCCGAACGGCCATGGTGGCAGTACACGGACGATCGCGACCCGCGCGGTGGCGAGGCGGAGACCCGGACCATGACGCTGGAGCAGTTCCTGCTCGGCACGTCGTTCCATCTCGCGGCATCGGAGCGGAAGGAGACGGGCGGGCCGGGCATGGCCGTCTGGGGCCGGTTCGCGACGACGTCCTTCGAGGGCGAGGCCGGCGGGATCGACATGGACGGCACCGTCACCAGCGGGTTCTTCGGCGCCGACGCCGAATGGGACCGGCTGCTGGGGGGCGTCATGGTCTCGCACAGCCTTGGCGAGGGCACCTACGGCGGCCCGGCGGGCAAGGGCGAGGTCGAGAGCACGCTGAGCGGGGTGTACCCCTACGCGAAGCTCGACCTGAGCGGGCGAGTCTCGGTCTGGGGTCTCGCCGGCGCGGGCTGGGGCGCGCTCACGCTGAAGCCCGACGGGCAGCGCGGCATGGAGACCGACATCAACCTGCGCATGGGAGCGCTCGGCGTCACCGGCCGGCTGCTCGACGGCGAGGACGGTGTCGCGCTCGACGTGAGGTCCGACGCGATGTGGGTCGGCACGGAGAGCGATGCCGTGGCCGGCATGGCGGCGAGCGAGACCGAGGCGACGCGGCTCAGGCTGGTGCTGGACGGCAGCCGGACCTTCGAGGTCGGCGGCGGCGCGACGCTGACGCCAAGTGCGGAGCTGGGGCTCCGGGTAGACGGCGGCGACGCCGAGACCGGGTTCGGCACCGAGGCCGGCGCCGGTGTGGCGTGGTCCGACCCGGAGCGCGGGCTCTCGGCCGAGGTGAAGGCGCGGGGCCTGCTGACGCATGAGGATTCGGGCTTCAGCGAGCGCGGGGTCTCGGGCGGCCTGACCTGGGATCCGCGGCCCGACTCGGAGCGCGGGCCGACCCTGACGCTGAGCCAGATCCTGGGCGCGTCCGATGCGGGCGGCGTGGACGCGCTGCTCGAGCGCGACGACCTGGCGGGCCTTGCGGCCAACGACAACGGGTGGGACCGGCGGCGCTTCGAGGCGCGGCTGGGCTACGGCGTGCCGGCGTTCGGCGGCACCCTGACCGGGACGCCGGAGTTCGCGGTGGGACTGTCGGATACGGTCCGCGACTACACGCTCGCCTGGCGGCTGACGCCGGAGCGGAGCGGGCCGCAGACCTTCGAGTTCCGGGTCGAAGGGCTTCGGCGCGAGAGCGTCAACCTCGGATCGGGATCCGGAGCAGGCGGCCCGTCGGAACACGGTTTCGGTATTCGATTGAACGCCCGGTGGTAGGGCCCCGCGAGGGAGGGGACGGTCGCGACCGTGGAGAACCATGACGACCGAGCGATAGCCGGGCGGCGGGATCCGGTGCCCGGCTGCGGGCGGGTTCCGATGCGTTCGAGCGGCCGGCGTTTCATGCGCTCCCCCAAGACTCTCCGCCGCCGCCGACTGCGGGCGCGGTGCGGCGGAGGACGCCGCCGGCCGCGCGGTCCGGGACTGACGGGCGGGCTCCGGGCCGGGCATGCAGTCGGAAAGCGGACCTCGGGCGTCGCAGATACTCTGGCGCATCCCCGCCTACCGGCTGGCGTGGCGCCGCCGGCAGCCGCAGCCGGGGTTGCCGGAGCCGGTGCCGTTCCCGGTGCGGCTCCAGACCGCGGTCGATCTTGCCGCCGCGCGGTTCGGCATCTTCGCCTGGGAGGACCCCCGACAATCCGCAAGGGGCGGTGACGGCGAGCAGCAGCCAGCTGTCCGCCTCCGGCGGCAGTCCGAACCCCGGGAGCAGGGAGAGGACGACGATCCCGGCCGGCAGCCACGACAGGGAAGCGGCAGCGAAGCCGAGAAGTCCTCGTGTCGGCTGCGGCATGACTGTTCCCGGGCTGGGATGGCGCGCGTGACGAGGATGGCCATGCTGTGCTTCGGTGCAATGCCCTCTCTTCGCGCCGCCCCGCTCCGCCGCAACGAGGAGCTGCTGAACCTGCTGCCAAAGGGCGTGATTGCGTTCCCTGGCTCCGGCATCACCGACAACCTGGCGGCAACCGCGCCCGGAAACTCGGCACCCCCGTCCACCTGTGCAGCCCACAGCCTCAGGACATCGCGGGCCGCGTCGCCGCTCCGGCGGCGGCTCAACCCGTTTCCCGTGCGCACATCGGGGCCGCCGCAACGTCGCATCCTCGCGCGCGCTTCGCGCGGCGCTGGTGCTCCGGCTCGCTGTCGCTCGCCGATCGTCGGTCCGCGGCGCCTACCCCGGACGACGAGCGCGGAATCGCGACGGCCCTTCGCGCCGCGCTCATCGCGGTCTTCGTCGCGCTCTTCTTGGCCGGCTGTGCCGGCTGCGGGCATCGCCCCGACTCACGCCCGGAGCACTTCGTGCCTCGCTGGCGCCCGCTTCGCCGCGCACCTTGCCGATGCGCACCTTGTTGAAGCGGCGCCGCGGAGAAGGTCGGAGCAATCATCGCCACCGCGATGGCGAGTCAACACCCACGGCCCATATCGGATCGTCAATGGCACCGCAGCGCTCCGGGTCGCGGAGCACGTCGAATGCGTGCATCAATCCGGCGCGACCGTGTCGCCCGTGTAAAAGGCCGCCGTACGCTGCGCCGCCGCGCGCGCAACGTCGGGGTCCGTTCCCGCTGCCTCGGCCGCCCGGCCCCACGCCGCGCTGCTTCCGACGATGAGCGCCCTTCCGTCACGGGTGGTGTGGAACGTTGCCGCGTCCAACTTGGCTTCGTTCGGCCGCGCAAGATGCAGTTCCATCCCCAGCAGACCCATCTCCCACCCTACGCCGACGGCGCCGGGACCGAACTTGTGCCAGCGGTTGGACACCGGCGCGGTATGCGTGATCGCCAGGCGCGAGCGGCCGGTGCCCTCGTTGCGCAGACGCGCCTCCACCCAGCTCACGTCGCCGCCGAACTCCCACGTCAGCCCGAGATACGAGGGAGGCTCGCAGCGCCCGATCGTGCCGCCTGCGTTGCCCTCCAGCTGGTAGCGGCCGCCGGGTTCGAGGCGGCCGCTGACCGGCAGGAACCAGCGCGGGATTCGTTCCGCGCTCGTCACGGCGTCCCAGAGGTCCTCCACCGTCGTCGCGTAGCTGCGCGCGAGGGTGACCGCGCGTGCGGCCTGTCCGTCGCGCTCCAGAGACGACACTGTGCGCTCCACGGCGCCGAGGAGGCGTTCGACATGTAAGCGTTCCGCCAGACCGTGGAGATGGTTATCCGCTCAATGGCACGCTCATCT
>JAPPIT010000101.1 GCA_028820505.1 Defluviicoccus sp.
AGCAGCGCCGCCGGGCGCTCGTAAACCGTCACCGCGACATGCGCCGACATCCCCAGCGCCGCCAGCCGGTCGCGCGCCTTGATATGCGCGATCTCGGCACCCCGGCGCCTCGGCGAGCTGGCCGGTGTCGAACGAAACCAGCGCAGCCCCCGCCGCCACCCGCTGCCCGTGTGCCGCATGCACCGCGCTCACGTGACCCTCGACGGGGCTCACCACCTCCTCCAAAGGCCGCCCGGTCCCCACGCAAGGGCCTCTCGCAACCGACGGGCGGGGCGCGCGGTGCCGCGCGAGCTTCCCGGCCGGACGACCCCGAACCGGCCCGCCCGAGTTGACATCGGGGCGTCTGGAGTCGAGGTTGCGGTGCCAACGGAACCCCGCCGAATGACCCGACGCGAAGACCCGAAACCCGCCGGCATCCTGGAACGGCTCGGCGTCCGCACCCGCTGGAAACGAGCTCGCGCAAACAGCCTGTTACCGCCGCCCAGGACGGCTTGCGTTTATGTCGATGTCGAGAACTTGAATGATGCCGAGCATGCGCAGGCGGTCATGGAGACCGTGATCCGCGACTGGCGCGACACACTGCCGCCGGTGCGCCGCCTGAACCTCTACACGCCGGCCGACCGCGCGGGCCTGTGGGGCGCCTGGGCGCCGGCTCGGTTCCCCGATCTCCGGGTCGATGTGCGCCCCATCCAGCGCTTCGCCCGCAGGTCGAAGAACGCGGCCGACATGGCGATCGTCGCCGACGCATCGGCCGACTTCGCCGCGGGCGTCGTGAACTACATTGCCGTCGTCAGCAACGACAGCGATTTCGGCGCGCTGTTCGTCAAGATCCAGGAGCTCGCCGGGCGGACGGAACCTCCGCCGTTTCTGTGGATTACCCTGTCCGGCGGGAGCGGGCTCTCCCGGGAGATCGAGGGCTTCATTCCGAAGCGGCTGCGCTGGGCAGTTCCCGCTCCCCCCGCCCCGGCCACGGAAATGTCGTCGAAACTCGCCGAGGACGGCGGCGCGCAGCTCCCGTCCAACCGGAGGATCGTGGGGTGGCTGATGGACGAACTCCCGCCCGGCAAATTCCGCGCCGAGGATGTCCGCGAAATCCTCGAGCGGCACTGCCCAGGCCATCCGGCAGCCCAGTCCGCCACCGCCTGCGGGTCGTTCCTGGCGCAGCAGCTGATGCCGCTTCTCGAAAAGCGGAAGGTCAGCGTCGTCCGCCGCAAACCGAGAACTTACGAAAGGACCGGGTGACCGCTCCATCGCCGCGCTTGTGATCGCCGTGGCCGCGGCGCGGACGGCGAACAGGATCCGTCCGGCCCGCCAGCACCGGCCCCGGAGAACGTATCGGTGCGGGAACCGTCGCCGGAATGACTGCTGCCGCGAGGCAGTCGTGGGGACGGGCAAGCGTTGGCGGTTCTATAGGAGATCGCGGTCGACATCGCGGCGGTGTAGTACACGGTCCGCTTCCGCGACCCGATTGCGGCGCACCACGATCTCGGAGTGCTTCCGAGGACCGGCGAGACGGTTGGCGGAGACCCTCGTCGACCCTGCGCGGTTCTGCGGCACGGTCTACCGCGCGGTCAACCGGACCGGGGTCTGGCGCGCCGGCGGCGGGGCCGGCCGACGCGCGCAAGCCTGGCCCAAGCTGGTGTTCCTTCCGCCTGTGCCGAGACGCGCGCGCTCGGCTGATCCCCTCCCAACCGCGTCGATCGCCTCGCGTGTCCAAAAGAACCGCCATAACGCATGCCGTACAGCATCGCCGCTGTTGCCAGCGCCAGCACCGTCGGCAGCGCGTGGCGCACGCAAATGCACGCGTGCAGCCCCGGCATCTATCGGCACGATGCCACGTCGCACCCGGGTACATGTGCGTCGGAAGCTTCGGTTCGGGGATCGGTGGCCAGTCCGTAGCAAGCCCGGGACTGTCAGAACGCGACGTTCGCGCCGATCACGAATACATCCGAGTGGGCGGAACTGTCGCTATGGGTCCGGTCGGGCACGACTTCGCCCCGATCGTCCCTGACACTTCCTCCGCTCAGGAAGTTCAAGGGCGTGTAGCCCTCAACGTGAACGTACTCCGCGAACAGCTTCGCGTTGGGACGGGCGAACCATGCAGCACCCAGGACGAACTGGTCCTGCCGTTCCCATGGCGCGCCGTCCGGTCCGGCCACCAGACGACTGAATTCCGCCGACACGTCCACCGGACCGGCGCCCGTGCCGTGCCTGTATTTGGCGCCGATGTCGAAGCTCGTCACCTTGCTGGCCGCGAATTGCGGCATGCCGGGGTT
>JAPPIT010000154.1 GCA_028820505.1 Defluviicoccus sp.
CCCCCCCCCCCCCCCCCCCCCCCCCCCCCCCCCCCCCCCCCCCCCCCCCCAACGAGAGCGCAATACTCCGTGAAATCCTGCTGACCGGGCCGGTCCCGAGAAACGAGATCGCCGCCCGCCTCGGCCTCAACCAGGGCACGGTGTCGCGCATCGCCCGCTCCCTGATCGATGCCGGGCTGGTGCGGGAGCACGAGCGCGAACCCGGCGAGGGGCCCGTCCGGCCGGGACGGCGCCTCCAGCCTTTGGCGGTCGACCCCCGCGGCGGTCAGGTGCTGGGCATCGCCATCCTGCCGACCGTCCAGATCGTCGCGCTCTCCGACCTTGGGCGCAACGTCATCGCGAGCGCGGAGTTCGCGTTCGAGCCCATCGAGGATGCGGAAGAGGCCGTTCGACGGGTGGCCCTGGAATCCCGACGGCTGATCGGCGGGCATCTGCCGGACCGGAGCCGTCTCCTGGGCGGCCTCGTCCTGATTACCGCCGATCTGGACGCGACGGGAAGCATCCGGCAATCGGCCTATCTCGGGTGGGACGGGTTTCCGTTGCGTGCAAGGATGTCGCAGCAGCTCAACGCGCCGATCCGGGTCGGGGTGGCAACGCTCGCCGTCGGCCGGGCGGAGGTGCTGTTCGGCGCGGCGCGGGGCAGGCGCAATCCGCTCGTCCTGCTGTGCGGCGCGGGCATCGGCGCGGCGGTGCTGGTGAACGGACGCGTCGCCGGAGATGCCTCGGCTCCCACCGGGGGAATCGGCAGGATGTCGGTGACCGGCGAGGACGGCGGGGTCGCGTTGCTCGACGAGGTCGCGGGCGGCGTCGGGATCGTGCGCGCCCTCGACGGCGACCGCATCGCGGATCGGCCCCTGTGGCGGGTCGAGCTTGCCTTGCGCGACGCGGTGGAGCGCGACCGGGGAGGCGATCCGCGGGTTGCGGCAGTGATGGCGAGGGCCGGCCGCGAGCTCGGGCGACACGTGGCGCTGCATTCCCATTTCGTGACGCCGGATGTCGTGGTGATGGCCGGCGGTCTCGCGATGGCCCCGTCCTACATGGACGCCTTCCGGCGGACCCTCGGCGAGAACAGGCGGAGACCGATCGAGGTGATCGTCAGCCGCGTGACCGACGCGGAAGGCGGGATCTGGGCGTGCTGCTCGCTCGCGGTATACGAATACCTGGTCGAACGGCCGCTCGGCTTGCCGCGCTGAGCCGGCTGAAGCAGGAACACGTCAACCCGTCCGAAGGAAACCTTTTCTTATGTCGAGCGATTACCGCGGGGGCAGGGGGTGAACGAGAGCGCAATTCTCCGTGAGATCCTGCTGACCGGGCCGGTCCCGCGAAACGAGATCGCCGCCCGGCTCGGGCTCACCCGGGGTACGGTCTCGCGCATCGCCCGCTCCCTGATCGATGCCGGGCTGGTGCGGGAGCACGAGCAGAAACCCGGCGAGGGGCCCGTCCGGCCGGGACGGCCCCTCCAGCACCTCACACTCGACCCCCGAGGCGGTCAGGTGCTGGGCATCGCCATCCTGCCGATCGTCCAGATCGTCGCGCTCTCCGACCTGGAGCGCAACGTCATCGCCAGCGTCGAGTTCTCGTTCGACCCCATCGAGGACGCGGAAGGAGCCGTTCGACGGGTAGCCCTGGAATCCCGGCGGCTGATCGGCGGCCATCTGCCGGATCGGAGCCGCCTCCTGGGCGGTCTGGTCCTGATCACCGCCGATCTGGACGCGACGGGAAGCATCCGGCAATCGGCCTATCTCGGGTGGGAGGGCTTTCCGCTGCGCGCGCGACTGTCGGAACAGCTCAACGTGCCGATCCGGGTCGGGGTGGCGACCCCGGCCATCGGCCGGGTGGAGACGCTGTTCGGCGCGGCGCGGGGCAGGCGCAATCCGCTCGCCCTGCTGTGCGGCGCGGGCATCGGCGCGGCGGTGCTGGCGAACGGGCGCATCGCCGGAGACACCTCGGGCCCCACCATAGCGATCGGCAGGATGCCGGTGACCGGCGCGGACGGCGAGGTCGCGCTGCTCGAGGAGGTCGCGGGGGGCGTCGGGATCGTGCGCGCCCTCGACGGCGACAGCATGGCAGATCGGCCGCCGTGGCGGGTCGAGCTTGCCTTGCGCGACGCGGTGGAGCGCGACCGGGGAGGCGATCCGCGGGTTGCGGCAGTGATGGCGAGGGCCGGCCGCGAGCTCGGGCGACACGTGGCGCTGCATTCCCATTTCGTGACGCCGGATGTCGTGGTGATGGCCGGCGGTCTCGCGATGGCCCCGTCCTACATGGACGCCTTCCGGCAAGCCCTCGGCGAGAACAGGCGGCGACCGATCGAGGTGGTCGTCAGCCGCGCGACCGCCGGGGAGGGAGGGGCTTGGGTGTGCTGCTCCCTCGCGGTATACGAATACCTGGTCGAACGGCCGCTCGCCTTGCTGCCCTGAGCCGGACATCGCGGCGCACTCGATATTCGCCGCCGCCCGGTTCTCCCGGACGCTCGTGAAGGTGCAGAACCGCCTTGCCGCCGCCGGGGACCGCATCGCGGAGATCGAAGGCCCGCCGATCGAAGCGACCGACGCCCGCATGACGGGGCCGGAACGCGGCTGGCGGGCGAGTTCCTCATTGGTCGCCAACGAGTATCGGATCGAGCGGCCTGTCCAACTCCGAGCCTGGGGATGCGGAGGATGCTGCGAGACCTTCAAGCGGTGCAATCGGACACCTGTCGATGGCGGTGACGATCTTCTACGACGGGGATTGCCCGTTCTGCAGCCGCTATGTGCGCCTCCTTCGACTGCGACAGGCCGCCGGGCCGGTGGAGCTCGTCGATCTTCGCGCGAACGCCGAAGTTCGCGGCCGCCTCGAAGCCGAAGGCGTCGATCCCGACCGGGGAATGGTCTTCCAAGCCGACGGCCGCCGCCTGGCGGGCGCCGATGCAATCAACATGCTCGCGCTTCTCTCGACCCCGTCCGACCGGTTCAATCGCCTGAACCGCCGCGTACTCTCGTTCGCCCCTTTCGCCGCCGCAATCTATCCGGTGCTGCGGTTCGGAAGATGGCTCATCCTGTTCCTTCTCGGACGGCGGGAGCTGCGCATCGGCAATTCCGGCCTCGCGGCGCGCACCGAGATATTCGCCAGTTTCTTCGCGCTTTTTTCGATCTTTCATGTCTTCAACTACGCATTCGAATACGGCCGGTTTCCGCCGTCGTGGGATCAACTCGCGATCGCGGCGACCGCCACGATGCTCCTGTGCAATCCGGGCTCGTTCCGCGCCTTGTGGCTGGTCATGCTGGCAAGCACGGTCAGCACCGTGGTGCAGGCGCCCGTCCACTCCAACCACACGATGGTGCGAAGCGCCCCTCCTGATCGGTTACTGGGCTTCGTTCCTGTTCGTCATGGTTCGCGCCAGCAACCGAAGCACGGTTTTCGCCAGCCTCACGGTGGCCGGGCGGGGCGCGCTTCTCGTCATGTACGTCTTCGGCATCTTTCACAAGATCAACGCGGACTTTCTGAATCCCGCGACCAGTTGCGCGGTCGCGCTGTGGCGGCGCATGCCGGAACCGCTGCGTTGGCTCGAAGGTCCGCTCATCGACCACATGACGGTATACGGCACGTTCGCGGCCGAAGGCGCGATAATCTGGATGCTGCTCACCCCGCGTCTTCGTCATTACGGCGTAGTCGCGGGAATCCTGTTCCATCTTCTGATCGCGCTGAGCGGCTACGCGATGTACATCAGCTTCACCATGCTGTCGATTTCCCTGCATACCCTGTTTCTGGACGGCGAATCGGCGAAGAGGATCGTTGCATCCAAAGGCATGAACATCCTGCGAATCCGGCTGTTCGATCCGGTCTACGCGACGATCGCCTATCTTCTGATCGCCGGTCTGACGCTCGCGGCCTTCGCCGGGAATTATTCGTTGGTGACGCTTCTCGCCCTGCCGATGGTCCTGCCGTTCTGCGTTCCGGTCGTACGCTACGGCGCGCCGCAAAAGCCGCCCCTTTCCGCGTCCAGACCGCGAAACAACCGCCCGTCGGTCGTTATCGGGGCCGCGGTGACCGCGATCTTCTTCGCCAACTGCTCCATGCCCTATCTCGGCCTGAAGTCCGCCCAGGCAATCAACATGTTCGCGAACCTGCGCCTCGAGGGCGGCACCAGCAACCATCTCATCCTGTCGCAGCCGCCGGGACCCTTCCGGTACCTTGAGGACATCGCCGAAATAGAAAACGGCGGTGGCGATGCCGGACTCGATTGGTATCGGCGAAACGATCATGCGATCGTCTATTACGACCTTCTCGTCCGGCTGCTGAACGATCCCGAACTCGTCGTGAGCTTCACGCGCGGCGGACGCGCGTTCGAAAGCGTAAGCGCCGCCGATCTCGCGGACGATGTCTCCCGCCTGCTGCACCCGGCGTGGGTCAGGAAATGGTTTCATTTCCAGCCCGTATCGCTCGATCGGCCCGAACCGTGCGGCGTGTAGTTCGACGCTCGAAACTCGGAAGGAATTCCCCACCTTTACGGCAGCCATCGCCGTCTGATCGAGTTCTACCGAGAATTTCTTCAAGGC
Source organism: Defluviicoccus sp. (assembly GCA_028820505.1). Classification (GTDB taxonomy): domain Bacteria; phylum Pseudomonadota; class Alphaproteobacteria; order MPNO01; family MPNO01; genus MPNO01. Next base: position 4,536 of record JAPPIT010000154.1, read on the forward strand.
TGCCGTGAGCGCTTCCGCATCGCATGGACCGGCGTGGGGGCTCACGGCGTCCTCCCACTCAGCCGTTCCATTATCTCCACTATGTCTCGGGTCCGATCCGGGCACCGTTGCTTCGTCGTTTCCGTGACCTCAAGACCAGTCGAATAAACGCGAAGGAGCGGTAATATCGGCGGCAGGCTACTTGCCGTTCCATCGTGAATGACTCCAGCCACCCACCCGAGAAGCTATGGGGTTGCCGTGCTCAACCGCTGACTTCCGCAAACCAGCGCAACTGCTGACCGTCATCTGTGTTGCACCGAGCGATCGGCCGCCGATTCCAGTAGCTTGTCGAACGAAGACGAGCGGGCCCAGCGATTCAGGCCCGAAGCGGATACGTTCCAGCGATCGCTTCGAGCCGCTTTCTGACCGCCTCGATAGACTGCCCGACCAGCAGACCCATCAACAAGACGAAAACCATGGCAAGACCGGCCAATGGGCTCGTGGTAACGGCGGCAAAAATCAACCTGACATTCAAGCGGGCGATGTCTTCGCGGACATCCGGGGCAAGCCGACGCATCATCGCTTCCAACTTGGGGCCGAGTGCTCCATGCGGCGCCAATACGACGATCAGCGTTACCAAAAGGACCAGCCACGGCGTCACCGGCCGGTACATCCCGTCTGCAAAGCCCTGAAGCGCCCGACGCATCTCCTCGGGAACGCGCTCATCGGCCACCCACTGGTCGGCATCGCAACCGGCCCGCACCCGGAATTCGTGGGTTGCGTGCATCAGCCGCCATCGAACAAGGCCGTATACAACCAGGATCGCGACCACGCAGCCAATCTTGAGCAGCACCGCCTCAGTCATTCTCTCGATCCTCAACCGTAGGAACTGTCCCGCGCCGTCTTGCGCGCGCAGACCGATAGCTTTCACGCAACATGGCCGTAGCCCTTGGAAACAGAAACCATACTATTAGTGCCAATACCGCAAAAACCAGCAGGAACTTCCACGTGTCCTCTCTCGCGAAAGCCACGATCGCCAGCGCTACATCGGGCCAGCCTGCGCCGCCGCCTTCGACTGCGTTCGATGCCGCCATCCGGCCGGTTCCATTCCGCCTGCGCAATCAGCAACATGACCCATCGTGCCCGATCCTCTCCTGCGAAGCGAGACGGAAATTCTCTCGCGGCAATGCTCCGGATTGCCAGACTTGGAGAATTCCGGCCGTCCTTGGTTGCCAAGTCGAGCAGCGAACCATAGGGACTATTCTATTGGGGGAAAGCTTCACTGCTGTCGCAGGAGTGTCCGCCGTGGACTCCCCGCAGGGATTCGGCGGGACGTTCGAGGAAATCGCGCGATCGCGGTCGCGGTTTGAGGACGCCCGCCAACGCCGGATGAGTGCGAGCAGTTTCAGCACCGGCTTCAGCACCCGACGCAAACGCCCGAAACTGCCATGTGAGGAACCGAGTGCGTGAGTACGCGCACGCTCGGGTTTGCGATTATATACAAAAGTCACCGCGCCCGGTTAAGCGTCTGAGTCCTCGACGATCCTGACGGGCCGGAGTACCGCCGCCGCCAGTTCCTCCGGCGTCGCGTCGATCTTCACGGGCTCCTCCAATTCGGCCTTGCTCGGCTGGTAGCTGTGGGGCTTCACTCGCACCGTCCGGCGCTCGATCTTCACCGGCTCTCTCGGCTTCGCCTTGGCCATCAGTCTGTCTCCCTGCTGAACATGTCCGGGTTGCGTTCCCGGACGGTTTGGGCCAGCCGGTCGAAAAAGGCTGGCATGTCTGGTTCCGCGACGATGAGCGGCCCGTCCGAAAAGTCGATCTCTACGATGGCGGCCGCTTCGACCATCCCGGCGGCCCAAGCCGGTGCTGTCCGGCCGGAAAGCTGTTCGACGTAGCTGCGGAAGGTATCGACCCATCGTTCCCCGCCCTTCTGCACTCCGCCGCCGTTCTGTCCAACGTCGAAAAGCATCAGGTATCCGGTAACGATCTCTGGCGAGGAAAGCTGGACGTTTGCCATTTCGCCCATCACGTCGTCGGCCCGGTTCGGCACCGATCCCCCGACGTTGCTGAGCAGCGACTTGAGGCTGATGCCGAGCCGGACCTTGCCGGCGCCCGGCCAGGCGACATCCCATCGCTTCGGTCTCCCGATCCCAGGCACCAGAACCTCCTTGGCACCATCGGGGACACCCCGCCCGGCAAGCTCCTGAATGCAGAAGTCGGCGAGCATCGAAAGCCGAGCGTTCGAAGTCGGCTTCTTGTCCACCCTGACGACGCGGTAGAGGTCGTCAACCGCGTCTTGCAAAGAGATCATCGGTCAACCGGGCTTCGGCCATGGCGTGATAGGCGGGCTCGATCTCGACCCCGATGCTGTTCCGCCCGAATTGTCGCGCCGCCGCCTGAGTCGTCGCGGTCCCGGTGAACGGGTCGTAGACGGTATCCCCGGCAAAGCTGAACATGCGGATCAGCCGTGCCGCGAGCTCGAGCGGGAAGGGCGCGGGATGGTCGCGGGTCGAAGCGCCGCCCACGTCCTGCCAGATCTGGCGGAACCATCGGTCATGGTCTTCCGCCGCGATCAGGCTCAACACGCGGGCCGCACGGCTCGGGCTCCGATAGCCGCCGGGCTTCCGCAGCATCAGGATGAACTCGATATCGTTCTTGATGATGCCGTTCGGCTCAAACGGCTTGCCAAGATAGGAGCCGGAGCCGCCGGCCTCGGTCTGCACATTGGCGATCTTGTGCCAGATGATCGGCGCGAGGTTGTCGAAGCCGAGCGCGATGCATTGCGTCTGGATCGCGGCGTGAAGCGGAACAACCGCATGGCGGCCGCCGTTCCGCCGACGCGACAGGCAGACATCCCCGACCACGCACACCAGCCGACCGCCCGGAACGAGTGCGTCGAAGCAGCTTTCCCAGACCTTGCCGAGCTCGGCCAGAAACGCATGGTAGTCCGCCATCCGGCCCATCTGCCCGGCGGTATCGGGATAGTCCTTGAGCGTCCAGTAGGGCGGCGACGTAACCGCCAGATGCACCGATGACGGAGGCAGCCGAACCTCCCGCGCGTCGCCTAGAATGACCTCATGGGACGTCGGGACGTCGGCCAGCAGGTCGAGAATCTGCGCGGTCGACTCGGGGTCCTTGGCGAGCGCCGGTATCGCGCCTTGGGCTTGGTCCGGCTGGATCGCCCGAAGGGCTGGCGTCAGGTGCGACTCCAGCGCACAGGCTTGAAGGGCGGACATGACCCGCCCCTATGCGATCAGATCGCGATACCGGAGCCGCTTGCCCACCATGTCCGCGGCGACGATCCCCATCTGATCGACGGTATCGGCCTCGCGCATGTTGTGGCGACTGGCGAATTCGCCGATGTAGCTGTCGGCGTGCTTCGGGCTCCAATGGTGATAGGTGCCATGGAACCCGCGCTTGGTCATCGACCAGAACGCTTCGATTCCGTTCGTGTGCACGTCGCCCCGGACATACTCGCTGGCGGAATGGTTCACCGTGTCATGCTGGTAGAAGGGATCGAGCGCGTTATAGGCGGCGGCGTCATCGGTGTAGACCTTCGCGCCGTCGCGCGCCTTGGTGGCGACAAACCCGGACAGGTGCAGCGCGTCCGTCCGGGCGAAGGTCTGCGCGGCGACCTCGTTCGTCGCCCGGTCCTTGGTGCCGACCACGGCGGTTTTGCCGACAGCCCCGCGCCCCGTCCCCGCCAGCGCCTTGCGCTTGGCGTTGCTCATATTCTTCCGCTTCCCGCCCAGATAGGTCTCGTCCGCCTCGACGGGGCCGGAGAAGGGCAGTACCGCGCCGCCCGCCATCGCCTTGCGGATGCGGTGCGCCAGATGCCACGCCGATTTCTGGGTGATCTCCAGATCGCGATGCAGCTTCATACTGCTGACGCCCTTCAACGAGGTCGTCACCAGATAAACGGCAATCGCCCAAGTCTGGTAGCCCAGCTTCGAGCCTTCCATCAGGTTCCCGGTCTTGAGGCTGAAATCGGGCCGCCCGTCGCAGTCGCGGCAGCGATGCGTCATGGTCCGGTGCTTCGTCGGATGCTGGACGTTGAACGATCCGCAATGCGGGCAATGCGGCCCTTCCGGCCAAATCTGTTTCTCGAACCAGACCCGCGCGGCCTCGTCGTTCGGGAACATCTTGATGAGCTTCGTCAGGCTGATGCCTTCCCGCTCGCTCTTTCCCGGACCCTTCTTCGCCATGGCGCGTCTCCCAAGATGGTGACTATAATGTAAGCGACCCGGGCGAATCTTTCAAGCAGAAAATGTGACTTTGGTATATAATCCCCTTTGCGAGGGAAGAGGCCCGGCAACACTACCCCTCCTACTCGGCCGCCGAAACCCTGGGCACCGCCGAACGGCGGCGTATCTTCTGGCTCCTCGTGACAACCCGCGCGTGGAGACCTCTCCGGGTCCCGTGTCCGGTGGACACATGGCCCGCCCGGTGATCGGCATCGTTGCGGAAACGCCTTGGATGTTCCGCATCATATATCGATCTTATGTAGCAATCCGCCTCTATGTCTCCGTTTCTCCCGGCCGCCGGGACCGAACCCGATACCCCATCGAACGCACCGATCCCTGCCCGCGCGAGACCGCCCAACCCTAAAACGTCGACGCGGTCGCGGTAGGTCGGGGAATCGTCGGATGACTTGCTCGTGCGCCGGGCTCTGGCGGTCATCGCACGCGAGCTCGCATCCACGGTGGAAGGGCTCCGCGACGAGCCGGGCCTCGCGCCCGAGGCGAAGGAGACCGTCGACGCGGCGCTCGCCCACGATCTCCGCGTCCGCGTCGAGACAGCCCCCTCCGCGGCCTTCCTGGAGGCGGCGGGCCAACATATCGGCGAGCGCGCCGGAATCGACGAAGGCGCACGCGCACCCGGAAGGTCCCAGCCCGACGCCCTGCCCGCCTGGCAGGAGGCTTCGCGCGGTCTCCGCGACACCGCCCGCAACTTCCTCGGAGAAATCCCGGGCGATGTGGAAGAATCCCGGGCCGCTTCCCGGCTCGACAAGATGCCGCGCCCGCGGGACCGGGTCGGCGAGGCTCTCGACCGGCCGGCGGCGATCGAACTGCGCAACGGGATAGCGTCGTTCCGGGGGGGGTGCGGCGGCGATCGAGCAACGCGACCGCGCGGAAAAGACCCTGCCGCTCCATGCCGAGGGGTATGGCCGCGTCACCGAGATGGCGCGGGCGCTGGTGGACCGCCGGGCTCTCCCCGACATGGCGCGCGGCGAGGCGGGCGTCTGGCTCGACCGCGACTGGCAGGCCCAGCTCGAGACGGCGCGGGACCTCGCCGGACAGGGCGCCGACCCGTCCAGCCTCCGCGAGGCCGCCGCTATGCCCGCGGTCGCCGGGGCGGTCCACCGCGAGACCGGCCGGTTCGCTCAACTGCCCACGCTGGAGCGCGGCATCGCCTGGACCGGCGATGCGCTGCGGCGCGGGCGACCGTATCGGAGGGCGGACGTCTCGAGGCGGCGAGGAACGTCATCGACCGGGAAAGTTTCGAGGACGACGCCCGATCCGTTCGCCGGACGTTTGAGCGGCAAGGAGAAGCAGCTCTCCGAACGCGATCCGGATGGAGGCGGTTCCGAACTTCGCCGGCGCCGCGCCGCTGCCCCGGGAGATCGCCGGACGCGGCCGGAGCCGGCCCGGCCGGTCATCCTTCACGGCCAACGCGGGCCTTTCCGACGCCCTCGACCGTACCCGGTGCCGGTCGCGGCACCGAATTCGATGGAATTTTTCTCAACAATTGTTACGAAGACTCAACAGTTGTGTAAAATTCATTTCAGATCGCCTTTATCCCGTGCAGGACATGTATATCTCGGGTTGGATTTCCAGAGGCCGAACGCGGCGGAGCCCAGCTTGGTGAACGACAGGCCCTCGCTCAACGCGCTCCGCGCATTCCATGCCGTCGCGCGCACCGGCTCCCTGTCGGCCGCCGCCGCCGAACTCTCGGTCACCACGAGCGCGGTCAGCCGGCAGATCAGAAATCTCGAGGAAAGCATCGGCCTCGCCCTCATCGTCCGCGACGGGCGCGGCGTCCGCTTGACCGCGGACGGGAGGGAGCTGCAGAACGGGCTCTCGGACGCCTTTCTGAAAATCGCGCAATCCGTCGACGGACTCCGCCGGCCGGCGCTGGGCGAGAAGCTGCGGGTCATGGTGCCGCCCATCTTCGCTTCCACCTGGCTGCTCCCGAGGCTCGGGCGATTCCGCGAGATCAGGCCGGAGATCGAGATCGTTCTCCTCGACAGCCGCGAGATGGTCAGCGCTTCGAGCCTGGACGAGGTGGTCGTCGAGTGGGGGGTCTTCGAGGAAGACGCGACAACCGTCTGCACGCGCCTGACCGACAACGAAGAGATATTCCCGGTCTGCGGCCCGGGTGCCTGCCCCGGACCCGGCCTTGCCGGCGCCACGCTGCTGGAGCGCGAGGTCGTCGGTCGGGGCTGGAACTGGCCCGACTGGCCCACCTTCCTCGCCGCGGTCGGGCTTGCCGGCATCGAGACGGAGGGCACCTCCGCGCTGACCGCGCGGCTCCTGCTCGAGGCCGCCCGCCAGGGCCGGGGCGTCATACTTGCCTGCACCACCATAGCGCGTGAGGATCTCGCCGCGGGCAGCCTGGTACGCCCCGTCCCCGAGAGCCTGCCGGTCGACGATTCGTACTGGCTGCTCGTTTACCGACCCGCCTTCCGGCGTCCAGAAGTGCGCGCATTCGCCGCATGGCTGGGCGAAGAAGCCGGGCGCGGCGCTTCGGAGTAGCGGCGAGAAATGGCAAGCGAGCGCCGGAAGCGTGGATAACCGGAGCGCATTCCTGAGGGAGGTCATGCTCAACGGGCCGGTGGCGCGGAAGGAGGTCGCTGCCCAGCTCGGCCTCAATGCCGCGACGATGTCGCGCATCGCCCCTCCCCTGATCGACACCGGGCTGGTGCGCGAGCGCATCGAGGAGCCCGGCGAGGGGCCCGTCAGGCCGGGCCCGCGCATGCGGCTGATGAGCATCGACCCGGCGGGCGGGCTGGTGCTCGGCATCTGCATCGTCCAGACCGTCCAGACCGTCGCGCTTGCCGATATCGGCCGCAACATCGTCGACAGCATCTACAGCCAGCTGGACGATGTCGAGGACGCGGACAGCGTCCTCCGGCGGGTGGCGCACGACTGCCGGCGCATGATCGGCGCACACGTGGAGGACCGCCGCCGCCTGCTCGGCGGCCTGCTCCTGATCATCGGCGAGGTCGAACCCGGGAGCGGGACCGTCCTGAATTCTCCCTATATGGGATGGGGCTCCTTCCCGGTGCGCGCCCGGCTCTCGGAACTGCTCAACCTTCCAGTGGAAGTCCGCAACCTGACGGCCGGCATCGCCGAGGCCGAGATGCTGTTCGGCGCCGCGCGCGGGCGGCGCAACCTCCTGATGATGCTCTGCGGCCCGGGCATCGGCGCCGCCGTGATCGTGGACGGGCGGGTGGTCTCGGGCTCCCCCCTCCGCACCGGCGGAATAGGCAAGATGGACTTCATCGGCGAGGACGGCACCGTGTCCACGCTCGACGACCTCGCCGCCGGCGAGGGCATCCTCCGGCGCCTTCACGGCGAGCGCGCCGCGCAGGCGCCGCCGGTGCAATTCGATCGCGAGCTTCACCGGGCGATCGAGCGCGACCGGTCGGGCGATCCGGAGGTCGCCGCGCTCATGGCGGGCGCCGGCCGCGAGCTCGGGCGGCTGGTGACGATCTACGCGGGGTTCGTGAGGCCCGAGATCGTGCTGATCTCCGGCGCGCTCGCGATGGCGCCGAGCTACCTCGCCGCGGTCCGGGACCGCATCGCGGAGATCGAGGGCCCGGCGATCGATGTGGCCGCCAGCCGCGTCACGGGGCCGGAAGGCGGCTGGTGGGCGAGCTGCTCGATGGCCGTCCATGAATATCTGATCCAGCGGCCCGTCCGATTGACGGTGGTGGAACCCGGATGAGGTCTCCGGCCGGTGCCGCACAGCGGCGCGGGGCCGACCGGCGAGCGCAGCCCCGAGGCCCGGCACCGGTCCGGCTCGCACGGGTACTCGACCCTGCGTCAGGAACGGACCGGACCGCGACCGGTTCGAACGGCCCGATTCCGACAGGCGCGGACCATGTGGGAGATCGGTCGGTGCGTTCGGTCTTTCGAATCTCCGTGTCCGGCTCTCGCGATCATGAGCGGTCCCCGGTTCCACGGCAACCTGGCCGCCGGCTATGGAACGGGGCACGGTCCGCCCCGCGCCACGACCGCGGGTCGCCAGCATGGCGGGATCGACCCGGCTTCACCGGGCTTCGGCGGCCGCGCCCTGCCCGATGAGTTCCATCGCCCGTTGCAGCGCCTTTCGATAGGCCTTGCCGGGACGGCCCTGGGCCTTGCCGACGGAGCCCGCGTGCAGCGCCGGCTCGAACGGGATCACGACGTCGGGACGCCGGTCGGCGAGGGCGTAGCGGACATGCGCGGGCGAAAGCGGGTAGCGCCGCATTCGCGTCGAGCACTGGACCAGAGACACGGGACAGGCCGTGCCCAGCTGCGAAATCAGCCGAACCGCGGCGCCGATACTCGGCAGGGTGGGTTCGTAAAGCAGCAGCCGCGCATCGGCCTGCCGCAGGACCTCCATCTGGGTCTCCGGATCGGCAAGACCGGTAACGAGGACGACATGCGTTCGGTTGGCGAGGCGTTTGAACAGCGCAGACAGAGCCGGCGGGGCCGGACGCGCCGGCAGCGGACCCGCCGGAGGATATGCGACCAGGGAAATGCCCGGCGCGACCGGTGTCACGGTCTCGTCCAGCCCGTCGGGGTCGACTTGCGCTTCCGCGTCTTCGCCTCCGTCGGGGCCGGTCGGGGCGAGAAGCGCGGACAGCCCGTCCCGGGGTTCGACGCCGAGTCGGGAAGGCAGCTTGCCCGCGACCCGATCGAGATCCACCACGGAAACGACGCGGGCCTCGTCGGCGATGCCGCGCGCGGCGGCGGCGACCAGCGTGGAGGCTCCGCTGCCGGCGCTGCCCGCGACGGCCACGACGCTGCCGGCGTAGAGTTGTTCCGGCAGATCGTCGGTCACGGCCGCCGTCGCTTCCCGTATGGCGGCGGCGGTGACCGGCTTGACGAGATAATCCGCCACGCCGTGCTGCAGCAGGGAGCGGCCGTACTGTGCGGTATCGACCGAGCCGATCGCGATCAGCGCGGTGTCGAAGGCGCACACCCCGGTCAACCGCCTCGCCGCCGTTTCGGGTTCCGATATGCCGTCGAGGTCGACGAATACCAGACGGGACGCGGGCTCCGCGGCCAGCGTCCGAAGCGCGGCGGACAACCGTCCCCGCTGTATCCGGACCTCGCGGCCGGCGAGCCCTTCCCGCAAGGCCCGTTCCGTCCGGACATCGGCGGCGAAGCAGCGCGCGAAGGGGCGCTTGGCGGGCGAGGCCATCGAGGGTTCAGAGATCGGGCCGGGGGTTTCCGTCCGCGCCGCGGATCATGAGCCGCCGGCGGCGCCGGCCGCGGTGGCGGACGACTCGGGCAGGGCGCGCACCTTGTCTTCAACCCACCGCCTGTATGCGTTTCCGGTACCGCCGAGCGCGGCCGACGAGCGACCCGGCAGCTCGGCGCACAGGCGGGCGAGCGCGGCGCGGCGGGAGTCCGCGGCAGGTCGCCGCGGCCCGACCGCGGCCGCCGCGGTCCGCGGCGGAGAGGCGGGGCAGGATTGCCGCGCCGCCTGGAGTGCCCGATTGTATCTCACCGTCTGCTGGGCCTCGGCGCGCTGCGCGGCGGCAACGCCGCTTCCCGGAACGAAGTAGGGATCCTGGACGGCCAGCGGTTCATGGCATCCCGCCGCGAGCGAAAGCGGCAGGAGAATTGCGACTGCGCGGAGGCCGCATCGCAGGGACAGGAACTCGGTCACCGTCTGCTCCCGGTTTGACGCAGGGCGGGAAAGCGTTGACACCCGCGGACCCCGACGTTCCAAGCGCGGGCCGTCGATCGGACCGGCGCACCGGGCACCGGCGACGTCTCGACCCGGTCCCCGGTCGAAGAAACCCGCCGACCGCCGCCGGGGTCACGCCCTGTTCATACCGTCTCCGACCGCTCTCGCCAAGTCCGCGCGAGAAGGCCGGAAACCGACCGGCGTGCCGCGCGATGCCGTTGCGCGGGTCGCCGGACGCCGTTTGCGGTTCCACCGCATCCGCCCCGCCCTCTCGGCCGGCTGTCATCCCGGTCTCGATCTGTCCGCCGCCGCTCCGACGAACGGGATCGTTCCGGAGCGGTTCGTTGAAGGTGCAATCCGAAGGCATCGATGCGGCCAACGCTACCGGTCGGAGAACCGGCCGCGGGGTGGCAAAATTCGCGTGTTTACAATTCGTCTGCCACGGTTCATCTTGCCATCCAATTGAAGGTCGGTGCCAAAGCCGCCCGTTAACTATCTGATTTCTTTTCTTGATGACGGGTAAGAATGCTGTTTTGCCGTCTACCTGACGACCGGACCGCGCGGAAGGCGGCCATGGCCGCGAGAACGACCCGCGCGCCCGTCGGTCGTTCGCGCACCGCGCTGATACCGGCGGTCGTCCTGTTGCTCGGCGCCTGTGCGGACTGGCAGCCGACGGACCAAGCGAGCCGCCGCGGCGATCTTCTCCGGAACAACCTGGCGGTCGCCGAGGCCGCGCTCGCCGCCGGCCAGCCCGTGGCTGCGCGCCGGCTCTACTTGTCGCTGTCGGAGCGGTTCGAACACGCACCGGAGCCGTTCCTGGGCCTCGGCCACATTTCGTTCGACGACGGAAACTACGCGGCCGCGGAGGGGTATTTCCAGCGCGCCGCGGAACGGGCGGAAGAGGCGCGCGCGGTCAGGGCGGAAGCGCGGCTGGGCGGCGGGCGCGCCGCTCTCGCGCAGGGCAACCTGGATGCGGCGCGCCGTCATTTCGAGAAAGCGCGCGAAGCGGGGCGGGGTTCGGCGGGCGAGGCCTGGGCGGTCAACGGCCTCGCCGTCGCCGCGACCATCGAGGGCGACCACGAGGCGGCGGAGGCGAAGTACCGGGAAGCCCTCCGCCTGTCATCCGGGCATCCGCGGATATCGGCGAACTTCCTGCGCATGCTGCTCGCCGCGGAAATGGTCGAGAAGGCCAGCGAGATCCACGCGCGGCACGACCCGACCTACTGGCTCGACGGCGACGGAGAGGCGCTGTCGCGCATGATCGAGGACGCGCGACGCGCGGGACGCGGCAGCTCCCGGCCGCGACCGTTCCTGTCCGGCCTTCTCCTGCGCCTCACCCCGTCGACCGGAAGCCCTGCAACCGCCGCACGCCTCGTTCCGGCGTCGACTTCGGCTCTTCTTTTGCGGATCGGTGCGGCGCCCGCCCCCGCGATGCCGCCGGTCGCCGCGGCGGCTACGGCAAACCCCGCCCCCGCGCGGGAACGGTCAACGCCGTCGGGCACATCCCCGGACCGCGGCGCACGGAGGCCCGCCGGAAGGCCGACGGTGAAGCTGGTGCTCGGGCAGAGCCGGCGGCTTCACCTGCCCGGCGAGGCGACATCGGTGCTCGTGGCCGCGCCCGAGGTCGCCGACGTTCAGCTCCTGTCTCCGAAGATGGTCTACATCATCGGCAAGGCCGTCGGGCGAACCTCGGTCACGGTGCTTCAGGACGAGGAAAAGGTCCGCCACTGGACCGTTTCGGTGGTGCTCGACATCGAGCCGATACGCGGAATCCTCGCCAACGAACCGGAATTGCAGGGGGTGCGGGCGAAGCGGGCCGGCCGCGGCGTCGCGCTGACCGGCGAGGTTGCGTCGACAGCGCACGCCGAGCGCGCGCTGCGGCTTGCCGCGGGCGCGCTCCCCAGGGACACGCCGATCGACAACGGATTGCGGGTCACCGGCGCGCAGCAGGTCAACCTGGAAGTCCAGATAGCCGAGGTGCAGCGCTCCGTCACCGAGGATTTCGGGATCAACTGGGAGGCATTCCGCGTCCGCGGCGACGATTTCCTTGGATTCCGCATCGGGCGGTTGCTGCCCGGTCTCGGCGGCGGCGCGGGCACCGCGCCCTTCCCCGGCGGGCTGCGGGCGACCATCGACGGAGAGGTCGCGCCGGGTCTGGGATTCAGCCGCACGACGGCCAGGACGCGGATCGGCGGCATGGTCGACGCGCTAGCCACGGCGGGGCTTGCCAACGTGCTGGCGCGGCCCAACGTCACCGCGGTCTCGGGAGAATCGGCATCCATCTTCTCGGGCGGCGAGTATCCGCTGCCGACCGGATTCGAGGACGGGGTGATCGTCTTCGAGTACAAGAAATACGGCATCCTGCTCGACTTCGTTCCGACGGTCATCGATACCGGCCGGATCGTGCTGAAGGTCAGGCCCGAGGTGTCGGAGCCGTCCCTCAGTCAAGCCGTCCAGGTGGTCGGCGTGGACGTGCCGGTGATCAACGTGCGCCGCGCGGAGACGACGGTCGAGGTGGGCGACGGGGAATCGATCGTGATCGCGGGACTGTTCCGCAACGCGTCCAACACGCGGGAAGCCGGGCTGCCCGGACTCAAGGACATCCCGGTTCTGGGCGCCTTGTTCGGCCAGCGTTCGGTGCGCTCGGACGAGCTCGAACTGATCGTGATCGTCACCGCCCGGCTGGTGACTGCCGGCAAGCCCCCCCGGAACGCGGGAACGTCCTCTCCCCCGAGGGTGGACGGCTATCATTATTGACCCTCCGGCCCGCGAGAGGCGGCGCCTCCCTGTCGTGTCGGAGGATCTCGACCGTGTTCACGGCGGGGCCCCTGCCGGCAACTCCGATCCGGGCGGTTCCGGGCTCGTTGCCGAATCCGGCGCGGCGACGTCGCCGGGCCCGCGATCGGCACCCATATCGGGATGCGGCGATCGCGTTTCCGAAGGCGCGGCGGCGGTCGGGTTCGGGCTTCCCCAACGGCCCCACGGAAACGGATGCCGAGACGGGCGCTTGCGTATCTTCCGGGTGCGGCTATTCTGCGGCCCTTGGATTCCCCGCCAGCACGCGGGGACGAGCCGGGATTCGAACATGGTCCATACCCTCCACCGACTTCGGACTTTCGTCGGCGGCAACCGCGGCAGCGCGGCCATCGAGCTTGCCCTCGGCGCGGTAGTGCTGCTCTCGGCCGCGGCTCTCTGTTTCGATCTCTATTCGAGGATCAGGGCGGACACCGCAAGCGGGCGACTGGCGAGTGTCATGGCGGATTACGTCTCGCGCGACGCCGAACCGAACGGAGACGAGTTGAAGGCGCTCGGGGAGGTTCTCTACACCCATGAGCTTCGCCTGCCCGCCAACCTGGTCTACGCGATCACCGCGTTCCGCCGCCCGCCCGGCGATCCGCCGCAGCCGGCGGCGGTGCTGTGGTCCGATGCGTCGATCCGGTTCGGCGACGAAACGGCGACCGGCGCGCTCGCCGGCGACTGCCCGCGCCATGTCGCCGAGGGAGGAGGATCGGCGCTGCCGGGCGGGTTCGCCATGGCGGGAGGCGAGGTGCTGATCGTGGTCGAGGTCTGCGCCCGGCTGACCCGCGAGGGCTCGCTGGTCGGCCGGTTCATCGGCGGCGAAATCTACCGCCTCCACGCGGTGCCTCAGCGCGACCCGGGGACGCCGCCCTCGAGGCCGGTCTACAGCGAGTCCGCCTGACCGTCGCGGCAGGCGGGAACGGCCGGGCACGCCAAGATGTAGCGCCTCCCGACGCTGGGCGCTCCGAACCGCCGAGAGCCGCGCGGAGGTCGACCCGCTGACCGGTCCGGGACGAAACCGTTCGGGTCTCCGACAGCCTCTCTTGTCCGGCGCGGCGAATCCTCGCCCGCCGCGTTCGGGTTCCGCGCACGCAGGCCGCCGCGGTCTCCGTCGCCCGCGCCGTCAGCGCGCCCTTCGCGGTTCCCGATTCCGCCGTCATTCCCACGCCGCCCCTTCGCGTCGCAATTTCGCGCCGAACCGGATCTCAGGATCGGCGTGCCGGCGATCCCCGGTTGCGGAAAGGGTGCCCGCGGGCGACGACGGCCCCGATGCGCTGCCGTCCCGGAACCGTCGCAATTCGCCGGCGTTGCATACCGACCGCCGGAGAACGACGCGGGGCACGACAGACACCCTGTCGCGGCAACCGCCTCCGCAATCTTAGATTGCGTTCCCGCCACCGGGCCGTTCGACCGAATAGCCGAGGTTGCGATAGCCCCGGATGCGCTTTTTCATCATGCGCAGCAGCACGGGCACGGCCTCGTCGACATAGTCGTAGACCAGCACCTCGCGCTTGGCGGGATGCAGGCGGTGCAGGCGCCCGACATACTGCGCGAGCGTTCCCCTCCATGCCACCGGCATCGCGAGGAACAGGGTGTCGAGGCGCGCGTCGTCGAACCCTTCGCCGATATAGCGCCCCGTGGCGATCAGGACCCGTTCCTCCGTGTCTGGGATCTCCTCGAGGCGCCGCGCGACCTCGCCGCGCTGCCTGACGCCCATGCCGCCGCGCAGGAAAAAGATGTTGCGCGCGAACCGGCCGAGACGGCCTGCGAGCAGCTCGGCATGGTCCTTGCGCGCGGTCAGCACGAGCGGCGAGCGGCGCGCTTCCAGCGCGCTCAGAACGTCGTCGAAGATCATGTCGTTCCGCGCCTCGTCCTCGGCGATCGCCGCGTAGACATGCTGGATCGGCGGGCGTTCCGTTTCGATGCCGTCGGGAACCCGGAATGCGGTCCGGCGCAGCAGCGCCCGGTGCGCGAACGGGCGCTGCCGGGCCTGGGCCCTCGCACTCGCCCGGAACCGCACCGGACCGCACTGCATGAACACGATCGGATGGTGGCCGTCCCGGCGTGTCACCGTCGCCGACAACCCGAGCACGTATTTGACCTTCGCCCGGCGCGCGACCTTCTCGAAGCTCGGCGCCGAGAGGTGATGACATTCGTCGACGATGAGGTGTCCGTAATCGGCGGCGATGTCGTCCACTTCGTCGCCGCGCACCAGGCTCTGGATGACGGCGACATCGACGATTCCGGTGGGCTTGCGCTTGCCGCCGCCGATATTCCCGATGGCGGAATGTGGCAGATCGAGGAACGCGCCGAGCCGCGCGGTCCACTGGTCCATGAGCTGGCGGCGATGAACCAGGATCAGCGTATTGGTTCCCCGGGCGGCGAGCAGCGACGCCGCGACGACCGTCTTGCCGAACGCGGGGGCGGCGGCGAGCACGCCGGTGTCGTGCGGGAGCAGGGCGTCGGCGGCGTCCGCTTGCTCCGGCGTCAGGTCGCCGAGGAACGTTGTCTCCACCGAACGGCCCGCATGACGCTCGTCGCGCAGTTCGAGGCCGATGCCGAGTTCGTTCAGCAGCCGCTCCATCGCCTCCAGACAGCCACGCGGCAACGCGACGTGGTGCGACAGAAGCTCGGCGCAGGCGACGACGCGGGGCGTTCCGAATGTGGAGCGCCGCATCGCCTGTGCGGCGTAGAAGGCCGGGTTCTGGAACGCCGCCAACCTTGCCAGCCGGTTGACCAGGCCGGGTGGCAGCCCTTCGCGGGCGACGTAGAGCTGGTCGCCGAGCACCGCGCAGATACGCTCCGGTAGCGCGCCGGCGATCGCGGGCAGTGGCCTGCGCCTCGACGGCGGCGCGGTCCACGGCTCCTCGTCCTCGTCGCCGAGCGGCAGGCGCAGCCCCACGATCCGGCCCTGCCTGTCGGCCTCGTCCACGACGGCGGCGATCTCGGCACCGCCCAGACGCCGCAGCCCCGACAGGAACGCCCACTGGTCGGGCCAGGGCTCGAAGTCCGCGTCCAGGAAGACGCTGTTGCCGTTTTCCCTCGGAACGCCCTGCAGGGGAAGGGCGACAAGGTTGCCGAACCCGTCCTGAGGCAGCGTGTCCTGGCTCGGAAAGAACCTGTCGTAGGAGTGGAACCCCATATCGGGATTGCGCTCCATGGCCTCGGTCAGGAGATGGGCGCCAAACCGGCGCGCGAGCGATGCGGCCATGGGCTCCTCGAAGAAGAACCACACATGCGCGCCGTTTCCGGAGCGCGAGCGTTCGAGGGCCGCCGGGATACCCTTCGCGCGGCAGGCGTCGAGATAGGCGCCCGCGTCGCGCTGCCACGTGACCTTGTCGAAGTCGGCCGCGAGGAACCGGCAGGTGTCGTCGGCCAGCATCGGATAGACGCCCAATGTGTGGCGCCCGCGGAGATGCCCGTCGATGGCTTCGTCCGCGACCGGTAAGAAGGCCTGGTTGGGACACGCCCCGCACCGCACCCTGGGCTTGTCGCACAGGCCGCGCCTCCACTCGTTGGCGCAGACGGGCGCGTAGCCCGCCGTGCCCTTCCCGTCGTTCTCCCAACGCCGGGCATACACATCCTCCCGTCCGCGGAAGAGGGCCCGGAACAGCGCGATCTTGTCGCGCGTGGGCGAGCGGTTCGTCACTGGACCGGGCCAGCGCGCGGCCGCGGGCCGGGTCGCGTGTCCGAGCTCCGAGAGCCGCCTCACCAGTTCCGCCCGCTCCGCATCGAGCCTCGAAAGTCGATCTCGGATCCGCGCGGCCTCTTCGGGATGAGTGTCGGATCGCTCCATCCAGATTTCTCCGCTACCGAGGCCGCGTCATCGGGGAGGCGATCGGCAGGCCGGGCGGACCTGATCATACCGAAATCCGTTCCCCCGCGCCGCCTTTGCGGCGCCGGGGAACGGCCGCGGCTTGCGCCGAGATTGTGGCCTGGCCACGCGTTATCCGCACGATGTGGAGCAAGGAACAGCGTTCCGCCAAGCGTGGCGCCGCAATCCCGCTAAGCCGGCCGCGCGATCCAGTGCTCATGCCGGCTCCCCTTCCATATGATCCCTGATCATCGCGAGCAGAAT
Source organism: Defluviicoccus sp. (assembly GCA_028820505.1). Classification (GTDB taxonomy): domain Bacteria; phylum Pseudomonadota; class Alphaproteobacteria; order MPNO01; family MPNO01; genus MPNO01. Next base: position 21,301 of record JAPPIT010000154.1, read on the forward strand.
G
>JAPPIT010000070.1 GCA_028820505.1 Defluviicoccus sp.
CGGCGTTGTTGGTAAGGCAGATGCGGCCGTCGTCGAGGAAGCGGGCGAACAGCGCCCAGCGCTTCAGCATGTAGTCCATCGCCTTGGCCACCGGGGCGTGTTTCGACAGCTTCCTGCGCTCGGCCTCCATCCAATCCAGTCCTTGAGATCGGCCAGCACCGGCGCGCTGAGCTCCCTGCGTACGGCAAGGCGATGTTCGGCGGATTCGCCATTGATCCCGCGCTCGATGTCGAACAGCACGTCGATCCGCTTCACCGCCTCCAGGGCGGGCGGCGAGATCGGCGGCGCGTTCTTGCCCCGGCGCGCGCTCGCCGCGATGTCGGCCAACTCGAAGAACTTCCTCCGCGCGTGGCTCCAGCACGGAGCCTCGATCACGGGCCCGGGCGATCTCCCGCCCGCATAGAGGGCGTTGTAGCCGGCGTAGACGTCGGCCTGGAGGATGCCGGCGAACGTCTCCAGGTGTTCCACCGGGTGAGCGCCGGACCGGTCCCGCGAGTAGCGGAACAGCGCCGCCGGCGGGTCCGGACCGCCGAACGGCCTGTCGTCGCGCACATAGACCCAGGCCCGCCCGGTGACGCACTTGCCCCTGGCCAATACGGGCACCTTGGTGTCGTCGCCGTGCAGCCGGTCCGCCGCCATGACATGGGCCGCGATCAGATCGTGCAGCGGCCTGAGCGCCACCGTGCACGCGCCCACCTGATCGGCCAGGGTCGACAGGCTGAGATCGACGCCTTCGCGCGCGTAGCGGTCGCGCTGCCGGTTGAGCGGCTGGTGCTGGCCGTACTTCTCGAACAGGATCGTCGCCAGCAGGTTCGGCCCCGCCCAGCCCCGCGGCGTCACATGGAACGGCGCGGGCGGCTGCGAGATCTTCTCGCAATCGCGGCAGGTGAACTTCTCGCGCACCGTCTGGATCACCTTCCACCGGCGCGGGATCGCCTCCAGCGTCTCGGTGATGTCCTCGCCGATCTTCGACAGCTTCGCCGAGCCGCAGCACGCGCAGGAGGTCGGCGGCGGAACCACCACACGCTCGCGCGGAAGATGCGCCGGGAACGGCTTGCGCCCCGACCGGCGCCGCCTGAACCCCTGGACCTCGACGGTCTCCGCCGCCGCCTCGGCCGCCAGCTCGTCCTCGGTCGCGCTCGCCTCGAGCTCGTCGAGCTGGAGTTCGAGCTGATCCAGAAGACGCTGCTTGCGCTCCGAGCGCGTGCCGTAGAGCTCGCGCCGGAGCTTCTCGATCATCAGCTTCAGGAAGGCGATCTCGGCTTCCGCGTCCGACACCTTCGCCGCCGCCACCGCAGCCCGCGCCTCGGCCTCGGTCGCCTTCGCCTCGGCCCTGGAGGCCTTGGCCTCCGCCGCCGCAAGCGCCACCCTCAGCGCGTCGATCCCGGACCCCTCGGTCATGCCAGGAAGCCCACCACATCGCCCGATTCGACGCGATACCCGACACCCCGGGTGAGTCATTATGTCGCGGATCAGCCCGCCCGCGACGGCCGCCAGCTATGCACCGGGTTCCGCCAGTCGATCCCCTCGAGCAGGTAGCCGAGCTGCGCCGCGCCGATCGACACCGCGCCGCCCGACGTCACAGGCCACTGGAACCGGCCGCGCTCAAGCCGCTTCGCATAGAGCGAGATCCCGATCCCGTCGTGCCAGAGAATCTTGATCAGGTCGCCTCTGCGTCCCCGAAAAACGTACAAATCGCCGGCGTGAGGATCGCGCCCGAGATCCTCCTGGACCTGGAGCGCCAGCGTGTTCATCCCGCGCCGCATGTCCGTCACCCCGGTCGCCAGCCAGACGCGGACCCCGCCCGGTACAGCGATCATCGCCGCGCCAGCGCCAAAAGCACCCGCCCCAGAGCCGCGCCGTCAACCTCGCGGTCGACGATCACCCGCGACCCGTCCGACAGCGCGATCTCCATCCGGCCCGTCGCCGGCATGGCGTCCCGGCCGGCATCGGGCGGCGGCGGCAGCATCCGGTCCGGCTCGACAATCACCGGCACGAAACCGCCCCGCTCGCGATACTGACGACGCCAGGTGAACAGCAGGTTGGCGTTCATGTCATTGCGCCGCGCCACCAGAGAGACCGAAACCCCCGCCTGGTAGCTCTCCGCAACGATCCGGCGCTTCTCCGCCTCGCTCCAGCGACGCCGCTGCCGAGCCGGGCGCGCCTGCCCCGACCCCAACTTCTCCAATCCATCCGACATGTGCGATCGTGTCCACTCGGTCCCTGGTGGACACCTCCATAGTGTCCACTCCCAA
>JAPPIT010000031.1 GCA_028820505.1 Defluviicoccus sp.
CGGGCAGCCGGTCGGAGACCGCAGGCTCGCTCCAGCACAGCACATCGCCCACCACCAGGTCGCGCCTGCACCGGACCGGGTAGTCCTCCGCCAACGCGGCGCTGTCGAGCGCGGCATCCTCGCCCCGGCCCCGGTCCTGCTCCTCCCCGGCGGCGCGGTCCTGGTCGTGTTGCTCGGAGAGATCGAGGCTCTCGAATATCCCCTCGATCCCCCGTTCGATCCGTTCGCGAACCTCGGGCTGGCTGTTCCAGTGCTCCGCGAGGGTCTCGGCGGCGAGCGCCGCGCGGGCGTCGGCGGCGAACTCGGCGTGCCGGGTATTCCAACCCTCGGATTCGAGGCGTTCGGAAAGCGCGGCGTCCTCCCGCTCGGCCTCCCGTTCGAGCGCCCGGCGTTCCTTCCCGATCGCGTCCAGCTCCAGCAGCAGCCGCTCGATCCCGAGCCATTCCGCCCGCCGGGCGGCCTGTTCGTCGAGCTCGGCCTGGAGACGGTCGCGGGCGGCCTCCTCCTCCAGCGCGCGCTCCTCGGCCAGATCGCGCGCGTCGTCCATCGCCGCGCCGTAGCCGGGGGCGTGGAACGCGAGGATGCCGGTCTCCGCCGCGATCTGCTTCGCCTCCCCGATCCGCCCGGTCACGTCGACGAACCGGTCGAACGGGCCGTGCCAGTCGAGGCCCCCCAACGCCGTGGCGAACCCCTCCCTCCCGCCCGGCAACCGGTCGAGATGGGGGCCGTAGGCTGGCAGTTCGGCCTGGACGGTCTCGCCGATTTGCACGAGCTCCCGGGCGAACGCGGAAAGCGGCGCGTAGCCGGCAAGATCGATAATCGAGAGGTTCGGATCCTCCCTCCGCCCGCGCGCCGCCTCCTGTTCCAGCGCGTTCCGCCGTTCCGCATGCACCGCGACGCCGGAGGAGAAGTCCCGCACCGTCCGGCTGCGGGCGTCGTAGTCCAGCACCCGCGCGGCCGCCTCCGCCGCCGCCTCCGGTACATCGGGCCACGCGGCAAGCTCGCGCGCCCTGTCGACGAATCCGTCCCAGCGTTCGAGGTCGAACGCGTCGCAATCGAGCCGATGCGCCTCGGCCGAGATCTCCTGGCGCATGTCGAGGAGCTCGGTCCAGGCTTCGTCGAGGCCGAGAAGCCCGTCGAGGCGTTCGAGGTCGGCCTCGATTTGCGCGACGTCCTCGCTGCACCGGTCGAGATGGGGCTGCCACTTCGCGGAATCCTCCTGCATGGCCTGCCAGCTCTCGGCCGCCGCCGCGCAGTCCGCCGACCAGGCGGCGTAGCCCTCCAGCCCGGTGGGCGGCTCCGCGCCGGCCCGCGTCTCGAGCCCCGCGCGCGCCTCGATGCACGCCGCCGCCGCGTCGCGCAGCGCGCCGATTTGCTCATGCCGCTTCGCGCAGGCGTCGCGGTCCGCGATGACCGCCTCCGCCGCGCCCCGCATGTATGTTTCCGGCGCGGTCAGGGGGACGAGTTCCCGGGCCTGTTGGACCAGATCGTCGTAACCGTCGCGGTAGAACGGGATCGTGTTCGCTTCCTCGGCGCTGGTATCCAGCTCGGCGCGCAGCGTCTCGAAGGCAAGCGCCCTGTCGTCGAAGACGAGGAGGTCTTGCAGATCGTCGAGACGCTGCCCGATCGCGTCCGCCGCCGCCGCCGCGTGGCCGGCCGCGGCCGCGATAACCGCCGCGCAGTTCCCGGCCAGGCGGTCCGTCATGCCGCGCCAGTCCGCGTAGCCGTCGAGCCGCGCCACCGCGCCGCGTTCCGCCTCGGCGGTTTCTTCCAGCGCCTTCCTCTTCCCGGCATGTTCCTCCAGCAGACCGAGGAACTCCTCCGCCGCCCTGCCCTCTTCCCGGCAGGCGCGGTCGTAGGCGAGCAGACCGTCGGTCACCTCCCGGATGTCGGCCGGGAGATCGGGCGTCCTGGCGAGAAGGCGCGTCCGTTCGATCAGGCTCCCGTAGTCCGCGGCCAGGAACAGCACCGTGCCTTGTTCCCGCGCCCGCGCCTCCAGCGCCCGCCATTCGTCCCGCGGCGTCCAGACCGGCGCCTTCTCCTTCAGCGCGCGGGCCAGAGCCTCCGGGTCCGGCCCGGTCCGCTCTCCCGCCGCCTCCCACGCCGTCGGACGCTCGCCGGTATCGGCCATCAGCGCCTCGACCAGCTGGTCCAGGTTGTCGGTCAGCACCACCGCGTTGCGCCGCGCCCGGCTGATCTCCACGTAGAACGTCGACTGGTCGGTCAGCGCCCGGTGGCTCGAATCGAGAACCGCGATCACACCGTCCGCCGTGGACCCCTGCGCGCCGTGCACCGTCGTCGACCACGCATGGTCGATATGGCGAAGCTGGGGATCGTTTTCCTTGAGAGAGATCGCGCGCCCGTCCTCCAGCCGGAGCCTCACGCGTCCCCGCGCGATCTCCGTCACCTCCGCCCGCTCGCCGTTGATCAGCGTCCGCTCCCTGTCGTTGCGCGTCCAGCGGATGCGGTCCCCCGCCCTGAGCTCGATCCGGCGCGTCTCGTAGACGTCGAACCGGTAGCGGATCGGTCCCGCCGGCCGGATGCTTCGCGGCTTGCCGTCCGGGTGCAGGAGTTCCACCCGGTCGCGGTCGGTCCCCGTCACCGTCAGCACCTCGTCCTTCCTGAGCCGGTAGTTCACCAGGTCCTGGTTGAACACCAGCTCGTCGCCGTCCCGGTAGTTGCGCGCGTCGCCCCGCTCGGCCCGGGTCATGCCGAGATTGACCAGCCGGTCGATGGTGAGCGCCTTCCCCCGCAACACCCCCTCTTCGGCCAGCGCGTCGCGGACCGTCCGGACGATCTCCTCCCGCAGCGCATGCGTGGGCGCAAGCAGCAGGGTTTCGTCCCGCGCGTCGGGGTCCAGCGCCAGCCAGGTCTCCGCCGCCCTGGTCGCGAGCTCCTCGTGCTCGACCTCGACCAGCCCGTTCCCCAGCATCTCCACCGCCTCGTCCGGCTTCCCGGCCAGCGCCGCCTCCACCGCCGCCTTCAGCGCCGGCGTCTTCTGGCGCAATATGTCGTCCATCTCCGCCGTCGTCATGCCCGCCTGCTGGAGCTGGCGGAACGGCTGGCCCGCGTCCACCGCGCGGAGCTGCCGCGTGTCGCCCACCAGCACCAGCCGCGCCACGCCCACGCCGTCCGCGATCCGCATCAGCCGGCGCATCTGGTCGGTGGACACCATCGACGCCTCGTCCAGCACCAGCACCGAGCCGCCGAACAGGTCCCGGAGCTTCCGGTCCGCGCTCCCGTCCGCCGCCCCCTGGCAGCGGGTCAGGAACCATTGCAGGGTGCGCGCGCGGATGCCCGCCTCGCGCTCCAGGACCCGCGCCGCCGCCGCAGACGGCGCGAGACCCACCACCGGACGGCCGCCCACGAGCTCGCGCACCTCGCGCAGCATGGTGGTCTTCCCCGTGCCGGCCCTTCCCTGCACTCCGACCGTGCGGTCGCGCGAGAGCAATATGGTCCGGACCGCCTCGCGCTGCCCATCGGTGAGACACGAGCCGTCCAGATGCGCCGCGACCTTCTCCTCGGCGGCGAGTGTCTGTCCCTCGCCGATCCCCGCCTTCATCATGGCGATCGTCGCGCGCTCCGCCTTCAGCGCCCGGTCGGTGACGAAGGCCCGGTCGGAACGCCGCAGCTTCGCCTCCACAAGGTGGCCGTCGCGCACCATCCAGTCCACGGCGTCGCGGATCTCGCCCAGCGTGTGCCGGCCCGGCGAGTGCGCCAGCGCGAACGCCTCCAGCTCCCCCGCCGCGAACACCGACTGCCGCTCCTCAAGATGCTCCATCGCGCGGCCCACGATCTCGATCGCCGAGGGAACCGCGGCGAGCTCGGCGGGTTCCCTGGACCGCGACACCGACGGGGCGGTGTCGAGACCGAGCTCGCGCGCGCGGTCGGCCCACTGCCGCCGGAGGATGTCCCGCACCGGCTCCGCCTTCGCCTTGCGCCCGGCCAGCGCCGCCACCTGCGCCGAGGACGTCGAGTACGCGATCCCCTTCCGCTCCAGATAGGCCAGGATGTCGCGCCGCCGGGTCGAGAACGCCGCGCACACCTCCTTCCCGTAGCCCGCGAGCTCGAAGCTCGGAACCCGCCCCGCCATCGCCGGCAGCACCGAATATCCCGCCTCGATCAGGCGGCGCGACAGCTCGTTGCGGTAATACGCCCCGATCAGCCGCGCGTTGCGGTGCAGCAGCGTCGGCTCGACGCTCTTCCATGTTCCCTGGGAATCGCGCGTCATGTTGGCGATCGCCGCGTGGGTGTGAAGCTGCGGGTCGAGGTTGCGGCTCGCGATGTGGCGGAACGTCGCCGCCACCATCGCCGGCGCCCCCACCCTCGGCCGCGTCCGCGTCGCCGGGTCCCAGCCCCTTGTCTGGAGCAGCGTCCCCTCCACCCAGTCCAGCGTCGCCCGCACCGCCGCGTCGTGCGCCCGGATCACGGCACGGTCGCCCTTGGGGCGGTCCTCCGTGGGCAGCAGGGCGGCGAGGGAGACGGACTTGGGGGCGGAAAACGTGATGTCGAAACCCGGCCGGTGCTCGTGCTGGCCGTCGCGCATCCGGCCCAGGCGGACACCCGTGCCGAGCACCTCGCCCCGGAGAAGCTTCTCGAACTTGCCCGCCGCCACCCGCGCGCCCGGCTTCAGGCCCAGAGCCGACGCCCCCTCGCCGTGCCACGCGCTCGCCTCGCGAGCCTCCTCCCGCTTCGCGAGAAGCTCCTCCGAACCCTCGCCCTCCCCGAGATAATACCCGCCCTCGTTGCGGAAATACTCCGACGTGGCCGAGGCAGACGTCAGATTGCGGACCGTCGCGACCATGAGCCAACATCATAGACGTACCCCGGACGCGCAAAGGGGGAAATTGCAGCGGCGGCGGACGATCGGTGCGGTAGGTCGAACCTCTTTTGGCGATTCCGATAAATGCCGGCGAAGGTGTTCAGGTGCTCGACCGGGCGCTCGCCGGACCGGTCCCGCGAGTAGCGGACCGGCGCCGCCGGCGGGATCGCGCCGCATCCATTGGAAACCGCCGGAGCGTAAACACCGACGACATCCGGCGAACCGTCGCGCGGTCTTGATCCGGTCGGGCATCTATGCCAGCCTCGTTCGTGCAGTCAATCGCAGGTCTCCCGCTCTGTCGGGTCACCTGCCGAATACAAGAGCCATAACCCGACAACGGGGTCGCTCCCCGTCGTTTGGCGAATAGGCAGGGCTTTCTACGTACCTGTGGATTGACTGCAACGGCCCGGCGCCAGCCGGCGATACATCGTCCCTTGCAGTGGAGAACCACAGAATGCAGTCCTCCCGTTCCCGAACCGTATTGTCAGCCATCCTGGCCCTGACGCTTGCCGCCTGCGGAGGCGGAGGGTCGGGCGACAAGATGTCACCGCCGCAGGACCAACCGAACGGGATGACCTCGACACCGCAACAACCGAATGGGGTGACGGACACGGACGGCGACGGGGTCGCGGACGCCCAGGACGCCTTCCCGAACGACCCTTCGGAGACGGCGGACAGCGACCGCGACGGGGTGGGCGACAACGCGGACGCCTTTCCGCGGGACGCTTCCGAGACCGCGGACGCCGATGGCGACGGGGTGGGCGACAACGCGGACGCCTTCCCGAACGACGCTACCGCCTCCGTTCCGACGACAAGCCCGAGGCCATCGCCGAACCGAATAACCACCGTCGGCGGAAACCAGTTGAGTATCAACTATGCCAATTCGCGGGTCGTGGACGGGCAGATCACGAGAAGGCAAATTGCTCCCGGCGTTATGTGGGAACCGGCAACCGAATATCCCGTGGTAGGTTTTGGTGCCACATGGGACACCGTTGGCGAGGGGCAGTATGAACAGTATGCCCTGCCGAGCCGGCCCGCCGACCCCGACTCCGGCTATTATGCGTCTTACTTTTTCTACGGTCGTTGGTCGGACACGCCTGCACGGTTACAGCTCGGCGGTCACCAAAACGAACCCGGGACGACACGGAGGATAGCTACTTTTGCCGTCAACCTGGAGAACGATGAGATCCGTCCATGGTTGTTCGGCGTTAAGCCGCTCACGGATTTTGTAGACAATCCCGACATCCGGTCTCTGGGTACTGCGAATTACGATGGGATCCTCGTGGGTTTTACCACGAGCCAGAAACAGCCCATGGCCTCGAATGTGGAAATCGAACTCGACTTGGGCACCGCCATAACGGGAACCTTCGAGCTCGACCACTTGTCGACAATTGAGAAGGATGGCGAGTTGAAGCCATTTCTCGGAGGAACCCTCCAACATGACATTGCCGTCACTGGCAATACTTTCACCACGATCGGCGGCGATCCCGGAACCGTGACCGGCATCTTTGCCGGCGAAGGTCATGAGGCGGCGGCAGGAACATTCCAGCATCCCGCTTTCACCGGCGTTTTCAGTGCCGACAATGGTGACGCAGCAACGGAGCCAACGTTGCCCCCTAGCGTCAGCGGTTCCCTTGAGCCACCTCTCCGGGACACGGGGCCGATCGTGGCCGCGATCGGCGGAACCTCCCTCAGCCTGCCGTCGGAAACGATCAAGGACCGCTTGTCCGAGGTGGTCAGTGACGCAGATTCCCAATCGGCGACGAACTGGCGAGGAGGAATCGGCAGCAACCCGGAGCCGGATGTTCCGGTTTCATGCCGAGGCTCAGCCGTGGAGTGCACTGTTGGAGACCCTGAATCTCCTGAATCTTTCGTTGTCATTCCGTCCGATTACGATTTCTCCGAAACCACGTTTTGGGGCATTATGACCCGGCGCGATGTCAAGGTCGTACAAGGTCGAGGCCGGATCGATAACGAAGTTTCTGCGGTGGTGGCTGAGACGCCGGCGGAAGTTTCTGGAATGCCGTTGCCTGACGGAACGTTGTCGTCGGTAACAAGCTATTATGATTTCGAATTGTATGGCGGTTGGGCCGACCATCATGCCTTTTTGATCGATCTCAGCAAGGATGTGGTTGACGGTCAGGTCTATGACGGCACAGCCTCAGGAGTAGCGTGGGGCGACAACACCGGCAGTGCGCCGGTCTCGGGGTCCGCGGTCTGGCGGGGTGTCGCAGTCGCGGCCGAAGTGACAAGCCATGAGGCCATGTTGGGCGACGCGACGTTGACCGCCGATTTCACGGACTCGAACATCGATGCCGCGTTCACCAACATGCACGAAGTGAAAACCGGCGCCGCCCGTGCGAGCATCGCGTTCGACGATGTGCCGTTCCTCGTCGGGGGCACCTTCGCATCGCGGACGAACGGACGGATCGTCGGGAGGTTCTACGGTCCGAACCACGCCGAGGCGGGCGGTATTTTCGAGCGCGGCAACATCGTCGGAGCGTTCGGGACGCGCCGCCAGTAGGGCATGGCGGCGCTTCGGCAACGGGTGAAACCGGGGGTTCTCTGACCCGGACGCGGCAGTACGCGCCTCACCCGCGCCATGCGGGCCGTCAAGCAGGGCAAGCACTGCCGCCATCCGCTTTGCCGCAACTCCGGCAACGGCAAGGAGTTCCAGCTGTCACGGCGCTGGAACCAGGCTGAGAGGCGTCGGATCCTTGCGGAGAGCTACCAGCCTGGGGCTTCGGTTTCCATGGATTTGGTGGTAGACGCGCCGAGCGATCTGCAAGGAGGAGCGTCGGGACATGGAATCGAGGGGACGGAAGAACGCGGCCGGAGACTGGTTGCGGGCGAAGACTATGGATTTGGGCGTAACCGCCGCGATGATCTTCATGGCCTTCGGCGGCTTTGCCGTGGGATTCGCGGTTCGCGGCCTGCCGTTCCTGGATGGCGGAACGGGAGAGTTCCTGACCGTGGCGGTCACTATCGCGCTCTTTCTGTCATTTGGCATGTTCTGGGTGCTGCTCCGGTGGATCGATGCGACCTGGACCCGGGGATTGCGGGCCGAGCGTCGGGTCGGCGATGTCATCGAACACGCCCTCGCGCGGCCGGACTGCGCGTTCGCGCATGACGTCAAGGACGCGCTGGGCGGTTCCGGCAATGTCGATCACGTGGTGATGACGCCGGCGGGGATTTGGGTTGTGGAGACCAAGTCGAACTGGCTCGGCAAGCGACGGTTTCGCCCGGCGTTGCGCCAGGTCGCGCGGAATGTCGGCAGGGTTCGCCGCCATCTCGGTACATCCCTCCCGGTTCGCGGCGCGCTGATCATCGCCGACCGCCGAAACCGCTCGCTGGAGGCGCGCTATGACCGGAACGGGGAGCCGGTGATGGCGTTCGGTCTTGAAACGTTCTGGCGGACGCTGCGCGCGGAGAGCGCGTGCGGCGCAGACGGCGAACCGGCTCGGGATACGATGAAAACCGCAAGAGCCGTGTGGGACCTCGGTTCCACCCGCCACCTCCAAGCGTGAACGGGTGCCGGAGACATCGTGTTTTCCGGCCCCCCTGGGAAAGGGCGGTAGCAAGAACAGTCGTATGCCCTAGAACCGTCACTACGGCCGATCGACTGTCAGACCGGTTTCCATTGCGCGCGCGATCGTCTTCCCGATCCTCTCCGCCGCGGCCTCGATGTCGCGGTCGCCGACGTGGGCGTAACGCAAGGTCATGGTCGGGTTGGCGTGGCCGAGCATTTTCGCCACCGTCGACAGCGCGACACCCCGGGCCACCACCTGGCTGGCGACGGTATGCCTGAGATCGTGAAGCCGGACGTCCTCGATCCCGGTCCGTGCCCTTGCCCGGGGCCAGAGCTTGAGACCGGGGGACCGCGGCCTCGCGGGATCTACCGGCGAAGGGAACACGTAACGGCTCCCGACGCGCGGCTGGCGGTCGAGGACGGTCCGGGCCGCCCCGCTCAGCCAGACCGTGCGCGGGCCGGCCTTGGCGTCCGCCAGCCTCAGCTCGTCGCCGTCGACCTCCGACCATTTCAACCCGACGATCTCCCCCTTGCGGCAGCCGGTGAGGAGGAGAAGGCGGACGATGTCGGCCTGCTGGTGCCAAAAGGGCCGTTCGTCGACCAATTCGTCGAGCGCGCGGTGAAGCCGGTCGATCTCTTCGGCCGACAGGAACCGAGTGAATTTCGGGCGGGCGTTTTTCTGGACGCCCTGCGCCGGGTTGGCCGCGATCAGGCCGGTGGCCACCGCGGCGTTCAGGATCTGGCGCAACAGCAGGAGCGCGAGGTTGGCCCCGCCCGGCGCGGTCCTGCTGTAGGCGTCGAACCACCGTTCGACGTCCCGCCTCCGGATGCGGTCGAGCCGGAGCGCGCCAAACGCCGGCAGGAACTGCTTGTTCAGCATCCGGTCAACGAAACGCCGGCGCGATGCGCCCATCCGATCGCGGGAGGCCGCGCGCCATTCGCCCAGGGCAAAATCCCGAAACAGAGGGATGTCGGACCCACCCTTTCCGGCCTCCGTATCGGCGTGTTCGGCACCGTTCTGGAGCGCGATGCACTTCCGCCGGGCGGCCTCGACGCTCATCAGCGCCGCCGGGCCGACGGTCTTCCGCACGACTTGCCCGTCCACCTGTCCGTGCCAGACGAAGCTGCGATGTCCGGACGGACGGACGCGGACGCCGAGCCCCGCCGTCCGGCTGTCCCGGACGATGTATTCCGTCTTGCTTGGCTTCAACTTCGCTATGCCCGCGTCCGTCAGGCGCATTTTCTTCCTGCCGGTCATGCCCGGCCTCCCGCGAGGAGCGGAGCCAGCGCGTCGACCGCCTCGCGGACCGACGCGTCCGACAGGTGGGCGTATTTCAGGGTGGTCGACGGCCTTTCATGGCCGAGCAGCCGCCCGACGGCGCGGACCGATTCCCCGTTGAGCAGCGCCATGCTCGCGTAAGAGTGTCTGAGATCGTGAAGGCGGACATCCGCGATTTCCGCTTCCTTCCTCACCCGGAACCAGAAACCGTCCAGCCAGTCCCGCGCCGTGCGCCGGCTCCTCATCGGGAAGACCCACCGCGTCCGGCGCGGCAGGCGGCCGAGCACGTCCCGCGCGGCCCGGCACAGCCAGACCGTGCGGGGTCCCGTCTTGCTATCGGCCAAGTGCAGGTTCCCGTCCCGGTAGGAGCGCCACTCCAGGGTCAGGATCTCCGACTTCCGGCACCCGGTCAGGAGAAGCAGGCGGACGGCCGCCACGTGGAACGGACGGTCCGCTTCGTGGGTGTCGAGCACCCGGCCGAGGCGGCGGTATTCCTCGGGCGACAGGAAGCGCTCGGAGCGTCCCGGCCGGTAGCGCCTGATCCCCTTGCAGGGGTTGCTGTTCTCGGGGCGGTATCCCCAGACCTCGGCCTGCTGCATGATGACCGACAGGATCGGCGCCGACCGGTTCGCCGCCGCCGGCGTCGCGTGGAGGCAGCGGAACCACTTTTGGACCTCCTCCCGGCCGATCGCCGCGATGGGGCGTCCCTCGAAGAAGGGCAGGATCTGGCGGCGAAGGTAGTGTCGGTTCACCTCCAGCGTTCGCGGCTTCCAGCGCCGGCCGTAGCGGTCGAAGACCTCCTCGGCGACGGCCTCGAAGGGGGTTTCTCCGGGGTCCGTGGCATCGGGCTCGCCGCCGTCTCTGAGGGCGGCGAGCATCGCCCTAGCCTGGATGCGCGCTTCCGACTCGGTCAGTGTCGCCGCGTTGCCGACGGTCTTCCACTCCCGGCGGCCATCGTTCTGGGCATGGACGAAATACCGCTTGGTGCCCGACGGCATCACGCGGACGCCGTATCCCTTCAGTTCGGCGTCGCGGACCTCGCGCATCTTGCGGCGGGGCCGAAGCGCGTCGACCCGGCGCTGGGTGAGGCGGACTGCCGGCATGGCGATACATCTCCGATCTGTTGCAGCGGGGTGCGAAAAGGGCTTCCTTTTCCCGCGCAGTTGCAGTAGAAGCGGAGAAATATCGCAGTTGAATCAGACACTTAGCACCGCAGGTGCGTGCATGCGTGTGGCGGAGATCGTGGAGGCGCACGTCTTCGAGACCGGCGTCGGCCCGGATGCGCCACCAGAAATTGTCCAGCCAGTCGGTGCAGCGCGGCTGTGCCTTACGCGGCGACGGAAACACCCATGCGCCGGTCCGCTCGATACGATCGAGGATGTCCCGCGCGGGGCGGGACAGCCAGACGGTTCGGGGTCCCGACTTGGAGTCTCGGAGGAACAGGCGTCCCTCGCGGTAATCGGACCAGCGCAGCGTCAGGAGCTCGCTCTTCCGGCATCCGGTGAGAAGAAGAAGCCGGATCGCCGCGACCTGTCCGGGAGACTCGTCGGCACAGGCGGCCAGCACCCGGGACAGCCCGCGGATTTCTTCGTCGGACAGGAACCGCTCGCGCCCCTTGCGGCGGTAACGCCTTACGCCCCGGCACGGGTTGGAACCCTCGGGCCGGAGACCCATCGTCTCGGCGCCCCGCATGATGACGGAGAGGATCGGCATGGAGCGGTCGGCGGCGGCCGGGGTCGCGGCCAGGGACGCGAACCAGTTGTGCACCTCGCGCCGGTCGATCTCAGCGACGGACCGCCCGGCGAACCGGGGCAGGATCTGTCTCTCGAGATAGCCCCGGTTCACCTGGAGCGTGCCCGGCTTCCAGACCCGTTCGTTCTGCCGGAACACGGTCTCGGCGACGGCCTCGAAGAGCGTCTCCTCGGGCCGGGTAGGCGCGGCCTCGCCACGCCTGATCGCGGCCAGCATCCGGTCGGCACGCGAGCGCGCTTCCTTAACGTCGATCACGTCGAAATCGCCGACGATCTTCCAGACGCGCTCTCCCTTGTGCTGGCAGTGGACGAAGAAGCGCTTCCTGCCCGCGGGCGTCACCCGGACGCCGAAGCCCCTGAGCTTTCCGTCGCGGAGGTCGTATGAGGTCTTGCGAGGGACGAGCGCCCCGATTCGGGCGTCGGTAAGGCCGGTTCTCGACACGTTCGGTCTCCCGGTTGCGGTTGCAGACGGGGAAGAAACCGATACAGGCCTTCCCCGAATGCAATTGTGTGCGGGAGAAGAAAACGACGCTTTGTCAGATAGTTAGCACCGCCAGGTGCGCAGCGGGGTGTCGGCGATATTTTCGGCCGGCGCTCTATGGCATAGAACCGCGGTCATGGCAAAAGACGGACAGCCCGGCGCCGTTACCCGCTTCGCGCCGAGCCCGACCGGGCTGCTGCACCTCGGACACGCCTACTCGGCGCTCTTCGCGCAGTCGCTTGCCGGAGAGGGCGGCCGTTTCCTGCTGCGCATCGAGGATATCGACCCGGGCCGCTGCCGGCCGGAATACGAGGCGGCGATCTACCAGGACCTCGAATGGCTCGGCCTCCGCTGGGAGGCCGGTGTCCGGCGCCAGTCCGAGCATATGGACGATTACGCCCGGGCGCTGGAAAGGCTCGACGGGATGGGCCTGGTCTATCCCTGCTTCTGCACCCGCGCGGAGATCGGGGCCGAGATCGAACGCTCCGGCGCGGCGCCGCACGGGCCGGACGGGCCGGTCTATCCCGGTACCTGCCGCGGGCTCCCGCGCGCCGAGGCGCAGGCGCGGATCGCGGCGGGGGAAGCCCACGCGCTCCGCCTCGACATGGCGCGCGCGGCGGCGGCCGCGGGCCCGCTCGCTTGGCACGACCGGGAGCGCGGACGGATGGAGGCGCGGCCGGAGATCTTCGGCGACGTCGTGCTCGCCCGAAAGGACACGCCGACCGGCTATCACCTCGCGGTGACGGTCGACGACCGCATCCAGGGGATAACCCTCGTGACCCGGGGCGAGGACCTGTTGCCCGCGACCCACGTCCACCGGCTGCTGCAGGCGCTGCTGGGCCTGGAGACGCCGGAATACCGGCATCACCGTCTGCTGACCGACGATGAGGGCCGACGCCTCGCCAAGCGCCACGACAGCCTGTCGATCCGGTCCCTGCGCGAGCGCGGCCGCACGGCCGAAGAGGTGCGGGCGATGGCGGGATTCGGAGGGACGTGAAAGGCGGCGCCGGCGTGCGGTCGGCATTTGCCGATGGAAATGTCGACAGGCGGGTCGAGTCGGCAAATGTCGACATCTCCGCACGGCATTTGCGGGATGCGCATGTCGACCCGGTAGCGATTTGCCTACCCGATGCCCGGTCAACCGCATTGCCGTCCGGTTTGATTTTCGCGAGCGGGCTCTGTGCCGACACGCGGAACCGTCTCCGCCCCTTCGCTGTCACCCCGGACTTGATCCGGGGTCCAGGGAAGCCGGGCGAGAGCGGTGCCTGACAGTCTGGACCCCGGCTCAAGGCCGGGGTGACAAGAGGGGGGCGGACGGAAAACCGGAATCGAAAAAAATGCCCTAAAAGAGAAAACACCCCTTGAACGGGGACCCGTTCGACCCCATATTTCGTACATCCGGGAAATAGGGCAGGGGTATGGGACGGATTCGGGGTGGAATCGGAAGGGAGAAAAAACCTTGTGAAATCCGTGTCTTACCGACTGATTTATCCTGAAAAGGCATTTTTTCCTTGACTCGGGACGCGTTTTGGGGTATATTTCGCATAGTGGGGAAGTGGGCGCGCCGCCCGGCCATAGGAGGGAAACGCCATGGGCATGCGGACAGGCTTACGCCGTCGGCAGGACGTAGTCCCTGTAGTCCTCGCGGAGCTGCATCTTGAGGAGCTTGCCGGTCGCGGTGTGGGGCAGCTCGTCGACGAAGACGACGTCGTCCGGCACCCACCAGCGCGCCACCTTGCCGTCGAAATAGGCGAGCAGGTCCTCCCTGGTGAGCTCCGCGCCCTCGCGGCGAACGACGACGAGCAAAGGCCGCTCGTCCCACTTGGGATGATGGACGCCGATGGAAGCGGCCTCGGCGACGTCCGGATGGCCGACGGCGATATTCTCGAGCTCGATCGAGGAAATCCACTCGCCGCCCGACTTGATGACGTCCTTCGAGCGGTCGGTGACCTGCATGTTGCGCTTAGGGTCGATGGTCGCGACGTCGCCGGTCGCGAACCAGCCCTTGCCGTCATGCGTGTCGGACCCGCTCTCCCTGTAGTAGGCCCGGCACACCCACGGCCCGCGCACCTTGAGCATGCCGAAGGCGACGCCGTCCTCGGGGAGCGTGTTGTCGTCGTCGTCGACGATCTTCATCTCGACGCCGAAGAACACCCTGCCCTGCCTGACCTGGCGGTCGCAGAACTGGGCCGGCGTCTCGTCCTCCATCCCGTGCGCCGGCGTGTTGATCGTCCCGAGCGGCGACATCTCGGTCATGCCCCATGCGTGCCGCACCTCGACGCCGTAACGGTCGAGGAACGCCTCGGTCATCGCCCTCGGCACGGCCGATCCGCCGATCACCAGCCGCTTCACGGTCGAAAGCGTCTTGCCGGTCTCTTCCAGGTACTGCAACAGCCCCAGCCACACCGTCGGCACGCCGGCCGAGATGGTGACCCCTTCGCCCTCCAGCAGCTCGTGGATCGAGGCGCCGTCGGCGAGCGGGCCGGGCAGCACCAGCTTCGCGCCCATCATCGGGGTGAAATAGGGGAACCCCCAGGCATTGACGTGGAACATCGGGACCGCCGGCATCGTGACGTCGCGCGCGGACACGTCGATCACGTCGGGGAGCGCCGCCGACATCGCGTGCAGCACGGTCGAACGGTGGCTGTAGAGCACGCCCTTGGGATTGCCGGTGGTGCCGGAGGAATAGCAGAGCGACGACGCGGTGTTCTCGTCGAAGGAAGGCCATTCGAAGTCTTCCGGGGCGTCCGCCATCAGCGTCTCGAAGCAGAGCGCGCCCGGCAGGCTCGTCTCCGGCATGTGGGCCTCGTCGGTCATGACGACGAAGGCCTCGACGGTCTCGAACCGGCTCGCGAGCTTCTCGACCAGCGGAACGAAGGTGAGGTCGAGGAACAGCACCTTGTCCTCGCCGTGATTGACGATATAGGCGATCTGCGCCGGGAACAGGCGCGGGTTGATGGTGTGGCACACCGCCCCGGAACCGGAAACCGCATAGTAGATCTCCAGATGCCGCCAGGTGTTCCAGGCGAGCGTGCCGACCCGGTCGGACGGACCGACGCCGAGCCCCTTGAGCGCGTTGGCGAGACGCCGGGCGCGCCGTTCGAGATCGGCATAGCCGTAGCGGTGGATCGGCCCCTCGACGCTGCGCGAGACCACCTCGGTCGCCGGATGGTTGACCGCGGCGTTCCTCAGCAGGGACGAGACCCGGAGCTGCGTCCCCATCATCAGGCCTTCCATCGCGCTGCCTCCTTCGCTACGCCGGGGCGCCACTCTATCGCCGTCGAAAATGGGCGACAATTCGAACGCGGCCACCGGAGCGGATCCGTTTCGGTCGGAACCGCTTCATCCGTTCTCTTCCGTCATGGTCGGCGAAGGCCGACCATCCACGATTTGTTTTTGTTTTCAGCGCCTTAAAAACTCGTGGATGGTCGGCCTTCGCCGACCATGACGGTGAGGATGAAAGGGTAACAGCGCTTCTATCTGAAACGGACAGGCTCTAGACTCGCGCCCAGGCGCGGGCAGGGGACAGGAACATGGTCGATGCGAAGCTGCCGAAATTCGACACGCTGAGCCTGCACGCCGGCCAGCAGCCCGACCCGGCGACCGGCGCGCGGGCGGTGCCGATCTACCAGACCACCTCCTACGTCTTCCCCGACACCGACTATGCCGCCTCGCTGTTCAACCTGGAACGCGCGGGCCACATCTACACCCGCATCTCCAACCCGACGACGGCGGTGTTCGAGGAACGGATCGCGGCGCTGGAAGGCGGCGTGGGCGCCGTGGCGACCGCGAGCGGCCAGGCCGCGCTGCATCTCGCGGTGGCGACGCTGATGGATTCGGGAGCCCACATCGTCTCCTCGGCGTCGATCTACGGCGGCAGCCACAATCTGTTCACCCATACCCTGCCGCGCTTCGGCATCGCGACGACCTATGTCGATCCGCGCGATCCGGCCGCGTTCGAGGCGGCGATCCGGCCCGAGACCCGGCTGGTCTTCGGCGAGACCCTGGGCAATCCGGGGCTGGAGGTGATGGACCTTCCCCGGATCGCCGAAATCGCCCACGGCGCGCGCATCCCGGTGCTGATCGACAACACCTTCGCCTCGCCCGCCTTGTTCAGACCGTTCGACCACGGCGCCGACCTGGTGCTGCACTCGGCGACCAAGTTTCTCGGCGGGCACGGCGTCGCGATCGGCGGCGTGCTGGTCGACGGCGGCACCTTCGACTGGCAGGCATCGGGCAAGTTTCCCACGCTCACCGAGCCCTATGCCGGCTATCACGGCATCAACTTCTCCGAGGAGTTCGGCCCGGGCGCCTTCGTCATGCGGGCGCGCGCGGAGGGGCTCCGCGATTTCGGCGCCTCGATGAGCCCGGCCAATGCCTTCTACCTGATCCAGGGGGTGGAGACGCTGCCGGTCAGGATGGCGCGCCATGTCGAGAACGCGCGCAGGATCGTCGCCTTCCTCGACGGAAACGGGGCGGTGTCCTGGGTGGGCTGGCCCGAGCTCGACAGCCACCCCGACCGCGCGCTTGCCCGGCGCCTGCTGCCGAAGGGCTGCGGCGCGGTTTTCTCCTTCGAGATCGGCGGCGGGCGCGAGGCGGGCCGCGTCTTCATCGAGCGGCTCAGGCTGTTCTCCCATCTCGCCAATGTCGGCGACGCCAAGTCGCTGGTCATCCATCCCGCCTCGACCACGCACCAGCAGATGGACGCGGCGGCGCTGGAGGCGGCCGGGATCGGGGAGGGTCTTGTGCGGCTATCGGTCGGGCTGGAAGACCCCGACGATTTGATCGAGGATCTCGACCAGGCGCTCAGGGCGGCGGCGCGCGCAGCGGCCCCGCGCGCGGCGGAGTAGCGGGATGGAATTCGCCGTCGACGGGCTGAGGACGTTCGCGGCGACCGGCGGGCGGCCCTTCGATCCCGCGCGACCGGCGATCCTGTTCGTCCACGGCGCGGCCAACGACCATTCCGTCTGGCACCTGCCGGCGCGCCACTTCGCCCATCACGGATATTCGGTGGCGGCCGTCGACCTGCCGGGCCACGGGCGATCGGAAGGCGAGCCGCCGGCGACCGTCGCGGAGATGGCGGCTTGGCTCGGCCGCGCGCGCGAGGCGCTGGGGCTGGAGCGCGCGGTGCTGGCGGGTCACAGCATGGGATCGCTGATCGTCCTTTGCGCGGCCGCCGACGACCCGGGAGCGACGAAGAAATTGATCCTTCTCGGCCCCGCGGCCGCGATGCCGGTGCATGACGACCTGCTCGACGCGGCGCGGCGCAACGACCATAAGGCGATCGACCTGATCACCTATTGGGGCCTGAGCGCCGCGTCGCAGATCGGCGGCCACCGGAGCCCGGGGCTCTGGATGAACGGCGGCGGGCAGCGCCTGCTGGAGCGCGCCGACGACGGCGTGCTGGCGGCCGGCCTCGCGGCCTGCGCGGCGTTCGCGGACGGCGAGGCGCTGGCCCGCGCGATCGAGGCGGAAACCCTCCTGATCCTCGGCGAGCGGGACATGATGACCCCGATGAAAGGCGGCATCGCCCTCGCCCGGGCCATCCCCGACGCCCGCCATGTCGTGCTTGCCGGCTGCGGTCACACGATGCTCGCCGAACGGCCCAACGAAACGCTGGACGCGATGCGGGATTTCCTCCTCCCGGCCGCGCTATAACGGGCCATGGACTTCACCCTGCCTCCCGAGATCGACGACTATCGCCGCCGCGTCCGCGCCTTCGTCGAAGAGCACATCCTACCGCTGGAGAAGGACCCGGCGAACGCCGACGCGCACGAGAATTTGCGCGAGGACGTGCTGGATGCGGTGCGCGCCAAGGCCAGGGCGGAAGGTCTCTGGGCGCTCCAGATGCCGAAATCGCGCGGCGGGCAGGGGCTGCCCGTCGTGGGCATGGCAGCCTGCTACGAGGAGATGAACCGCTCGATCTACGGCCCGGTCTGCTTCAACTGCGCCGCGCCGGACGACGGCAACATGATGGTGCTGGAGAAGGTCGCGACCGAGGCGCAGAAGGAGCGCTGGCTGCAGCCCATCGTCGACGGCAAGGTAAGGTCGTCCTTCGCGATGACCGAGCCGATGCCGGGCTCGGGCTCCGATCCGTCCGCCATGCTGACCGTGGCCGCGAAGAAGGGCGACAGCTGGGTGATCGACGGGCACAAGTGGTTCATCACGGGTGCCGAATCCGCGCAGCACTTCATCCTGATCGCGCGGACCTCCGACGACCGCAGGCGCGGCCTCTCGGCCTTCCTGTTCGATGCGGACCAGCCCGGCTTCGAGATCGTCCGGCGTATCCCGATCATGGGGCCGGAAGAGCATGGCGGGCATTGCGAGGTCCGGTTCGACGGCATGGAGATACCCGACGAGAACCGCCTGATGGAGGTGGGCGACGGGCTCAAGCTCACCCAGATCCGGCTGGGCACGGCGCGGCTCACGCACTGCATGCGCTGGACCGGGATGGCCAAGCGCGCGCTCGAGGAGACCTTCGACTATGTCCGCGAGCGCGAGAGCTTCGGCTCCAGCCTCGCCGGCCACGAGGGCGTGCAGTGGATGCTGGGCGAGGCGGCGATGCAGGTCGATGTCGGCCGCCTGCTCACCATGCGGGCGGCGGCGCGGCTGGATGCCGGCGATTTCGCGCGCAAGGAGGTCTCGATGGCCAAGGTCGTGGTCTCCGAGGCGCTGCACACCGCCATCGACACGGCGATCCAGCTGCTGGGGGCGCGCGGCTATTCCAGGGACACCAAGCTCGAATGGATGTACCGCTACGCGCGGCAGGCCCGGCTGGTCGACGGGGCGTCCGAAGTGCACAAGATGGTGCTGTCCCGCTTCCTGCTCGAAGAGGGGGTCGATTTCTGGAGCTGGCCGTGAACGGTGCCCTGGCCGCGTTCATCCGGGAGAAGGCGGGCGCGGACGCCGTCGACATCGTCGACGAGAAGCGCCTGGCGGGCGGCGCGATCCAGGAGAACAGGGCGCTCGACGTCGAGATCGCGGGCGGGCCCCGCGCCGGCCGGCACGCGCTGGTGCTCCGGACCGAGGCCGGGTCTTCCGTCCCGCTGAGCCAGCCCGTCGCCAACCAGTTCGCCTGTCTGACGCTTGCCCGGTCGGTGGGCATGACGGTGCCGGAACCGCTCTGGCGGTCCGACGATCCGGGGGTAATCGGCGCGCCCTTCTGCCTGATGCGCCGGGTTCCGGGGACGGCGCTCGGCAACCGCGTCGTGCGCCAAGGCCCCAACCCGGCGCTCGCCGAGCGGCTGGGGCGCGAGCTCGCCCGGCTTCACACCATCGTCCCGGGCGACGACGCGCCCGCCTTCCTCGGCCCGCCGCCGGAGAACCCGGCAACCGACGCCATCGCGCTCTATCGCGGGTTTCTCGACGCCGAGCCCATGCCGCACCCGGCGATCGAATGGGGCCTCAGGTGGCTTGAGACCCATCCGGTCCCGCCGGGCGAGATCGTGCTGTGCCATCACGATTTCCGCACCGGAAACTACATGGTGGAGAACGGCGGCCTGACGGGCATCCTCGACTGGGAATTCGCCGGCTGGGCCGATCCGATGGAGGACGTCGCCTGGTTCTGCGCGAAGTGCTGGCGCTTCGGGGCCAACCGGCTGGAGGCCGGCGGCATCGCCGACCGCGCGCCTTTCTATGCCGGCTACGAGGCGGAAAGCGGGCGGCGGGTCGACCCGGCGAAGATCCGTTTCTACGAGGTCATGGCCCACGTCCGCTGGGCGGTGATCGCGCTCCATCAATGCGGGCGCCATCTGTCGGGCGCCGAGCCGGACCTGGAGCTCGCGCTGATCGGCCGCCGCCTTCCCGAGCTCGAGCACGAAATCCTCTCCCTGACCGCGCCGGGGCGGAACGATGCGTGACAGGCCCGATATCCGCGACCTCCTGGAAACCGCGCGCGGAACGCTGATGGAGACGTTGCTCCCCAACCTGCCGGTGGAGCACCGCTACCGCGCCCATCTGGTGGGGGCCGCGATGGCGACCGCGGCGCGCGAGCTCGCCGCCGGGGACGGGCCGGAAGAGGAAGAACGGGCGGCGCTCGCGCGGCTGCTCGGCGAGGACGGCGATCTCGAAGCGCTGAACCGCGCGTTCGCGGCGAGGCTGCGCGCGGGCGCCTTCGACGGAAGCGAAGAGGCCTACGCCCTCCTCACCCGCGGCAACGCCGCCAGGCTCGCCGAATGCAACCCGGGCTACGAGACGGGCTGACGTCGCTCACGCCGGCCGGTAGTGGATCACCCGCATCGGCGTCGGGTCGAAGTTGTTGCACTTGTTGCGTTCCTGCGGGCAGTTCGACATTCCGACCAGCACGTCCATCTCGGCGGTGAAGTCCACGTAATCGCCCGCCTTCGAGCTCGGCAGCTCGATGGTGAAGGTGCCGTCCTCCTGGATCGGGCAGTTCATGAAGACGTTGATGTTGTAGGGGATCTGCTTCCATTCGATGCCCCAGGGCGCGAGCGCGGCCGCGAAATTGTCGCGGCAGTTGGGGGTGTCCTTGACGCCGTAGCGGATCTCGTTGGTGAAACGCGAGCAGGCGCCCGCGATGATGTCGTGCGTGCCGTTGGTGTCGGCGGTCATCGTCATCAGCGCGCCGGCCTCGTCGGAATAGAGCGTGTAGCCGACCCCGGGGAACACCTGCCTGTTGAGCAGCAGCGTGTTGTGCGGCGAGAGCTTCTCTTCCAGGCGATGCAGGTTGAAGCAGAGGAAATCGGCCACCTGCTGACCTTCCACGTCGACGATGCGGTAGACCTCGCCCTTCCTGACCTCGCACGCGTGATTGCCGCGCGCGTCGATCGTCCTGTCCTCGATCACGGTCCCCGGGACGGTGGCGGCGTCGGTGCTCATGTCTGCCTCCCTGGCGATGGCGGATGCGGCAGCGTGGCACGGTTCGGCGCCGCGTCCAACCGCCTCGATCGGGGGAGTCCGGAGGCCGCGGGCCGCCGGGATCGACGACGGGGAGCGCTTCGGTTGGGGCTTATATGGATTACTCGACAGGCGCCCGGCTGGCGCGGGTCGGGGACGGGAACGCCGCCCCGCCTGCCCTCAATGCCGTCATGCCCGGACTCGTTCCGGGCATCCACGTCTTGCGGCATCGCGGTGCGAGCGGGGCAGAGGCGAGGCGGCGGAGGGACGTGGATGCCCGGAACAAGTCCACTGCTGTCCGGTTTGCCGTGAAACAGTTTCGGTGGGGGGCGCGCGTGTTCCCCATCCAAC
>JAPPIT010000038.1 GCA_028820505.1 Defluviicoccus sp.
GCCGGGAGCGGGCGAGGCGGCGGAGGGACGTGGATGCCCGGAACAAGTCCGGGCACGACGGACGAGGTGTCACGTCGCGGCCCTCCCGCCTCGTCGAGCAATCTATATGTGCCCCCATGTTAACGCTAGAATTGGGACGACGGCCACAAACCGGCTGCGGCGATGGAGCCCTATCAGAAGCGGAACCGGCATTTCGAGGATCTCGTCGCTCGGCGCGGGCTGATCTGGATGGGCCAGAACACCAACCATTTGCCCACCCATCCGGACGTCAAGCGCGCGATGATCGCGGCGATCGAGGACGAGGACTATCACGCCTACGCGCCGCCGACGGGGCTTGAGGAGCTTCGCCGTCTGATCCTCGCCGATTTCGGCGTCGACGATGCCGACGTGCTGATCACCGACGGCGCGATCGAGGGGCTTTACCACGCCTGCCGTCATACGATCCGCCCGGGCGAGCGCATGATCGCCACCGATCCGGGCTGGCCGTGGCCCGAGGCGTTCTCCCGCCTGTCCGGCGCCGAGGTCGAGGCGCTGCCCATCTACCGGGCGGAGCAGGATTACAAGCTCTCCCCCGGCCAGCTCGCGGCGGCGGTGGAGGAGGGCGGGGCGGGGCTGATCTACCTGATCGATCCGCTCAACCCGCTCGGCGTCGGCTATTCGGCCGACGAGATCGCCGCGTTCGCGCGCATCGCGCGCGACGCCGACGCTTGGCTGATCCACGACTGCACCTACCGGCACTTCGCGCACGATCACACGCTCGCCTACCGGCACTACCCGGAAAAGACGATCACCACCTACAGCTTCTCCAAGTGGCTCGGTCTCGCCGGGCTCCGGGTCGGCGGGCTGATGGCGCGGCCGGGGCTGATCGAAATGCTGTCGGAAGGCCAGCCCAACAGCCTCGGCTCCAACCTGGTCTCGCAGAAGGGCGCCATCGCGGGCCTGCGGACCAAGGCGGAATGGTTCCCCGGGGTGAACCGCATCCAGCGCGCCAACCAGGCGTCGATCCGCGACGCGGTCGCCCCGATCAACGGGCTCGACATGCCGGTCTATCCGTCGAACGGCAATTTCGTCGTCATCGACACCAGCGCGGCCGGCATCGCGCCCGAAACGCTGTGCGAGCTCTACCTCGAACGCGGCATCCTGATCCGCCAGGCGGCATACCAGTCGAAGCTGTTTGCCGACCGCTTCGTGAAGGTGTCGACAACCGTGCCGACCGAAGATGCCGACCGCTTCTGCGCGCTGCTGCCGGAGGTCGTCGGGGCCGCGCTCGATGCCGGCGCCAGCGGCCGCGCGCTCTACTAGGGAGGGTGCCTTGAACGTCGGGGTGCCGTCGATCGACATTTCGGGCTTCGCCCGGGGCGATCCCGCCGAGCGCAGGCGGATCGCGAACCGGGTCGCCGACGCGGTCGAGACCATCGGCTTCTTCGCGGTGTCCGGGCACGGCGTGCCCGATGCGCTGATGCGCGCGACCCGGGACCGGCTGGCCGCCTTCTTCGATCTGCCCGATGCCGTGAAGGCGAAATATGTCGGCACCGCCAACAGCAAGAACCGCGGCTACCTGCCTTTCGGAAGGGATTTCGTCGCGGCCTCGGCCGGCGGGACGGCGCCGCCGGACTGGCGCGAGACGTTCGGCTTCGGACGGTTCGACGTGCCGGACGGCGATCCCTACTACGCCCATCCTTCGGCGGCCTATGCCTACGAGCCGAACATCCTGCCGACCGAGGTCGAGGGTCTGGCCGGGACGGCGCGGGCCTATTACGCGGCGCTCGAGCGGCTGAACGCGCTCCTGCTCGCGATTTTCGAATGCGCGCTCGACCTGGAGGACGGGTTCCTCCGGCGTCGCTTCGACCGCCACGCCTCCATCCTTCGCGCGATCAACTACCCGGAACAGGATTCCCCGCCGGCGGAGGGCCAGCTCCGCTGCGGCGCGCATACCGATTTCGGCTCGCACACGCTGCTGATGGTCGACGACGCGCCGGGCGGGCTCCAGGTCCGCGACCTTTCCGGGCGCTGGATCGACGTCTCGCCGCCGCCCGGCACCTACGTGGTCAATATCGGCGATCTGCTGATGACCTGGACCAACGACCGCTGGCTCTCGAACTTCCACCGCGTGGTCAACCCGCCCCGGGACGCTTCGGGCCGCACGCGGCGCCAATCCGTCGCCTTCTTCGTGCAGCCCAACTACGACGCGGTCATCGAATGCATCGAGAGCTGCCGCGTCTCCGGCGAGCCGCCCAAGCACCCGCCCGTCGTCGCCTGGCAGTATCGCCGCGCCAAGCTCACCCGGACCACCGCGGGTTAGATCGAAGGGGGACGCCGATGCCATTCGCCGACGCCGACGGTGCGAGGCTCTACTACGAGGAGACCGGCACCGGCGATCCGATCGTGTTCGTGCACGAGTTCGCCGGCGACTGCCGAAGCTGGGAGACGCAGATCCGGCATTTCTCGCGGCGCTACCGCTGCATCGCCTTCAACGCGCGCGGCTACCCGCCGTCCGACGTGCCGGAGGACCCGGCATTTTATTCGCAGGACATCGCGGCAGACGACATTGCGGCCGTCATGCGCGGCGCGGGAGTCGACACGGCGCATGTCGTCGGCATGTCGATGGGCGGGTTCGCGGCACTGCATTTCGGTTTGCGATATGCCGACATGGCGCGCTCCATCGTCATCGGCGCATGCGGCTACGGCGCCAAGCCGGAGGAAAGCGCGCAATACGCGCTCGACTCCGAAGCGATCGCGGTCGAGTACGAGAACCGCGGCGCGGCCGAGGTCGCGGAGATCTACGCCAACGGCGCCTACCGGCTGCAACTCAAGCAGAAGGACCCGCGCGGCTGGGCCGAGTTCCGCGACCAGCTTGCCGAGCACTCGACCGAGGGGTCGGCGCGGACCATGCGGGGCGTCCAGAAGCTGCGCCCTTCGCTGTGGCATCTGGAGGAGGGGCTCGCCGAAATGTCGATTCCGGCGCTGATCGTCGCAGGCGACGAGGACGATTGGTGCCTGGAGCCCGGCATTTACCTGAAGCGCACGATTCCCACCGCCGCCTTGCTGATCGTGCCCAAGACGGGCCACGCGGTGAACCTGGAGGAGCCGGCGCTGTTCAACGGGGCGCTCGCCGATTTCTTCGCCACGGTCGAGGCCGGGCGGTGGACGGAGCGGCCGTTCGCGCAAGGCGCGTCCGCCCTCCTCTCGGGTTTCCACGACGCGGAATCGGGCGGGTGAGCGCCGCCGCCGCGGTCGACGAGGCGCGGCTCTGGCGGCGCCACATGACGCTCGCCGGGATCGGCGCGACCGCGAAGGGCGGCGTCGACCGGCAGGCCCTCAGCGAGGCGGAGGCGCGCGCCCGGACCCTGCTGGCCGGCTGGGCCGGCGAGCTCGGGTACCGGGTGCTGGTCGACGGCATCTCCAACCTGTTCATCCGGCGCGAGGGCACGGATTCCGCGCTCGCGCCGGTGCTGACCGGATCGCATATCGACAGCCAGCCGACCGGCGGCAAGTTCGACGGCGCCTTCGGCGTGCTCGCCGGGCTGGAGGCGCTGCAGGCGCTCGACGTGGCCGGGATCGAGACCGCGCGGCCGATCGAGGTCGTCGCCTGGCTCAACGAGGAGGGCTCGCGCTTCGCGCCCGGCATGATGGGATCGGAGGCCTTCGCCGGCCTCCGCCCCCTCGACGAGATCGTGGCGGTCACCGATCGCGGCGGCACCAGCGTCGCCGACGAGTTGCCGCGGGCGCTTGCCGCCACGCCCGAGGCGGAACGCCGCGGGATCGGCTTTCCGGTCGCTGCCTTCGTCGAGGCGCATATCGAGCAGGGCCCGGCGCTCGAACGCGCGGGGCTTCCCATCGGCGTCGTGACCGGAATCCAGGGGGTGCGCCGGATGCGCGTCCGCGTGACCGGCGAGGAGTCCCACGCGGGGACCACGCCGAAATCGGCGCGGCGCGACGCGCTCTGGGAAGCCGCGCGGATGGTCGATGCGCTCCAGCGGAGGATCCATGTCGACGACGAGCACCGCTTTACCGTCGGCATGATGGAGATCCGCCCAAACGTGCCCTCGGTGGTCGCGGCGGAAGTGCTGTTCTCCGTCGACATCCGGCATCCCGACAGCGGCACGCTCGCCCGCCTCGAAGCGGAGGTCGACGGCATTTGCCGGAACGCTCTCGTCGCATGCGAGGTCGAGACTTGGACCATCGCGCAGGCGCCCTCGATCCGGTTCGACGACAGGGTGATCGACATGATCGAGCGGGCCGCCGACGATCTGGGGCTCGGCAACATGCGCCTCTTCTCGGGCGCCGGCCACGATGCGCGCCAGCTCAGCCGCGTCTGCCCGACCGGCATGATCTTCGTTCCCTGCGAAAAGGGGATCAGCCACAACGAGGCGGAGAACGCGTCGCCCTCCGACCTCGCCGACGGCGCGCGGGTGCTGGCGGAGACGCTGGTCAGGCTGGCCAACGAATGAGGCGGCGCGCCGGCGGCTGATGGGCTCGACCGCCCTCCGAGGCGCGGCGTGGATGACGCTGGCCGCGCTGATGTACACGCTCACCGGCGCGGTCGTCCGCCACCTCGCCGACAGCTATTCGGTGTTCGAGGTGGGCTTCTTCCGCAGCATCGTCGCGGTCACCATCCTGTTGCCGGCTGTTTGCGGGTTCAGCGCCCGGCGCTTGCGGGACGCGTTCAGAACCGAACGTTTCCCGATGCACTTTCTGCGCACCGTGCTGAGCTATGTCGGGATCATGTTCTGGTTCTACGGCGTGAGCAGGATCCCGCTGTCCGACTACTACGCGCTCCAATTCCTGACCCCGCTGTTCACCATGGCCGGCGCCGCGCTGCTGCTCGGCGAGGCGACACGGCTCAGGAACTGGCTCGCGGTCCTTGTCGGTTTCGCCGGCGCGATGGTGATCGTGCGGCCCGGCTTCGTCGAAGTAGGGCTCGGCACCATGGCCGCCCTCGGGGCGGCGCTCGTCTTCGCCTCGGTCAACAATGCGGCCCGGGTGCTGTCTCGCACGGACTCCGCGACCACCATCGTCGCTTGGGGCAACCTGATCCTGATCCCGATGTCGCTGGTGCCCGCGCTTCCCGGCTGGGTCACGCCGACATGGGCCGACCTGCCCTGGCTCTGCTGCGTGGGCGTGACCGCGACGGTGGCGCAGTTCTCCATCACGCGGGCGGTCGCGACGGCGGAAGCGCGAATCATCCAGCCGCTCGATTTCGTCCGGCTGCCCTTCGCCGCCGCGCTCGGCTGGATCGTCTTCGGCGAAAGCTCCGATCTCTGGACCTGGGTCGGCGCGGCGATCATCTTTGCCGCCGCGTCCTACGTTCTCCGCAAGGAGAGAAGCTGACTGCCGGTCCGGGAAGCCAAGGGCACCGCCCCATGGCAATTGAGCGACCCGGGCCCGGCGCTGTACATACAGGAATATCGATTGTATGGTTTCCCATATGAAGACCACGCTGAACATCGACGAGACCCTGATGAAACGGCTGCGCATCGAGGCGGCGCGGCGGGGAACCACCATGACCGCCCTCGTGGAGGCCGGGCTGCGCCGCGTCCTTGCCACCCCGGACTCCGGCGACGGCTCGGCGGAAGACCTGCCGCCGCTTCCGGTCTGGAACAGCGGGGGCGCCAGGGTCGACATCGCGAACCGGGACGAGCTCTACCGGCTCATGGACGGGTATTGATCCCTGGTCTTCGACACCAATGTCCTGATCTACGCGATCGACGCGAACTCGGCATTCCATGACCGCTGCCGCGCGCGCGTGCTGGAGGCTCGCGAAGACCCCGCGCCCGCGTTCCTGACTTGGAGCAT
This sequence comes from Defluviicoccus sp., assembly GCA_028820505.1. GTDB lineage: Bacteria > Pseudomonadota > Alphaproteobacteria > MPNO01 > MPNO01 > MPNO01. The sequence goes on from JAPPIT010000038.1 coordinate 5,797, forward strand.
CTGCTATGAGTTTCTCAGGGTCGCCACCCACCCGGGAGTCTACCCGACTCCATGGTCGCCCGGCGATGCCTGGGATTTCCTCTCCTCGTTGCTGGCGTCGCCGGGCTTCGAGTTCCTGACCCCGACGCCCCGTCACGCATCCGTGCTGGCGCAGACCCTCGCGGAACTGCCCGACGTGCGCGGCAACCTGTTCCACGACCTGCATACCGCGGTAGCGATGCGGGAGAACGGGGTCAGCCGGATCTGCACCCGCGACACCGACTTCCATCGCTTCCCGTTCCTGACCGTGATCGACCCGCTCCGTTAGGGCGGAAGGTCTCCCGGTTAGCGTGATGTCCCTCAGGCAGCCACGTAGCGGTCGCGCTTCATGCCTTCGAGGTTGACGCCCTCGATGCGGATCAGGCGCGTGGTGTCCTCGCGGCGCGGCGAATGGAGGTCGCCCTCGTTGTAGCAGGCGGCCATGCCGGGCTCGAGGTTGTAGACCCGGACGGCCTCGACCGTGCCGGGCTCGCCGCCCTCGGGCGCCTTCAGCTTGCGCCATTCGGTCATCTCGGTGACGCCTTCGGCCTGGCCGTAGATCGCCCAGGACGGGCCGTGGTCGTGCGGCGTGCTGCCCTTCGCGCCCTCGTAGACATGGGCGAGGATGCAGAACCCGTAATCGGGATCCTCGTACAAAACCTTGCGGGGCGTCGTGTTGTCGGGGCCGAAATGGGCGGCGACGAATTCCTTGTCCTTGAGCGCCGTCTCGACATGCCTGCGCACCGTCTCGCGGCCGCCGGGGCCGTTGTCGGCGTCGATCGCCGCGTGGCAGTCTGCGGCAAGCTGTTCGAGCGTGTAGGCCATGGTCCGGTCTCCGGGCGAATGGGATCGGCGCGCATTATAACCGGGGCCGCGGGGGAGGCGAGCGATGCGGGTGAGGCGGGTGGTCACCGGCCACGACGGGACCGGGAAATCGGTGGCGATCATCGACGATATCGCCACCAACGCGACATCGCGGCGCCACGGCCACGATTCGCGGCTGATCTGGACCACCGACGGCGAAACCCCGCCCAACCGAGGGAACGAGGACGCCGGCGCGCGACAGGTCGGCCGCCCGCCGGCGGGCGGCGGAACCATCTTCCGCGTTCTCGAGCTCCAGCCCGATCAGGAGCTCGAGATGCACCGGACGGCGACCGTCGATTACGTGGTCATGATCGAAGGCGAGATGAACCTCGTTCTCGACGACACCGAGATCCCGCTCCGCCCCGGCGATTGCCTCGTCCAGCGCGGCACCAACCACGCCTGGCGCAACACCGGCGACGGCCCCTGCCGCTTCGCCGCCGTGCTGGTCGATGCACCGGGGTAGTGCCTGTCTGTGTCGGATGGAACCGATGCGGCGTCCTTCGATACGCCCCCTTCGGGGGCTACTCAGGATGAGGGCGGAGTGGTACGGCGCAAGTTCCTCCCCACAACCCTCATCCTGAGTAGCGGCGAAGCCGCGTATCGAAGGATGGCCTCGGCATTGGCCCCCGGCGTGCGGGGTGGCATCATGCCGGCGCGGCGCGGTCCGCCGCAGTGAAGGAGAGGTGCGTATGGCGGGCGCGAGCCGCGGCTATGCCGATTTGCAGGAACATCTGGAAGCGCTCGACGCGGCCGGGCTGCTGCTGACCGTCGACGAGCCGGTCAACAAGGACACCGAGATGGTGCCGCTCGTCCGCTGGCAGTTCCGCGGCGGGCTCGACGAGGAAGAGCGCCGCGCCTTCCTGTTCCGCAACGTCACCGACAGCCTCGACCGGCGCTACGACATTCCGGTGGTGATCGGCGCGCTCGCCGCCAACCGCGCGGTCTACAGCACCGGCATGAAGGCGGAGGTCGCGGAAATTCCGGGCAAGTGGGACCGGGCCATCGCCAACCCGATACCGCCGCGCCGGGTCAACACCGCGCCCTGTCAGGAGGTGGTGATCGAAGGCGACGCGCTGCTCGGCGAGGGGAACGGGCTCGATGCGCTGCCGATCCCGATCTCGACGCCCGGCTTCGACAGCGCGCCGACGCTCGCCGCGACCAACGTGATCACGCGCGACCCGGAAACCGGCGTGCAGAACATGGGAACCTACCGCGCCGCGCTGAAGGCGCCGGACCGGCTGGTGGTCCGCATGGCGACCCGGGTGGGCGGCGCCGGCGGCTACGTCCACTGGAAGAAGCACAAGGCGAAGGGCGAGGCGCTGCCGTGCGCGATCGTCCTCGGCTGTCCGCCGTTGGTCGCCTTCATGGGGCCGCAGAAGCTGCAGATCGACATGGACGAGTTCGGCGTCGCCGGGGGGCTGGCGAACGAGCCCATCAACGTGGTGCGCGGCAAGACGGTGGATCTTCTGGTTCCGGCGGAGGCCGAGCTGGTGATCGAGGGGACGATCGACACCGACACGCTGGAGCCCGAGGGACCGTTCGGCGAGAGCCACGGCCATGTCGCGCTCGAGGAATTCAACATGCCGATGCGGGTCACCGCCATCACCCGCAAGGCGAGCCCCGTCATCCCCTCCTATATCAGCCAGGTCGCGCCGTCCGAATCGAGCGTGATGAAGCGGGTCTCCTACGAGCCGCTGTTCCTCGGCCATCTCCGCGACACGCTCGGCGTCAAGGCGGTCACCGCGGTCTCGCTGCACGAGAAGCTCACCGGGTTGCTGCGGGTGACGATCGTCACGCTGGAGCGCAGCGCGCCGCGCACCGAGGTGTGGCGCGCGCTCTACGGCGCGGCGAGCTTCAAGGGCGATTGCAGCAAGATATGCATCGCGGTCAACGACGACATCGACGGCGACAATGCCGATGCGGTCCTCTGGGCGATGGCCTATCGCCACAACCCCGTGGAGGACGTCGTTCTCCTGCCCCATCGCGGCCAGGGACACGGGCCCAAGCGGGAGCACAAGGGGGAGGAGGACTCGACCTTCCTGATCGACGCGACGATGAAGTCGCCGATGCCGCCTTTGGCGCTCCCGACCCGCGAATACATGGAGGGTGCGAAGGCGCTCTGGGAACGGCTGGGCCTTCCGAAACTCAAGCCGGAGTCGCCGTGGCACGGCTATTCGCTGGGCGACTGGTCGGACGATTGGGAACAGGCGGCAAAGCGCGCGGCGGACGGACATTACCTCGATAACGGAAGGCGCACCCTGCAACGCCAGCGTCCAGGACTGGTGCCCGAAACGTCGGTCCGCGACGTCGAAACGGATTGCTAAGGCCGAGGAGGATCGGATGGCCGCGGATGTGAACTTGCGCGAGTCGCTGACCGAGAAGGCGGCGGCGATGGTGCCGGTGCTGCTGGAACGCCAGAAGGAGGCCGACGCTCTGCGCCGGATGCCCGATTCCACCCACCGCGACTTCGTGGACGCCGGCTTCTACCGGATCTTCCAGCCGAAGCGATATGGCGGATTCGAATGCGAGAACCGGACGCTCATCGACATCGCGGTCCAGCTTGGCCGCGGCTGCGGGTCGAGCGCCTGGGTCTTCACCAACCTGGTGGCCCATAGCCTGGTGATCTCGATGAACTGCGTCGAGGCGCAGGACGACGTCTGGGGCGACAACCCGGAAGCCTTGATCGCCTCGGGTCTCTCGGTCAGCGGCGCGACCACCACGCCGGTCGAGGACGGCGTCGTGCTCGACGGGCTGTGGAGCTTTTCGAGCGGGGTCGACTTCGCCGACTATCTCCATCTTCAGGTCTTCGTGCCGCAGGAGGAGGGGCCGCCCGAGCCCCGCTTTGCGCTGGTGCCCAAGGGCTCGTTCGAGATCGTCGACGACTGGAACGCAACCGGTCTGCTGGCGACCGGCAGCAAGTCGGTGCGGCTGAAAGAGGTGTTCGTGCCCAATTACCGGACCGTCGCCGCCGGCGTGCTCTCCGGCGGCAAGGGGCTCAGCCGGCACATCAACTCGGCGCCGCTCTACCAGATTTCCATCTGGTCGTCCGGCACCCAGATCTTCCCGGCCCCCGCGGTCGGTATCGCGCGTGGCGCGCTCGACTATGTCGAGCACGAGTTCCGGGACAGGGTGGGCGTGGTCGGGGTCAAGCTCGCCGAGCTGCCGACCGCGCAGGCCCGCGTCGCCGAGGCGAATGCCGAGATCGACGCGGCGCTCGCGCTGCTTCTCCAGGTCAGCCACGAGGCGAACGAGTTCGCCGAGCGCGACGAGCATCCGGAACTCGAACAACGCGCCCGCTGGCGGCTCAACAACGCCTATGCGACGCAGCTTTCGATCCGCGCGGTGGAACGGCTCTACCCGCTCCTCGGCGCGCGCGGTCTCGATGCGGCGAACCCGTTCATGCGGGCATGGCGGGACGTGCACGCGGTGGGCCAGCAGATCACCCAGGCCTGGGACATGCAGGCGACGAATGCCGGGCGGATCCGATTCGGCCTGCCGTCCGTCGATCCCCGTCTCTGAGTCCCCCCATGAAACGAGCGATCGCGCTTGTCGCCGCCATCTTCGTCGCGCTTCCCGCTCAGGCGGCGGAAAAATTCGTCTTCGGCACCAACTGGAAGGCCCAGGCCGAGCACGGCGGCTTCTACCAGGCGCTGGCGGAGGGCCGTTACGCCAGGTACGGGCTCGACGTGACGATCCGCGAGGGCGGGCCGCAGGTGAACCACAACCAGCTGCTCGCGGCGGGGGTGCTCGACGCGGCGATGATCAGCAACAACGCCGAGGGTCTCAACTTCCTCAAGAACGACATTCCGATGGTCACCGTCGCGGCGTTCTTCCAGAAGGACCCGCAGGTTCTCTTGACCCATCCCGGTTCCGCGATCCGCTCGATCCCGGGGATGAAGGGCCGTCCGATCATGATCTCGGCCGATGCCCGCGACACCTGGTGGCGCTTTTTCGAGCTCCGTTTCGGGTTCGACGAGAGCCAGATCCGGCGCTACACGTTCAATCTCGCGCCCTTCCTGGTAAACGAGGACGCGATCCAGCAGGGCTATGTCACCTCCGAGCCCTTCATGGCGCTGCGGGAAGGCGTGAAGGCCAGGGTGTTCCTGATCGCCGATACGGGCTGGCCCGCCTATTCCACCCTGGTGACCGTCTCCAGGGAGCTCGCGGCGCGCAAGCCCTCAGTCGTGCAACGTTTCCTGAACGCGTCGATCGAGGGCTGGTACAGCTACCTCTACGGCGACCCCGGGCCCGGCAACCGCCTCATCGGGAAAACGAACCCGGAGATGCCCGACGCGCTGATCGCCCACGGGATCGCCAAGATGAAGGAATACGGCATCGTCGATTCGGGCGATGCGCTGACGCTCGGCATCGGCGCCATGACGGAGGAAAGGCTCACCGCGTTCTTCGACGCGATGGTGCGCGCCGGCGTCTACCCGGCCGACATGGACCACCTGTCGGCGTTCGATCTCCGATTCGTCAACAAGCGGCACGGGCTCGGCATGCGGCCGCGTTGACGCGGGGCCGGGGCGCCCTTAATTCTGCACGCTCCTGTCTGACCGGAGACGAATATCGCGATGGCGTTGCACCGTGCGATCGTTGCTTCGATGGCGGCCGGGCTCGCGCTGTCGCTCGCGGCGTGCGGAGGCGGCGAGCGGCCCAGGGTCGAGCGGGTTCCCGACCTCGCGCTTGCCTGTCAGACGACGGCGTGCACCTGTTCGGCCGAGTCGGGCACGATCTTCGAGAAGACGAAGACGACCGAAATTCTCTGGCGCGCCAGCGGCGACGCCTACTGCCCGAAAGGGTTCGTCCTGGAAACCGTGAAGAAGAGTCCGTAGCGGGGCCGCGCCCGGCCCCGCCCGGCCCGGTCTCTATTTCTCCGGCGCGATCGGATTCGACAGCACGCCGATCCCCTCGATCTCGATCTCGCAGGTGTCTCCCGGCGTCATGAAGATGGGCGGCTTGCGCACGAAGCCGACGCCCGCCGGCGTGCCGGTGACGATGATGTCGCCGGTCTCCAGCGTGAAGATCTTGCTGCATTCGTTGACCAGCGTCGCCACGTCGAAAATCATCGACGAGGTGGTCGAGGATTGCAGTGTCTCGCCGTTCAGCCGCGCCTCGATCTTCAGCCCCTTCGCACCCTTGTTGGGGAGCTCGTCGGGGGTGACGATCTCCGGGCCGAACGAGCCGGAAGCGTCGAAGCTCTTGCCGATCATCCACTGCGAGGTCTTCAGCTGATAGTCGCGGATCGATCCCTCGTTGGCGATCGAATAGCCGGCGACGTGATCGAGCGCGCGCGCCTTGGCGATGCGGCGGCCCGGCTTGCCGATGACGGCGACGAGCTCGGCCTCGTAGTCGTGATGCTTCGACGCCTTCGGCCGCAGGATGGGCTGGCCGTGGCCGACCAGCGAAGCCGGGGTGCGCAGGAACAGCACCGGATAGTCCGGCGGCTTCATGCCGGCCTCGGCCGCGTGGTCGCTGTAGTTCAACCCGACGCAGATCACCTTGCCCGGGTTCGGCACCGGCGGCAGGTAGTTGACTCGCCGCTTGACCACCGAGCCCTCCGGCGCCCTGCGGGCCGCCCGCGCCGCCCTTGCGAGCGCCCGGTCGCCGCCGGCCAGCAGCCCGATCATGTCTTGCGGCAGGCTCTCGTCGGCAACCGAAAGATCCACGATGCCGTCGTCGGTACGGACGCCGATGGCGCTGCCGCGACCCTTCTTGAAACTCACCAGACGCATATCCGTCTCCCCGGTGTTGCGCCGGACGCCATCGCGGCCGGCTAGTTTTCGGGATCCCCGTCGGTCAGGTAATCCCACATCCTCTCGAAAATCCGGCCCGTGCTGGTTGCCCGGGCCTTCGCCTCGTCGAGCGGTATCTCGACCGATTCGGCTTCGCCGCCCGCGGCCATTACCGCGAGTTCGGTACGCGCGGCCTCCTCAAGATAGAAGGCCATCACGATGCTTTCCTCGACGGTCGCGCCGGTCAGGATAACGCCGTTGCCGCGCATGACCACCGCGCGCGATTCGCCCAGGCACTCGGCGAGCCGCGCCGCCGCCTCGTCCGAGCGCAGCAGCGCCGGATCGTCCCACAGCGCCGGTCCGGGCGCGAAGTAGGTCCCGAACCCGTGCCGCGCGCGCGGCACCCGCCGGAAGGTCGAGAGCGTCATGGTCTCGCGCAGGAAGGTCCGGCAGATGCCGTTGACGTCCGGCCGGCGGCGGTAGATCTGCTGGTGGCAGCGAACCTCGCCGAGGACGCCGTCCGGCAACGCGCCCTCGACGGGCACCACGGTCCCCGGCTCGCCGGGTCGGATCAGCCCCATTGGCCTCGGCGCGCAGACCAGGAATCGCTCGTCGTCGAGCCGCGCGCTGACATGGCCGTAGGCGTGGCCGAGATCGTTCCGCGCGAGCGCCCGCGCCGCCTTGCGGACGCGAACCTCTGTCGCTTCGATCGGCTCCCCGACCGCGCCGAATTCGGTTTCAGCCAAGAAACGCCCCCGAGCCGCCCGCTATCAGCTCTTGAACTCCACGATGTCCGGCTTCGAGCCCCACATGCAGAGCGAAGAGTCGTCGAAGGGGAATTGCCGCGGCCGGTAATCCGGGTCGTCGATCAGCCGCACCCCGTGGGAATATTCGTAGACCATCTCGTCCGGCCCCTCGAAATAGAGGAAGCGGGCGCCCGAGGTCGGGTGACGGCCGGGACCGAAGACGATCCGCACCTGCCGCTCGGTCAGGAAGTAATGCGAGCGCATGATGTCGTCGACGCTCTCGACCTGGAAGTTGATGTGCTGCACCCCGGGCTCGCTGGCCGGGAACAGGGCGAGGCGGTGATGCACCTTGTCGAAGGACATCAGCGCCGCGTCGCCGATCCAGTCGTTGGCGCGGATGTTGAAATGTGCCGTCCAGAACGCCTCGTCGCGCGGCGCGTCGGTGGTCTTGAGCCCGACATGGGAGAATTCCTGGATGCCCGCGTCGCGGCTCGGGAAATAGCGCTTGCCGCTGTGGTACGGCCGGAGCACGAGATCGATGCTGTTCCCGGTCGGATCGCTGAAATTGAGGAAGTCCGTCACCCGGCGGCGCGCCGCGTCTTCCGGCGTGCCCCGTTTCACTTCGACGCCCGCCGCCTCCAGCTCGGCGGCGGCGCGGGCGAGCATATCCCCGGTCTCGACCTCGAAGCCAAGCGTGTGGTCGTCCGGCGCGCCCTCGAAATAGCAGAGATTGTGATCCCGGTCGTCGCCCCGCACATAGGCCGATCCGTTCTCCCGCCGGACCAGCTCCAGGCCGAGGGTCTCGGTCGCGAACCTGACCGCGAAATCGACATCGCGCGTGCCGAGCCGGACATACCGGATGTCGACGAGCTTGATCATGGGTCACCTCGTAGTGCGGCGTTTCCCGGGGGCGTCGCCATGATACCCGCGCCGGACCCGCTTTCAATCGAGTCTAGACGAGGCGCACGACCTCTCCGCTATCGGTCTTGCCGAAGCGGCGGAGGAAGCCGAGCGTCGACAGCGTCGGCTCGTCGCTGACCACGAACAGGATCGCGTCCTCGCTGTCCGAGCCGTTGACGTGCTCGAACCATGAATTGCCGGGCACGGCGACGGCGTCGAACTGCCGCCAGTCGAGCCTTTCGCCGTCGACGATCGTGTGGCCGCTACCCTCGAAGGGGAAGCAGACGAGGCTCGCGTTCTGGCGCTGCGGGCGGGTGCGCTCGCCGGGCCGGAGCAGCTGGCCGAAGAAGGTCATGGTGGGGTAGGGCGCGCGGCCGGTCGTCGGATCGGTGTACTCCACCGCGATCGCGTCGTACGGGCTGCCCTCGTGGTCGCGGAAATTCTCCAGGAGTTCCCGCGTCGCGTCCCAGCGATAGACATACATCGGCGACGAACGCCCGGCGCCGCGCCCGTGATCGACGAAGCGCGGCAACAGCCCGCCCTTGCCGTAGACCCGCGACGAGTGGTCGTCGGAGAAGCGGGCCGTCTGCTCGCTCCTGGCGATGCCGCCCTCCTTGTAGCGGTGCTCGAAGCTCGCCGCGTTCAGGACCTCGCTCAGCGGCAGGTCGAGCACGCTGACATTGACGGCGAAATCGTCGCCATGGTTGCCGTGGTTGTGCCACGCGTCCGCCGGGGTCAGGACCAGGTCGCCCGGCCCGAAGACGATGTCCTCGCCCTCGACGCCGGTGAAGTTGCTGGCGCCGGTGAGCCCGATCCTGACCGCGTTGATCGAATGCCGGTGCGGCGGCATGATCTCGCGCGGGTCGTTGAGCCGGTAGGCGGTATAGAGCGTCGTCACCGTCGCGCGGACCGGGGCGAGGCCGGGATTGACCAGCACCACCGACCGGCGCTCCGAATCGTCCATCGTGACCAGCTCCGACGCTTCGTAAAGAATCGGCTCTATGTCCTTGTATTTCCAGACGTAAGCCCGCGCCTTCCCGGCCTTCAGGATCTGCGCGTCCTCGTCGTTCTCGGTATCGGTCCGGACCGCCCAGTAGGGCGCCATGTCGTGCGCGTCCAGCCTCTCGTAAAGCGCGTCGAGGCGCGCGTCCCGGTTGGAGCCGGTTGCCGGTTCGACGGTCGCCATGTGTTCTCCTTCCCGTTGCGGCCTTGCGCGTCAGACCGCGGTTTCGTGGCGTTCGATACAGACCGCGACGACCTCGTCGGGATCGCGCTTCCACCAGTTCCCGGCGGAGAATATCTCGACCTCGTTCATGCCGTCATAGCCCGCCCGCTCGACCAGCCCGCGGATTCGCGGGATGTCGACCACCCCGTCGCCCATCATGCCCCGGTCGAACACCAGGTCCCGGGTATCCGCCAGCCAGTCGTTGACGTGGAAGGCGAGGATGCGGTCGCCCGCCCGCGCGATCTCCTCGTCGAGCGCCGGGTCCCACCAGACATGGTAGACGTCCACCGCGACGCCGACGCCCTCGCCGAGCGAATCGCAAAGATCGTTGGCCAGCCCGAGCGTGGTCACGCAGCCGCGCGAGGAACAGGTCATCGGGTGCAGCGGCTCGATGGCGAGCGGCACCCCGGCGGCGCGCGCGGCCGGCAGGATCCCGGCGATCCCCTCGGCGACCCGCGCGCGGGCGCCGGGGAGGTCCTTCGAGCCCTCGGGCAGGCCGCCCGCGAGCATTATCAGCGCGCGCGCCCCGATCGCCGCGGCCTCCTCTATGGCCCTGAGGTTGTCGTCGATCGTTGCCCGCCAGGTCGACGCGTCGGCGCCGCCGAACATGCCGCCGCGGCAGAGCCCGGTCACGGTCATGCCGTGGTCGCCGAGCAGCTTCGCGGCCTCGCCCACGCCGCATTCCGCGAGCTTGTCCCGCCAGACGCAAATGCCGCGCACGCCATGGCGCGCGTAGCCCTCGATCGCCTCGCGCAACGTCCATTGGTCGCGCGTGGTCGCCTGGTTGATTGCGAGCTTCTCGAGCGCCGGCATCAGGCGGCGATCCCGTGCATCCGCATCGTATCCCGCATCCGGCCCGCCGCGAGCTCCGTATCGGGCAGGAGACCCGCCCGGTCCGCGAGGCGGAAGATCTCGGCGAGGTGGACGATGGACCGCGCGCTCTGCTGCCCGCCGACCATGACGAAATGGTCCTGCAGCCCGCCGAGATAGGCCATGAACACGACGCCTGTCTTGTAGAACCGCGTCGGCGCCCGGAAGATGTGCCGGGACAGTTGCACGGTCGGCGCGAGGATGGTGCGGAAATCCTCCGTCCTGTTGCCGGACAGCGCGCCGAGAGCCGCCGACGCCGCCGGCGCGATGGCGTCGAAAATGCCGAGCAGCGCGTCCGAGTAGCCCTCCTCGTCGCCCTCGATGAGCTCCGGATAGTTGAAGTCGTCGCCGGTATACATCCGCACGCCGTCCGGCAGGCGGCGTCGCAGCGCGATTTCCTTGTCCTTGTCGAGCAGCGAGATCTTGATCCCGTCGACCTTCACCGCGTTGGCCTCGATCGCCGAAAGGCAGACCTCCATCGCCTCCCAGTGGTCGTCGTGCCCCCAGTAGCCGGCAAGGGCGGGATCGAACATCTCGCCCAGCCAGTGGACGATCACCGGCTCCGCCACCTGGGACAGGATCCGCTCGTAGACCCTGGCATAGTCCTCCGGCCCCCGCGCCGCCGCGGCCAGGGCGCGCGAAGCCATCAGGATTATCCGGCCGCCGGCATCCTCGACCGCAGCGCACTGCTCCTCGTAGGCGGCGATAACCTCCTCGATGGCGGTGTCGGGGTCCGGCGCGAGGTGATCGGTCCCCGCGCCCGAGGCGAGCACCGCGCCCGGGGTCGCCCGCGCCTCCGCGACGCTGCGGCGGATGAGTTCGAGCGAAGTCTCCCAGTCGAGCCCCATGCCGCGCTGGGCGGTGTCCATCGCCTCCGCGACGCCGAGGCCGAGCGCCCACAGGTGGCGCCTGAAGGCGAGCGTCGCCTCCCAGTCGATCGCGGAATCGATCCACGGATCGTTGTCGGCGAGCGGGTCGGCGACGACATGGGCGGCGGCGAAGGCGATCCGGTTGAACGGGCGCTTCGGTCGTTCGGCCGCGGCGCGCGGCGCGCTCATCTCGAAGGGCACGATCTTGCCGTCGGCGGTCGGCAGGTCGACGCTCGTCATCGGCCGGTCTCCAGGGGCTCGACGTCGATCCAGCGCCGCTCCTCCCAGCTCTGCATCGCGCGCTCGGCGAGCTGGACGCCCTTTGCGCCCTCCAGGAGGTTCCAGGTGAACGGCCCGTCGTCGTATAGCGAGCGGATGAACATCTCCCATTCGGTCTTGAAGCCGTTGTCGAAGGAAAGGTCGGACCCGTATTCCTCCCAGGTGCCGAAAAAGTCGATGGTCTGCGGCTCGTCCGGGTTCCACACCGGGGAAGGGGTGGCCTCCCGGTCCTGCACGAAGCAGCGTGTGAGCCCCGACACCGCGGCCCCGAGGACGCCGTCGGCGTGGAAGGTCACGAGGTCGTCCTTGCGTACGCGCGTGCACCATGAGGCGAAGATCTGCGCGACGGCGCCGTTGTCGAGCTCGATCATCGCGCAGGACCCGTCGTCGGCATCGGCGTGATATGGCTCGTCGTTCTCGTCCCAGCGCCGGTCGAAGTTGATCGCGCCGCGGCAGACGACGCTCCGCACCTTGCCGAACACGTTGTCGAGCACGTAGCGCCAGTGCGGCATCATGTCGAGGATGATCCCGCCGGCATCGGCCTTGCGGTAGTTCCAGGACGGCCGCTGCGCCCGCCGCCAGTCGCCCTCGAACACCCAGTAGCCGAAATCGATCTTGACCGAGAGCAGCCGGCCGAGCACGCCGTCGTCGATCAGCCGCTTCATCTTGAGCAGGCCGGGGAGGAAGATCTTGTCCTGGACGACGCCGTGGCGGACGCCCGCCTTCTCGGCGCGGCGGTACAGGTCGAGCGCGTCCTCCAGCGTCGCGGCCGACGGCTTCTCGCAGTAGATATGCTTGCCCGCGTCGATGGCTTTGCGCAGGATCTCGGCGCGATGGACGGTGCTCGCGGTATCGAAGAACAGCGGATAATCGGGGTCCCGGATGGCCGCGTCGAGATCGGTCGTCCACTTGTCGAAACCGTGGGCGGCGCCGAGCGCGGCGAGCTTGTCTTCGCTGCGTCCGACGAAAAGCGGGTCGGGGGCGACCCGCCGCCCGTCGCTCAGCGCGACGCCGCCTTCCTCGCAAATTTTCGCGATCGACCGGATGAGATGCTGGTTGGTGCCCATCCGGCCGCTGACGCCGTTCATCGCCACGCCGAGACGAATTTCGGCCATGCGCGCCTCCCCCTGTGCCGGGCGAAGGATCGCGCATCGGCGCGCGCAGATCAAACCTCGCGTCCGCAAGAGCCGCGGACGTGAGCCTGCCCGAAATTCCCGAATCCGAGGCGACCGGCCGCATTGCGGAGATTTACCGCGCGATCCTCGATGCCACGGGGCTGCCCTCCACGAACCTCGTCTGGCGCCACATGGCGAGCCGGCCGGGCGTGCTCGAATGGGCCTACGACGCGTTGGAGGAATCCTTTTACGCCGGTGCCTTTCGCGTCCTCGGGGCGGAAATCGTCTCTTCCCTGCCGCCGCCCGCTATGCCCCGCCTGGCCGAGGACGGAAGCCTCGACCGCGCGACGCTCGAGGCCGCGGCCTCCGTGATGGCGTTCTACAACCGCGCCAACCCGATCAACCTCGTGGCGCTCTCCGCGTTGCGGCGCGTGCTGGCGGGCGAGACGACGGACGCCGCTTTCGACGAGGTTCCTCCGGCCCACGATCCGTTGCCCGCACTGCCCCGTCTCGCCCGGGACATCGACGGGGAGACGGCGGCCCGCATGGCCGCGCTCGCCCGCACGATCAACGACGGCGACGGCGCGCTGATGCCGACCGCGCTCCGCCATCTGGCGAACTGGCCCGCAACGATCGCCGCACTCCACGAACGGGTCGACGGTCTGGCCGGGTCCGGTGCGCTGAAAATCGACGCGGACATGCTTCGCCGAAGGGCGGCCGACGGAGCCGCGCGGATCCCGCTCGCGATTCCCGCGTCGGGGCGTCCGTCGGAGGCAACGAGGCATGCGCTCGACGTGACGATCGACCTGTTCCTCACGCCCATATCCCGCATGATCGTCATCGGGCGCGGCTTCGAGGCGGCGCTGCGGTCGTGATCGAACGCGTCGAGTGCATCGTGATCGGGGCGGGCGTCATCGGGCTTGCCGTCGCCCGCCGCCTCGCCCGCGCGGGTGTCGAGGTCGTTATTCTCGAACGCGCGGAGGCGATCGGAACCGAGACGAGCTCGCGAAACAGCGAGATCGTCCATGCGGGCATCTACTATCCGGCGGGCAGCCTGAAAGCGCGGACCTGCGTCGCCGGCAAGCATGCGCTCTACGACTACTGCCAGGCGCGCGGCATCGCGCACCGGCGCTGCGGCAAGATCATCGTCGCCACCGACGATTCGCAAGTCGACGAGCTGGCCGCGCTGAAGGAGCGGGCGGCGGCGAACGGCGTGGGCGATCTCTCCTGGCTGACGCCCGGCGAGGTCGCCGAAATGGAGCCGGAGGTCCATTGCGTCGCGGCGTTGCATTCCCCTTCGACCGGGATCGTCGACTCGCACGGCCTCATGCTGTCGTTCCAGGGCGAGGCCGAGGAGCACGGCGCGATGATCGCCTACCACGCGCCGGTCACGGGAGGCCGGGTGGAGGAGGACGGCATCGTGGTCGAGGTCGGCGGCGAGACCCCGATGGGGTTGAAAGCCCACCGTCTTGTCAACGCGGCCGGCATCTGGGCGCCGGCGGTCGCGCGGACCGTCGAAGGGCTCGATCCGAAGACCGTGCCCCGGGACTATCTCTGCAAGGGCAACTACTACACGCTTGTCGGCAAATCGCCGTTCGCCCGGCCGGTCTATCCGGTGCCCGAGAAGGCGGGGCTGGGCGTCCACGTCACCGTCGATCTGGCGGGACAGGTGCGCTTCGGACCCGACGTCGAATGGGTCGAGTCCATCGACTACGACGTCGACCCTTCCCGCGCGGACGCGTTCTACGAGGCGATCCGGCGTTACTGGCCGGGTTTGCCCGACGGAGCGATCCAGGCCGGATATTCCGGCATTCGGCCCAAGCTGCAGGCGCCCGGCGAACCCGCCGCGGACTTCATGGTGCAAGGTCCGGCCACGCACGGCATCGACGGGCTGGTCAATCTCTACGGCATCGAATCGCCCGGGCTGACCTCCTCGCTCGCGCTCGCCGATCTGGTTGCGGAGGCGCTTTCCATCGGGTCTTGAACCCTGTTCCCCCGATCCCCACATGGATGTTTGTCGAACGCCTGACGGGTTCGATGAAACCGGCCGACCCCATCGGGTGGCCACACACACGAATCGCTCAGCCAAGGAGGATTCCAACATGCGCGAATTCGATTTCTCCCCTCTGTTCCGCTCCGCCATCGGTTTCGACCGGCTGCCGTCGTTGATCGACACGGCGCTGCGCAGCGACGTTTCGGTGGGCTCTTACCCGCCCTACAACATCGAGAAGGTCGCCGACGACGCCTACCGCGTCACGCTGGCCGTGGCCGGGTTCGGCCTCGACGACCTCAGCGTCGAGATGCGCGACGGGCTGCTCATCGTGAAGGGCGCGAAGCCGGAAGGCGAACAGAAGGCCGGCTATCTCCATCGCGGGATCGCCGAGCGCGCCTTCGAGCGGCGGTTCCAGCTCGCCGAGCATGTCGAGGTGCGGGGCGCCGGGCTCGATAACGGTCTCTTGGCCATCGACCTCGTGCGCGAGGTGCCGGAGGCGCTCAAGCCGCGCCGGATCGAGGTCAAGGCCGGCGGGCCGACTGTGATCGAGGCTATGAAGGCCGCCTAGACCGGCTTACCGGTCGACAGAGGGGTCGGGCGGCGATGCCGTCCGGCTCCCTTCTTGACAAAGCGGAGCCAACGCACAAGTTTCTCGCTGCTCCAGCCGAACCCAGCCAGGAAGGCCCAAGGTGAAGCCCCGCTCCGCCCCTGAATCGCGACGGCAACCGTACCGCGTCGAGGCGTTCGCACTATGAGCGAAATGCTCCGGATCCGCGATCTCACAAAGCGCTTCGGCGCGCTGACCGCCGTGGACAATATCAGCCTCGCCGTCGACCGCGGCGAGGTCCTCGGCTTTCTCGGCCCCAACGGCGCCGGGAAATCGACCACGATGAAGATGGTGACCGGCTTCCTGACGCCGACATCCGGGACGGCGGAGGTCTGCGGCTTCGACGTCACGCGCGATCCGATCGAGGTCAAGCGCCGCGTGGGCTACCTGCCCGAGGGCGCGCCGCTTTACGAGGACATGACGCCGCTCTCCTTCCTCAGCTTCGTCGGCGAGGTGCGCGGCATCGCCGGCGCCGACCGGGCGGGCGCGATCGAGCGCGCGGCGGGACTGATCAATATCGGCGAGGTCATGCACCAGCCGATCGGAACGCTGTCCAAGGGCTACAAGCGCCGCGTCGGCCTCGCCCAGGCGATCATCCACGATCCCGAGGTGCTGATCCTCGACGAGCCGACCGACGGGCTCGACCCCAACCAGAAGCACGAGGTGCGCGGGCTGATCTCGAAGATGGCCGAGGACAAGGCCATCGTCATCTCGACGCATCTCCTCGAGGAGGTCGAGGCGGTGTGCACGCGCGCGACCATCATTTCGCGCGGCAGGATCGTCACCGACGGGACGCCCGAGGCGCTGCTCGCCCGGTCGCGCTATCGCAACGCGGTCAACGTGCGGACCGCCGTCGCGCAGATCGAGGCGGTCACCGCCGCGCTGGCGGGTATCGAGGCCGTCGACCGGGTCGAGACCGCCTCACGGGGAGAGGCCACCGCCCATCTCGTCGCGGTGCCCGCCAACGGCGCCGTGATACTGCCGATCGTCAGCGAAACGCTGCGCGCGGGCGGCCTCGGCGTCGAGGAAATATCGGCGGAACGCGGACGCCTCGACGAGGTGTTCCGCGCGCTCACCGTCGGCGAATAGGGCGCGGGGGAGGCGCTATGCGGGCCACGGCTGCAATCTGCAAGCGCGAGTTGATCGCCTATTTCACGACGCCGCTGGCGTATGTGTTCATTGTCATCTTCCTCGCGCTGACCGGCGCGGTGACGTTCTATTTCGGCGCTTTCTTCGACCGCGGCCAGGCGGACCTCCAGGTCTTTTTCTCGTTCCATCCCTGGCTCTATCTGTTCCTCATTCCGGCGGTCGGGATGCGGCTCTGGGCCGAGGAGAGGAAGACCGGCACGATAGAGCTCCTTATGACGCTGCCGGTCTCCACCACCCATGCGGTGCTGGGCAAGTTCCTGGCGTCCTGGATCTTCGCGGCTATCGCGCTGGCGCTCACCTTCCCGATCTGGATCACCGTGAATTATCTCGGCGGGCCCGACAACGGGGTGATCGTGGCGGGCTACATCGCGAGCTTCCTGATGGCCGGCGCGTTCCTCTCGATCGGATGCTTCGTCTCGGCGCTCACCCGCAACCAGGTGATCGCCTTCGTGATCGCCGCGGCGGTCTGTTTCGTCTTCATGATGAGCGGGCTCGAGCTGGTGCTCGCCGCCTTCAAGGGATGGGCGCCCGAGTTCGCGGTCGACCTGATCGCCTCGCTCAGCTTCCTCACCCACTTCGAGGGCATCATCCGGGGCGTCGTCGACATTCGCGACGTCATCTATCTGGTATCCGCGATGGTGATCTTCCTGTTCGCGAACCGGCTCGTGATCGATCTCAAGAGGGGAGACTGACCGTGGGCGCGTGGGATCCGCGCAAGCTCGGCGTCGCGGGGCTGGTCCTCGCAGTCGTCCTGTTTCTCGCCGTCAACATCTTCTCCAACGGCGCGTTCCGGAACCTCCAGGCCGACCTGACGCAGAACAGCCTCTATTCGGTCTCCGAAGGCACCGAGAAGGTCCTCGCCGACCTGAAGGAGCCGGTGACGCTGCGCTTCTTCGTGTCGCGAAGTCTGCTCGATCTGAGCCCCGGCCTCGGCACCTATTCGCAGCGGGTGCTCGAATTGCTGCAAAGCTATGTCGATGCGGCCGGAGGCAAGATTCGTCTGGAAATCATCGACCCCAAGCCTTTCTCCAACGAGGAGGACCGCGCGGTCGGGTTCGGCCTCCAGGGCGTGCCGCTCAACGATGCGGGCGAGCTCGGCTATTTCGGGCTTGCCGGCACCAACACCACCGACGACCAGGACGTGATCGGCTTCCTGCAGCCCCAGCGCGAGCCGTTCCTCGAATACGACCTCACCCGGCTGGTGCACAATTTGGCCAACCCGAAGAAGAAGGTCATCGGGCTGGTCAGCGGCATTCCGATCGACGCCGACCCGGCGAACCAGTACAAGCCGTGGACGGTCGTCGAGCAGATCAAGCAGTTCTTCGAGGTCAAGAGCCTGGGGCTCGAACCCGAGATCACCGACGACATCGACGTGCTGATGATCGTCCACCCGTTCGGCCTGTCCGACAAGACGCTTTACGCCATCGACCAGTTCGTCATGGCGGGCGGCAAGACCATGGTGTTCGTCGATCCCTATGCGGAAGAGGGCTCGCGCTCCAACGCGGCGATGCGGTTGCCGCCGGATCACGGGTCGGACCTCGAAAAGCTGTTCAAGGCGTGGGGCGTCGAATACACGCGGGACAAGGTCCTGGCCGATCTCGGTCTCGCCCAGCGGGTACAGGCCGCGGTGGACGCGCAGGGCAAGCCGGTCATCACCAACTACGTGGCTTGGCTGTCCTTCCCGGCGGACCGGCTCAAATCCGATGACGTCATTACCGGCGAGCTCCGGGCGATCAACATCGCCACGGCCGGGTTCGTCGCCAAGGCGAAAGACGCGGACATCGATTTCGATCCGCTGATCGTCTCGACCGAGGCGTCGGCGCCGATGGAGGCGCAGAAATTCCGCTTCCAGCCCAACCCCGCCGAAATCCTCAAGTCGTTCAAGGCCGAGGGCGGGCCCCTGACGCTGGCCGCGCGGGTGAGCGGCAAGCTCAAGAGCGCGTTCCCGGACGGCCCGCCGGAAGACAAGGACAAGAAGGACGAGGCGGCCGAAGAGAAAGAGAACGGGTCCGCCGGCAAGCCCCATCTCGAGGAATCGAAGGAAATCGTCAACCTGATCGTCGTCGCCGACAGCGATATCCTCGCGGACTCCTTCTGGCTGCAGATCCAGGACTTCTTCGGCCAGCGCCTCGTGGTTCCGACCGCCAACAACGCCGATTTCGTGATCAACGCGCTCGACAATCTCTCCGGTTCGAGCGAGCTGATCGGACTTCGCAGCCGCGGCTTTTCCGACCGGCCGTTCGACCGCGTGATCGAGATCCAGAGGGCGGCGGAGCTGCAATTTCGCGACCGCGAGCGAGCGCTGCTCGAGGAACTCAAGGAGGTCGAGGGCAAGCTCAAGGACCTGACCACCAAGGAAGACGAGGGTGCGACGGTCATTCTGTCGGCCAAGCAGAAGCAGGCGGTCGAGGACTTCAGACGCCAGATCATCAAGGTCAGGGGCCAGCTTCGGGACGTGCGGCGCGCGCTGCGCGAGGACATCGACGCGCTCGATGGATGGGTGAAGATCGTCAATATCGCGGCCATGCCGGCGGCGGTCGCCCTGTTCGCGATCGGGCTCCTGATCGCCCGCAACCGAAGAACCCGCCGGCGCTACGCCGGTTCGGTCGGCTGACGATGGTCCGCCGCGTGGAGATCCCGAGATGAAGCCTCGCTCATTCCTGGCTCTTGCCGGCCTGACCGTGCTGGCGGTCATCGCCGCGATTCTCGTCGTGGTAAACCAGCCTGCGCATACCACCCTGACCAAGGGCGACGAGAGCGCGTTCGAGGTCCTGACCGAACGCGTCAACGATGCCGCCGAGCTGGTCATCCAGTCGAACGAAGCGACCTTTACCGTCGTCAGGACCGACACCGGCTGGGGCATGAAGGACAGGGCCAAGTACCCGGTCCACTTCGACAAGGTGAAGACCGCGCTGGTCGGCCTGTCCGAACTCAAGCTCCTGGAGGCGAAGACCAGCGATCCGTCGCGCTACAAGAGGCTCGAAGTCGAAGAGCCCGATATCGAGGAAGCCCAGTCGGTGCGCTTCGAGATCAAGGACGCCGACGGCAAGTCGATGGCCTCGGGCCTGGTCGGGCGGCTCAACCCCAACCTGTTCGGCGAAGGCGGCGGCGGCACCTATCTCCGGCGCGGCAAAGAGGAGCAGTCCTGGCTCGCCGCGGGCGAGGTCTCGCTCGGCAAGACGCGGAACGACTGGATGGTCCGCGACATCGTCGACATCGCGGCGGAGAAAGTCCGGCGCGCCGCCATCCGCCAGCCCGACGGGGCCGAGATCGTCGTCACCCAGGAAAAGCCCGACAGCGGCGAATACAAGCTGGACGGCGTTCCCGAGGGGCGCAAGCTCAAGGACTCCGCGGAAGCCAAGAACCTCGCCGGCGGGCTGTGGCGGCTGACCTTCGAGGACGTGAAGCCCGCGGCCGACGTGAAATTCCCGGAAGAGCCCAATGTCAGCGATTATGAGACCTTCGACGGGCTTAGGGTCCATATCGAAATGACGACGGTGGACGACGTCGTCTGGGGACGGTTCTCCGCCACCGCCGAGGGCGCGAAAGGCGAAAAGGCGGAAGAGATCCGCAAGAAGGCCGCGGAGATCACCGAGCGGGCGAAAGGCTGGGTCTACGAGCTTTCCGCGGGGGAAGGCGAGCGGCTGACGACGAAGATCGAGGACATCCTCGAAAAGCCCCAAGAGAAGAAGGAATCGAAAGCCAAGGCAGGCTGACCGATTCCCTTTCCATCTTTCCCCGCAATGACTCCCCGGTTGTTCCAGGCCGGGCCGCCGATTGACTCCTGCCGGGCCGCTCCCGATCATTCCGCCGCGCCCGCGTACACCGCCGGAAGGCACCGGTCATGAGCGTCCTGTTGCTGCGCCCGGCGGATCTCCAGGGCCTGGTTTCGATGGCCGACGCGATCGACGTCATCGAGCAGGGTTACCGGGAGGCGGCCGGGTTTCCCGTCATCAACGCGCCGAGGCGCCGGGTCCATTCCCCCGCCGGGGTTCGGGTGAGCAATTTTCCGGGCGGCGTTCACGGCCTCGGCGTGATCGGCGCGCAGACCCGGGCCGAGCTGGTCGCCCAGACCGAGACCAATCAGCGCTACAGTTTCCGCGGCCCGCCGGTGCACGTGCTGAGCGATTCGGAGACCGGAGAACTGCTCGCCATCCTGATCGGCGAGATCGACGAGAAGACGCTCGGACCGACCAGCCTGATGGCGTTCCGGACCGCGGCGGCGAGCGGTGTCGGTTTCCGCCACCTGGTGCGCGAGGACGCGCGCGTCGCGGGGCTGTTCGGGTCGGCCGGGCAGGCGGCGAATCAGCTTCTCGCGCTCCTGACGGTGCGCAATATCGAGCGCGTCAGGCTCTACAGCCGCGATCCGGACAACCGGCGGCGCTTCGCCGAGACATACGGCGCCAGGTTCGGCGTCGAGATCGAGCCGGTTTCCTCGCCGCGGGAGGCGGTCGAGGGCGTCGATGCGGTCGTCGTCGCCACCAACACGAACGTCCCGGTCTTCGACGGCGACTGGCTGGAGCCGGGTCAACACGTTACCGGCATCGTCGGCTCCAACATCCAGCTCGTCGAAGGCGGGTTCCTCAAGCGCCGGCGCCGCGAGATCGACGACCGTACGGCCGAACGCGCTGACGTCATCGTCGCCAATCTCCGGGAGTCCGTGCTGTCGGAACAGCAGGGCGACCTGTTCGAACCGATAGAGCGCGGCCTGATACGCGCGGACGACATCCTCGACCTCGGCGATGTCGCTGCGGGCACGGCGCCGGGACGGGTAACGCCCGAACAGATCACATATCACAAGAACAACAACGGCACCGGCGCGTCCGAACTCGCACTCGCGGGGCGGACATACGCGCTCGCCAGGGCGGCGGGGCGGGGGGTCGAGATCGACCTCGACCTCGAACCCGCCTTGACCTGACACCCGGCACCCGAATTCGACAGGGATGCCGGGGCTCGATATCGACGCGGCGCAGGCTGCCGCGCTCCTGCTGGCGGCGACGGTCGCGGGCGTGTTGCGCGGCTTTTCGGGCTTCGGCGCGGCGCTGGTGCTGGCACCTGTCGTCAGCATCATCGTCGGCACCCATGTCGCGGTCCCGGCGATCCTGCTCGCGATCTTCGCCACCACGGTCCAGCTTTTCGCGCCCGCCTGGCCGCATGTCCGCTGGTCGGACCAGTTCGCGCTGTCGGTGCCGGGCTGCATCGGGGTGCCCGCGGGGGTGCTGCTGCTGCTCTATCTCGATCCCGAGCTGATGCGCCGCGCCATTTCGGCGATCACCGCCCTGATCGCGCTGTTCCTGCTGAGCGGATGGCGCTCCAGCCGCCCGCCGACCCGCTTCGGCGCGGCGTCGATGGGGGCCCTCGGCGGGGTGCTGTCCGGCGCCGCGTCGATCGGCGGCCCGCCGGTGATCGCCTATCTGCTGGCCGGGCCGGGCAGCCACACCCAGACCCGGGCGACCCTGATCTACTATTTCGCCTTCACCCAGGCGGCCTCCCTGATCATGTTCTGGATCGGCGGGCTGATGAACTGGGAGGTCCTGGTGACCGCCGCATTGATCGCGCCCGCCCTCGTCGCGGGCACCTGGGCGGGCGCGAAGCTCTTCCATCTGGCGAGCGAACGGACATTCCGTCTCGCCGCGCTGACGATCCTGCTGCTCGTCGGCGTCTCCACCTTCTTCGCGTGATGGCTCACTTCGGCCTCGATGTCTGGGAAATCGCGCTGGTGGCGGCGGCCTTCGCCGCGTCCGGCATCGTCCGGGGATTCGGCGGCGGGATCGGTGCGAATTTCCTCACCGCGCCGGTGCTCGCCTTGCTGATCGGACCGCGCGAGGCGGTGCCGATCGTCATGCTGCTCAACATGGTGGGCAATCTGCAGCTGATACCGCAGACGCTGCCCTCGGTGAACTGGCGCGAGGGCTGGCCGATCTTCCTGTTTCCAATCTTCACGGTACCGTTGGGCGGCTGGCTGCTGTTCACCATCGACGAGGATCTCATGCGCCGTGCGATCGCGGCGGCGGCGCTCGGGTTCTCGCTGCTGCTGCTCAGCGGCTGGCGCTATCGCGGAGGCCACCGGATCGGCCTCTCCATCGTCACCGGATCGGTGTCGGGCGTTCTGGTCGGCTCGGTCTCGCTCGGCGGTCCGCCGGCTTTCCTCTACTTGCTGGCCGGCTCCGGCGACGCCGCGACCAACCGGGCGCAGTTCGTGATGTTCGGAACCACCGCCGGAATCGCCGCGCTGGTCATGTTCACCGCGGCGGGTGCCTACCGGCTCGACACGGTCCTGTTCGCGGCCTTCCTGACGATCCCGGCCGCGGTCGGGATCTGGCTCGGCTCGATATTGTTCCGCCGGGCGAGCGAAGACGTGTTCAGGCGGGTCTGCCTGTGGGGTCTGGTCGCGGTCTCGCTCTGCGTGCTGGTGCTGTAGCCCCCGCGCTCACCCCTGTTCGGACATCGGAACGCCGGGCGGAAGGTCGAACAGCCCGTCCGGCAGCGCCTCGATGTACTCGACCGCCTCGTCCGTCGACACGATGTCGGCATATTTCGCGTTCATGTCGCACAGGTTGATCGCGTGGCTCGCCTGCGACCGGTCGAAGCAGCCCTCCTCGACGAGCGTGGTCCTGAAGTTCTCGCTGAACGCGTCCAGGACGGAGGCGCGGACGCAGCCGCTGGTGGTCGTCCCGACCATGAGGATCGAGTCCGCCTTGAAATTCGTCAGGAAAGAGGAGAGCGGCGTTCCGTGGAAAGCGCTCGGCTTGAGCTTCTCGATGACGATGTCCTGCGGCCCCGGCGCGATTTCGGGGTTGATCTGGTTGCCGTCGAGGTTGGAGCGCGGATCGTCGCCGGCACGCCATTCGCCGGTGCGGGTGTTCTTCCACGCCCAGGAGCCGCGGTCCCAGCCGTCGGTCCGCATCGAGGCAGTGGTGTAGATGATCGGGATGCCCTTGTTGCGCCCGGCCTCGATCAGCCGCTTGATGTAGCGCATCGATTCCCAGGCGTCCTCGCCGCAGGAGTTCGGCCAGGTCTTGATCGAATCGAGGATGGGTTCCGGCCTGTCGCCGGTGAAGTTGTAGTTGACGTCGATGACGACGATGACGGGACGTTCCCCGAACCCGGCGCGGTCGCCATAGCCCGCCGCGTCGAAGACCTGCTTGTCGCGTTCGGTAAGAAACTGGTTCCAGACGGGTTCCTTCATCGTCTTGCCTCCCCGGGGCGGGTTGCGCCATCATGCGGCGAGCAGCGTAGGCGCGCGAATTTGCCTGCGCAAGAAGGCCGCGCGGACACGGACGGAGGACACCTATGAAGGTCGCCCGCCTCAATCACATCAACATCCGCACCATGAAGATGGAGGAGACCAAGGACTTCTATGTCGAGAAGCTCGGCCTCGAAGTCGGTTTTCGCCCGCCCTTCGACGAGCACGGTTACTGGCTCTATGCCGGCGACATCGCGATCGTGCATTTGTCCTACAGCCGGGAGGACGAGCCGCGTCGCACGCATGCCGAATCGATGGGCGACGGGCTGGATCACATCGGCCTCGACGCCGAGGGATTCGACGGCATGCTCGACCATCTCCGGCGCACCGGGACGAAATACAATAAGCGCCTCGTCGGCGGCGGCACGATCGCCCAGATCTTCTTCCACGACCCGAACGGCGTGCTGGTGGAGCTCGCTTACGACGTCGCCGCGGAAGGCATCGATTCGGAGACCTTCGTGGAGGAGATGGAGGGGGTTCTCCAGTAGCGCCGAGCCGCTATTTCGGCGGCGGGGGCATCCGCTCGAATTTCTTCGTCGTTTCCGGGTACCGGGTGAACGGCAGCGCCCGGGAGACGAAGACCTCGATCTGCGGCTCGACGAAGCCCGCATCGTCGATCGAGCCCGCCTCGATCGACCGGAGCCCCCTTCGCAATTCCGCCGGCAGGGCAGCATCTCGCCCTCGGCACCGCGAACGCCGCCCGGTCAGTGGAAATCGCGCGACGGGTATTGCCGCCGGTCCTCGCCGGATGGCCGGGCAATCTCGTCGGCGCGGGCGAGCGGCGGCTTCAGCGGATCCTGGCCGGCGGCGAGCGCCCGAAGGCGGGGGGTGAGGTCTTCCATGCGCCGGGCGACGACGTGGATCACGATCCCCTCGCGCTGCAGCTCGCCGCTCACCCTGAGGAGGCGGGCCGCCATGACCTCGCGGCGATAGCGCTCGAAAATCTTCGGCCAGACCACGAGGTTGGCGATGCCGGTCTCGTCTTCCAGCGTGATGAAGATTACCCCCGAGGCGGTGCCCGGGCGCTGGCGGACCAGGGCGATGCCGGCGACCGTGACATTCGCGCCGTTGTCGAGCTCGACCAGGCGGCCCGCCGGAATGACGCGTTCCTCCGCCAGCCTGCCGCGCATCAGCGCCAGCGGGTGGTCCTTGAGCGACATCCTGATCGCGGCGTAGTCCTGCGAGACCTCCTCGCCCCGGCTCATCGCCGGAAGCGCGACCGCGGGCTCGGGACGGCGTTCGCCGACGCCGGCGAAAAGGGGGAGCGGCGCGGGGCCGAGCGCGCGGACGGCCCAAAGCGCCTGGCGCCGCGTGCGGCCGGTCGAACCGAAGGCATCGGCCCCGGCGAGGGTTTCCAGCACCGGGACCGGGAGCCCGCTGCGGTCCCGCAGTTCGGCCGGATCGGCGAAAAGGCGGCGGACCGGCCGGTCGCGGGCACCGACGATCGCATCGGCGCTCGCCTTCGCCAGGCCCTTGATCTGGCGAAAACCGAGGCGCAGCGCATGCGGCCGGGCGCCGCCTTCCGCCTCTTCGAGCGTGCAGTCCCAGTCCGAATGGTTGACGTCGACCGGGCGGACGGGAACCCCGTGCTCCCTGGCGTCGCGGACCAGCTGGGCGGGGGCGTAGAAGCCCATCGGCTGGCTGTTGAGGATGGCCGCGGCGAAGACCTCGGGGTAGCGGCATTTGAGCCAGGCCGAGACGTAGACCAGCAGGGCGAAGGACGCTGCGTGCGATTCCGGAAAGCCGTAATCGCCGAACCCTTCGATCTGGCGGTAGCAGCGCTCAGCGAAATCGCGCTCGTAGCCGTTCCGGACCATGCCCTCGATCAGCTTGGTCCGGAACTTGCCGATGGTGCCGACATGGCGGAAGGTCGCCATCGCACGGCGCAGTCGGTCGGCCTCGGACGGGGTGAACCCGGCGGCGACGATCGCGATCTTCATCGCCTGTTCCTGGAACAGCGGCACGCCGAGCGTCTTTTCGAGCACGCCGCGCAGCGCCTCGGAGGGGAATTCGACCGTCTCCTCGCCGTTCCGGCGGCGCAGATAGGGGTGGACCATGTCGCCCTGGATCGGACCCGGGCGGACGATCGCGACCTCGATCACCAGGTCGTAGAACGAGCGCGGGCGAAGCCTCGGAAGCATCGTCATCTGGGCCCGGCTCTCGACCTGGAAGACGCCGATCGAATCGGCCTCGCTCAGCATGTCGTAGACCGCCGGCTCCTCGGCCGGGATGTCGGCGAGTCCGTAATCGATCCCGTAACGGGCGCGCAGCAGGTCGAGCCCCTTGCGGATGCAGGTCAGCATGCCGAGCCCGAGCACGTCGATCTTGAGCATGCCGAGCGCGTCGAGGTCGTCCTTGTCCCACTCGATGACGGTGCGCTCCTCCATCGCCGCGTTGGTTATCGGGACGATCTCGGACAGCGGGCCGCGAGTGATGACAAACCCCCCGACATGCTGGGAGAGGTGGCGCGGGAAACCGGTGAGCTCGCCGGCGAGCTCGATGGTGAGCGCCAACCGCTCGTCGGCCGGGTCGAGACCGACTTCGCGGATGTGGTTCTCGTTGAGCGGGCCCGACCGCCAGCCCCAGACCGTGCTGGAGAGTGCGGACAGGGTGTCGAGCGAAAGTCCGAGCGCCTTCCCCACCTCGCGCACCGCGCTCCGTGCGCGGTAGTGGATCACGGTCGCGGCGAGTCCCGCCCGCTCGCGGCCGTATTTCCGGTAGATGTACTGGACTACCTCCTCGCGGCGCTCGTGCTCGAAGTCGATGTCGATATCGGGCGGCTCGTTGCGCTCGGCGCTGACGAAGCGCTCGAACAGGAGATCCAGCCGGTTCGGATCGACCGCGGTGATGCCGAGGCAGTAGCAGACCGCCGAGTTGGCCGCCGACCCCCGGCCCTGGCAGAGGATCCCGCGGCTCCGGGCGAACCGGACGATGTCGTGGACGGTCAGGAAATAAGCCGCGTAGTCGAGCTCGGCGATCAGGTCGAGCTCGTAGGCGAGCTGGCGGGCGACCGCGTCGGGGACGCCGTCCGGATAGCGGGTTTCCGCGCCCTCCCAGGTCAGGCGCCGCAACGTGCCGTCCGGGGTGTCGCCGGGGGACCCCTCGTCGTCCGGGTATTCGTAGCGCAGCTCGTCGAGCGAGAAATCGCAGGCGTCCGCGATGGCGACGGTGCGGCGGACGGTGTCCGGATGATCGCGAAAAAGCCGCATCATCTCGGAAGCGGGCTTCAGATGGCGCTCGGCGTTGGCGGCGAGGCGGTAACCGGCCTCGTCGATCGTGCAGCGCTCGCGGATGCAGGTCAGCACGTCGGCGAGGCGGCGCCGGCCGGGCGTGTGCGCATGGACGTCGTTGGTCGCGACCAGCGGCGTTCCGGCACGGGCGGCGATCCCGGCAAGCCGGTCGATCCGGGCCCGGTCGTCGCCGCGATAGAGGTGGCTCGCGGCGAGGTGGACCGAACTGCCGATGCGGCGGCGCAGCGAGGCCAGGCTCTCCTCGAAGCCCGGGTCGGGGGCGGCGCCGTCCCCGGGCGGCAGCACGATCAGGATCTGGCCCGTGGCGTGATCGAGCAGGTCGGCAAGCCCGATCTCGCACGCGCCTTTGGGAGCGCGGCGCCGTCCGATCGTCAGCAGCCGCGAGAGCCGTCCGTAGGCGGCGCGGTCGCGGGGCAGGCAGAGCATGCCGGGCGCATCGGCGAGGTCGAGCCTCGCGCCGACGACGAGCTTCGTGCCGGTCTCCCGCGCGGCGGCATGGGCGCGGACGACACCGGCCAGCGTGTTGCGATCGGTCACCGCGACCGCGTGCAGGCCGAGGGCGGACGCCGCCTGCACTAGCTCCCCGGGGTGCGAGGCGCCGCGCAGGAAGGTGAAGTTGGTGGTCGCCTGGAGCTCGGCATAGGCGACGGTCATGCGAACAGCCCGTGGAGGAACCACGCGGGCGGCACGTCGGGACGGTAGAGCCCCTCGCGGTAGAGCCAGTAACGACGCCCGTTCTCGTCCTCGACCCGGTAGTAGTCGCGCAGGCCGGACTCATCGTCGGCATCGGGCTTGTGCCACCATTCCGGCGCGATCCGCTCCGGACCTTCGGCGCGGACGACCCGGCGGCGCACGCGGCGCCAGCGGAACATGACGGGCGGATCGTCGGGGACGGGCGCCACGACCTCGATCGGCTCGGGCGGGGCCAGAAGACGGATCGGACGGGGAGGGGCGGGCCAGGCCGCCGTCGATTCGACGCGCCTGTCGAGCACCGGCGTCGCGATCGTCGCGCGCTCCGGGATGCGGCTCTCGCGCGGGGCGAAGCGGACGACGCGCCCGCCTCCCAGGCGGTTGGCCAGCCGGTCGATCAGCGCGTCGGTGTCGCCGCCCGTCTTCTCCTCGTGGAAGGCGGTCTGACGGGGGTCGAGCGGTTCGGTTACGGGTGCCGTGAGCGTCATCGCCTCGATCCCGTACACGGTTTCGAACGATTCCATCGGCGCGGCGAAAAGCGCGGCGAGATGGCCGGCGTCGCGGGAGGGTTTGCCGGTGCCGACGGCGAAGCGATGAGGATCGCCGGCCGGTTCGAAAAGCGACAGCACGAGCCGACGGGCGCCGCGCCCGCCGAGGGCGAGGTCGCGGACGAGGTTGCCGAGCAGGCGGTCGAGCGCGGCCGCGATGTCCTCGGCCCGGCCGATCGGTTCGGCGAAGTCGATGCGGGCGAAACGGGGCGTAGCGGGCGCGGCCGGGGCGATCGGCTCGTTGACGAGCCCGAGCGCGGCGTCGAGCCGGGCTCCAACCTCGCTTCCGAAGCGGTCGGCGATCGCGCCGCGCGGCAGGTCGAGCAGGGAGGCGACGGTGCGAAGACCGAGGGAGTCGAGCGAAGCGGCGGTTTCGGATGCGAGCCTGAGCGCCGCCACCGGCAAGGGCGCGAGCGCCCGGCGGGCGCCGCCCCGGGCGACGATCCTCGGCCGCGCGGCATCGTCGGTCGCGAACCGGCAGACCGCCCAGGCGGCGCCCGGCGTGTCGGCGATCGCGGCGCGGGCCTCGTAGCCCGTCGCCCCGAGACGCCCGATCAGGTCTCCGGCGAGCGCCGCCTCGCCGCCGCAAAGATGCGCGCAGCCGGTGATGTCGAGCCAGATCGCGCCGGTGCCGTCGGGCGTACCGCCGGCGGCCGGGGCGGGCACGGTCCAGGGGCTGTAGCGTCCGCACCGTCGGGCCAGGCGTTCGAGCTCGCGGATCTCGGCCGCCGGGTCCGCGGGCACGGAGCGGAGCGACGGCAGGATGGCGCGCGCGTCGCCGAGCGGCTGGCCGGAATAGAGCCCGGCGGAAGCGGCGCCGCGGTTGAGGCCGACCAGCAGCAGCCTTCCCTCGCGCGACTCGACGGTCGCGAGCGGGGGCTCCCGCCGGGAAACGGGAGCGTCAGCCCGCCCGGCGGACCGTTTCAGCCTGTCGGTCGCAAACCGCGGCAGCCAGAGCGAGACCACGCGTTTCATCGCACCATTCCACATCCCAAGTGCCGGGCAGCCCGCCGCGGCAGCGGAACATCTCGATCCGCCAGACGGGCGGCAGAAAAGCGGCACCCTCGCCGCCGGATCGCGCCGCGCCGACCCGCCAGCGGGTCGTCGCGGCGTTGGGGGCGGTCCCGCCGCCGGAGGAGCGCAGCATCAACGCGGTTACCCCGCTTTCCCCGGCAGCGCGCAGGAGCCTCCGGCTTTCGGTCAGGGAGACCGCGGCGAGCGTGCCGACCACCGCGGCGAGCGTGCCGCAGCGGAGCCCGTCTTCCATCGCCCACAGCGTCTCGGCATCGTTTCCGGTCCGGGCGAAGACCAGCCGCTCGGGCTCGAGACCGAAACGCCTCAACCCCGGCGGATGCAACGCGCCGGCATCGAGGATGCGCGCGCCTTCGCACCACAGCACCGGGCCGTTGCCGGAAAGCGACGCGAGATGGGCCGAGAACGCGCTCGCGGTTCCGGCCATGCCGGCGTCGGTAGCGGCGATCTCGTGCAGCGTGCCCGCGGGCAGCCCGCCGCCGGGAAGATGGGCGTCGATCTCGCCGATGCCGAGCGGCAGGACGGCCGTGCCCTCGCCGGACCAGACCGGCCCGGTTCCTTCGATCCGGCGAATGGCGGCACGCAGGCGGTCCAGCACTTCGGGATCCCGCGGTTCGTTCTTGCGCGAAGGGAGGCGCCAATCGCCGCCGGTCGGGCGTGCCGCAGGCCGGAACGGCGTCGGCGGCGGGGCTGTGTCGACGAGACGAAATATAGGTTGCATGGCATATTTTTCTTTTGTTCGCTTTATATTCTATTTTTGTTCTCATCGAAGGTCAAGCGTTCGAGGCGCGTTGTTCTGCATCGTTGGGTTGTGCTGGAATCGTTCCGGAAGGAGCGAATATGCTATAGGAGTGACCTTCGGTCTGGCGGAACGCGACGAGGAGTCGACTGCCGCGTGTCCAAATTCCAGCTTTATATGCTCAGACAGATCGTGGTCGTCCTGGCGGTCGTTGCGGCCGGCATGTTCGCGGTCATCTGGCTCACCAAGTCGCTGAGTCTGATCGACCTGGTGATGAACCGCGGTCTTTCCGTGTCGATGTTCGCCTGGATCACGACCCTGTTGCTGCCGGCGTCCTTCGCCATCGTCGGACCGATCTCGCTCTTCGTCGCCGTGGCCTACGTCTACCACCGCCTGACGATGGACAGCGAGCTGGTCATCATGCAGGCCGCCGGGATCAGCCGCCTCCAGCTCGCCCGCCCGGCACTGCTGACCTCGGCGGCGATGATCGCCCTCGGCTATCTGGTTTCCCTCTACCTCATGCCGCTCGCCTATCGCGAATATCGCGATCTGAAATTCCAGATCAGCCACAACTATTCCTCGGTGCTGATCCAGGAAGGCGTTTTCTCCCAGGTCGTTCCCGGCGTTACCGTCTATGTCCGCAAGCGCGGACCCGACGGCACGCTGATGGGCATACTGGTGCATGACCGACGCCAGCCCGACCGCCCGGTCACCGCGCTGGCGGAGCGCGGCACGCTGCTGCCGGGCGAGAACGGCCCCAAGATGGTGATGATCCAGGGTAATCGGCAGGAGCGGCGCGGCGACCAGGGCACGTCGCGCCTTCAGTTCGACCGCTACGAGCTGCAGTTCACCACGGAAACCAAGTCGGGCTACGGCAGATGGCAGAGCCCGCACGAGCAGTTCCTGCCCGATCTGTTCGATCCGCCGGAAGAGGTCGGCGGCCTTTCCCGTTATCACCAGTTCCGGATGGAGGGCCACGACCGCCTTACCGCGCCTCTCATGAACCTCGCCCTGCCGCTGGTCGCCCTGGCGCTGCTGCTCGGTGCCGAGTTCAACCGGCGCGGCCATGCGGTCCGCATCCTGATCGCGGTCGCGATCGTCGTCGGGCTCGAGGCATCCATGATCGGGACCAAGAACCTCGGCCGGCGCATTCCGGAGTTCACGCCCCTGATATACTTCCTGCCGGCGGTGACGGTCGCGGTCTGTCTCATGTCCTTGTGGCGCGGTCCGTTCAACCTGCGGCGGCGGCTGGTCCCCGGCGCCGCCACGGCTTCCTGACCGCGGTCGCAAAGCGAGATGCGCGTCTCGATTCGCCTGTCGCTCTACATCCTGCGACTGTTCCTGTTCTGGCTGTTCAGCGTTCTGATCGCCTCGGGGGCGGTGATCTTCCTGTTCGACTCCGTCGAGCTGTTCCGCCGCGTGGCGCAGAACGAGGCGGCGACTTTCTGGGTCGTCGTCTCCATGAGCCTGATGAAGCTGCCGCATCTCCTGGAGCGCGCATTGCCCGTCGCGACCCTGCTGGCGGCGATGCTGACGCTCTGGCGCCTCAACCGTTATCACGAGCTGATCGTCGTGCGTTCGTTCGGCGTCTCGGTCTGGCAGACGCTGCTGCCTCTCGCGGTCGGCGCCGCCACGGTAGGCGTGCTGGAACTCGTTGCGTTCAACCCCGTCTCGGCGGCGCTATACGCGCAGTACCAGTCGATGGAAGCGAGTGTGCTCAACCGTCGGTCCGCGTCGGCGGCAATCAGCGGCGGCAGCGTCTGGTTCCGCCAGCCGACCGGAAACGGCCATTACTTCATGCACGCCGAGAAGATAGAGCCCGCCACCGGGCGGCTGTCGTCGGTGATGGTGCTGACGATGGCGGAAGGGGACGGATTCGTCGGCCGGATAGATGCGGACCGGGCTCGGCTCGGCTGGGGTTACTGGGCACTGTACGACGTCACTATCGAAGTCCCGCCCTCCCCCCCGCGCAGCGCGCCCGCATACCGTCTGGAAACGGATCTCACGCTGGACAAGATCCAGGACAGTTTCGCCGATCCGGCGACGATTTCCTTTTTCGAGCTTCCGGTCTTCGTTCGCGTGCTCGAAGCGGCCGGAGTCTCGGCGATCAGCCACCGTCTTCACTGGCAGACCCAACTGGCTCAACCGTTCCTGTTGATTTCGATCGTGCTCGTGGCCGCGACGTTTTCTCTTCGCCCGATACGCCGCGGCGGCACGCGCCTCCTGTTCGTGACGGGCCTGATCTGCGGTTTCCTCCTGTTTATCGCGATGGACGTAATTACCGCTCTGGGCGCCTCGGCGCGGATCCCGGTCTGGCTGGCGGCCTGGAGTCCGATGATAATCGCGACGATGTTGGGGTCCGCCATGTTGTTTCACCTCGAAGACGGTTGAACGGCCGTGCGTCGTCGGTTGAGAGCCGCGGCTCTGGCGTTCGCGCTCGTTTGTCTTGGCGCGATCGCGCCGACGCAGGATGGAAATTCGGCTGTGCAATCCGCGAACAGGCCGGTTTCCATTCGGGCGGACGAGGTAACGCACAGTCGGTCCGGCGAGGTGGTGACCGCGACAGGCAATGTCGAGATCGCCCGGGACGGGCTCGTTCTTCGCGCCCAAAGGGTGCTCTACGACAAGACCGCGGACCGCATGAGCGCCGCCGGCAATGTCGTCCTCGTCAATCCCTCCGGCGACGCGTTCTACGCCGATACCGTTGAGATCTCCGGCGACCTCAAGGACGCCGTTGCGAACGGGATCCGCGTCCGGCTTCGCGACAAGTCGCGCTTCGCGAGCGAGGCGGGACGGCTGATCGGCGGCACGAGGACCGAATTCGACACGGCGGTCTACACGACCTGTCCGGTTTGCAAGGACGACCCTGCCGGCGCTCCCCCCTGGCGGATCAGGGCCCAGGAGGTGGTCCGGGACACCGACAAGGAGACCATCGCCTACCGCAACGCCGTTCTGGAAGTCTGGGGCGTGCCCGTCCTCTATACGCCCTATTTCGAGCAACCCGATGTCGGGGTAAAGCGCAAGACGGGGATGCTCGTACCGACCTTCGGCTCCCACGGCGATCTCGGCATGATCGCACGGGTGCCGGTGTTTCTCGAAATTGCGCCCGACAAGGATGCGACGTTCACGCCGATCCTTACCGAAAACGAGGGCGGCGTAGGGTTGGTCGAATACCGGCAGCGATTTCACGGCGGTTCGTTGCGGGCCGAAGGCAGCGTAACGAGCGGCAGCACCGAGACGGAATATCGCACCCTGCGCGGCCATTTCGATGTCGGCATAAACTACGACATCGACAGCAATTGGCGGTCCGGCGCCACGGTCAGCGTCGCTTCCGACGATACCTATCTCGGCCGGTACGAGTTTTCGGACGACCGGACGCTCACCAGCAACGTCTTCCTGGAAGGTTTCTTCGGCCGCAACTACGCCGCCGGCAATCTGTACCGTTTCCAGGGTCTGCGGCCGACCGACGATTCGAACACCATCCCGCTGGTCATGCCGGAGTTGGACTTCAGCATGTTGAGCGCGCGCGACCGGCTCGGCGGGCGTTTCGGGATCGACGGAAATGTGCGCAGCCTGGTTCGCTCGGTCGGCCCCGACAGCGTGAGGATGTCTTTGGACACCGGTTGGCAGCTTCCCTATACGAGCCCCCGCGGCCAGCGCCTGAACCTCTTTGCACGGCTGCAGACGGACGGCTACTGGATCGACGACCTGGACGACGGCGACAAGCCGGGCGAACGGACCGCCGATGTAACCGGCAGGGCCTTTCCGCAGGCGGGGCTCGACTGGCGCTATCCGCTGGTCCGGCACAGCGGCGGGTTCTCGCAGATCGTGGAGCCGATCATGGGCTTCGTCGTCGCGCCGCGAGGCGGCAATTCCGATCGCATTCCCAACGAGGACAGCCTCGATCTCGAGCTGGACGACACCAATGTCTTCGACCGGTCGCGCGCCACGGGACTGGATCTGGTGGAGAACGGCAAGCGGATGTATTACGGCCTTCAGGGCAGGCTGCTCGGTCATCGCCGCGTGGAGGCGAACGCGTTCCTGGGGCAGAGCTACCGTTTCGGCGGCAGCGAGCTGTTTCCGGCCGGCGCCGGGCTGGACGAGGACTTTTCGGACGTCGTCGGCCGCGTCGAGTTGGGATACCGCGAATATCTGCGGTTTCTTTACCGGTTCCGCTACGACTACGAGAGGCTGCGGTCGAGACGGGACGAGGTCGGTGCCTCTTTCGGCCCCGACGCCTTCCGGGTCTCGGCCGATTACCTCTTTATCGACCGTCAGCCGGCGCCGTCCGGTATCGAGGACCGCAGGGAAATAAACCTCGGCTTCGACGCGAAGGTTACCGACTCCGTTACGCTACGCGGCGAGACCCAGCGCGATCTCCAGGCGGGTCGCTATTTGTGGCATCGCGGCGAAATCGGTTATCGGGCGGACTGCTACGATATTTCCTTCAATTTCGAGCGATCCATGACCCGGGACCGGGACATCCGGCCCGCGAACACCTTCCTCTTGCGGGTCGGTCTGACGGCGCCGCGCGCAAACTAGCCCGGCAGGTAGGCCGCCATTTCCTTTTCGACCGCTTTGGCGTCCCGAGCGAGGCCCTCGCTGAGCCCCTGCGCCATGGCATCCGGGTAGAGATCCTCGACGACGTTTGCGATCGCCTCGACGATGGCGGCAGCGACATCTTCGGGCCGGGCATCGCCGCCCGGCGTCATGTCGGTATCGACCGCGCCCGGCAGGACTCCCATGACATGCGTCCCCTGCGCCGCGAGTTCGGCGCGGACGCCCTGCGTCATGGAGTATTCCGCGGCCTTCGATGCGCAATAGCTGCCGAGCGCCGGGAGGCTCACCCGTCCGATCGCCGAGAGTATGTTGACGATCATGCCGCCGCCGTTCGCCTTCAGCACCGGAGCGAAAGCGCGGCACATCGAAAGCGTGCCCAGATAGTTCACCTCGATCTCGGCGCGCGCGTTGGCCAGCGCTTCGGGCTCGGCGATCAGCGGACGGTTCCGGTTGACGCCCGCATTGTTGATCAGCAGCGTCACATCGGCGCAATGTTCGGCCGCCGCGGCGACCTGGGCGAGGTCCGTTACATCGAGCGCGACCGGAACGATCCGTTCGTTTTCGGCGAGCGCGCCCAGCTTCGCAGGATCGCGCGCGCCGGCGTAAATTCTCGGTGCCCCCGCCGCCAGCAGGCAGTCGACGATGCGGCGGCCGATTCCCCGGTTCGCGCCGGTAACGAGGATCGCAGCGTTCGAAATATCCATCGCCGGCCCCTATTCCGCGGGTTCGCTTTCGGCCCAGCGGGACATCAGCCGGTTGGAATCCTCCTTCGTGGCATCCAGCATCTTCCGGGCCACGTCGTGTCCGCCGACCGGCAGGCCGGTCGGGTCGAGCAGTCCGATCTGGACCAGAACCGAGGCCTGATCCCAGTAGATATGCTCGTGATAAAGCTTGTCGCCGCGGAAATTGATGATCGCGACGACCGGCATCTCGACGTATTTCCCGGTCGGGGCCACGCCCGGCAGGAGCCAGTCGATCTCCGTCGTGTGGGTGAAGCAGAACAGCATCTCGTCGACCACGCGGTCGGCGCCGATGGTGCGAGAAACCGGGATAAGCCTGGTGTCCTCGGGATTGGCGTGGACGAAATGGTTGAGATAGAAGCGATGGAGGTTCTTGTAGCCCACACCGCCCGTCATCGTCGGGATGTGGTTGACGTAGGGTTCCGGCACCATCGTCGCCATGGTGGCGTCCACGTCGCGGGTGATGAACTCGTATTCGCAGTGCATGTCCCACAGATGGCTGAGATCGTAGCTGGGGCCCATGGTCCGCCGGAGCGCGGCGATCGTCCGGCTGTGCGCCATCGATGAGGACGGCTTGTCGAAGACATCGCGGTCGCCGTTGTAGAAGCCGTGGTCGGCGCCCGGATAGCTGTAGATCTCGATGTCGGTCCGGTCCTTGAAGGCTTCGCGCAGTGCGGCGACGCCTTCCGGCGGCATCCATTGGTCGAGCTCCGGGCAATGGAACACCATCGGACATTCGATGTTCCCGGCCTCGCCCAGAAGGTCGGGCAGACCGACGCCGTAGAACGAGATCGAGACGGTGGGGTCGAGCCGGGCGGCGGTCAGATAGGCAAGCTTGCCGCCGAGGCAGAAACCCATGAAGCCGACCTGGCCGGTGCATTCGGGCAGCGCGCGGAGCGCATCCATGGCCGCGCCGATATCCTCGATCGACCGGTCGATGTCGAATCGCTCGAAGTGGCCGAACGCCGTGGCGAATTCCTCCTCCGAGTAACCGAGCTCGATCCCGGGCTCGATGCGCCAGAAGAGGTCGGGCGCGAGCACGACATAGCCTTCCTCGGCAAAATAATCGGCGGTCGCGCGCATCGTCGCGTTGATTCCGAATATTTCCTGGCCCAGAACCAGGCCCGGCCCGGACCCCGCATCCGGTACGGCGAGGTATCCGTTGAACCTGCCGCCGTCGCGCGCGTCGATCTCGATCGTGCGTCCTGCCATGTCTGCCTCCTCGCCCGCATGTCAAGATTTTCAGGCACTATAGATGAATACCGCCGCTTTTCAGTCGTCGTCGAGATAGAGTCCGTGCGCGCGGTGCCAGTCCTCGATTCCCCGGTCGGGGTAGACCTCGAAACGCGAAATGTCCGGGCCTTCCGGAATGTCGACCCAGCCCGGGGCATAGCGCGTCATAAGAACCGTCTTTTCGGGCGGCCGGGGAAGCGGCGTGTCGATCGCCGAGGCGAACGGGTGGACGAGCTCCGGCCAGCTCGGGTCCCACACCCAGAGCGCGGAGCCGCATTTGTTGCAGAAGCTGCGCCGCGCCGTGCTTAGCCCGTCCGCCTCCAGGTGGCTTCGCTCGTTGTCCGCCGCCCGGTAGATCGTGATGTTGTCTTCGCCCTCGATTTCCAGCGTGTCGGCTGCGCCCATGATGTTGATGGCGTAGCCGCCCCCGCCCGCCGTCTTGCGGCATATCGAGCAGTAGCAGAAATTGTAGGGGTGGGGCGTGCGCGAAACGAAGCCGAATCTCACCGCGCCGCAATGGCAGGACCCTTCGAGTTTCACCTTCCGATCTCCCTCTCGCGTCACCGGACAATAGCGCACGCCCGGCCTGTTGCGGCAAGCCGTCGCCGCAATCATCATCCTCGTCGATGTCCATAGAATCGCTTGCCGTCGTCATCGCCGCGCTGCTCGTCGGGACCCTCGGCAAGGCGATCACCGGGTTCGGGCTGCCGCTGTTTGCCGTGCCCGCGATGGCGGCATTCATCGACGTCCAGACGGCCGTGGTGGTGATGGTGCTGCCGTCGACGCTGTCCAATGTGTGGCTGATGTGGACCTTCCGGCGCAGCGCGGCGGCGATCCCCGGGATTTGGGCGGGGCTCGGCTGCGGCGTGCTGGGTATCGGGATCGGCGCCTGGCTGCTGAGCGCGCTCGATCCCGCGATCATGGCGCTCGTGCTCTCCGGCTGGATCGCCGTCTACCTGCTGACCGAGCTCGCGCGCTACGAGATTTCGCCGCGGCTGACCGAGAATCGGGGCGTGTTCGCCACGGCGGTCGGCCTTGCCGGCGTCTGCCAGGGCGCGACCGGGATCGCCGGGCCGATCCTGGTCACTTTCATGTACGCGATGCGGCGGTCCCGCGAAGTCGTGGTGTTCGCGCTCTCCGCGGTGTTCCTGTCCTATGGCGTCGTCCAGGCGGGGTTCTATTTGTCGCTCGGGCTGGTGAGCGAGGAGCGGCTCTGGCAGAGCGCGGCGGCGACGATCCCGGTGATCCTCGGCATGCCGCTGGGTCTCTGGATCGGACGCCGGATCCAGGCGCGCGCGTTCCGTCATCTCGTCCGGGCGCTGCTGCTTGCCGCCGGGGTCAAGCTGTTCGTCGACGGCCTCGGCGCGCTCGGCTGAGGTTCAGGCGGCGTCGAGCGAAGGCTCGCGGGCGCGGCCGAACAGCGTGAACCAGATCATGATCGCCACCGCGATCCCGAGCGCCGGCAGCGCGGTAATGTTGACCCAGCTCCACCCGAAGAAATGGAACAGCGCGCCCGAGGAAAGCGAGCCCATGGCGATGAAGGTGTAGGCGATGAAATTGGACGCGCCCTGCGCCTTGTTGCGCTCGGCCGGCGTATAGGCGCCCGCGAGCAGGGTCGTCCCCGCGGTGAATGCGAAGTTCCAGCCGACGCCCAGCAGCAGCATCGCCAGCCAGTAGTCGAACACGGCCTCGCCGCTCAGGGCCACCGCGACGCAGACGAACTGGAGCGCGAACCCGGTGAAGATGATCGCGATCTCGCCCACCTTCTTGATGAACCAGCCGGTCACGAAGGACGGCCCGAACATCCCGAGGCTGTGCCACATGATCACCCAGGCGGTCGATTCGAACGCGTGGTGCGAATGCGACATCGCCAGCGGCGCGGCGGTCATCAACATTGCCATCACGCTGTGCGCGATCAACACCGACGCCGTGGCCGCGACGAAACTGGGCTGGACGACAATGGTACCGAGCGGGCGCTGTTTCTGTGCCGCCTGGGCGGCGGTGAGCGGCGGGATGTTGAGGAACATCAGCACCAGCGCGCTCAGCAGGGTCGAGATGAGGAGGAAGAGGTAGGAACCGAGGAACCTCGCATCTGCGAACATGTGCTCGCCGATCTTGGAAAATTCGGCGCCGACGACAGAGGCGACGACGCCGCCCGCGAGGACCAGCGAGATCGCCGTGCCGCGAAACTCCCGCGATGCGGTGTCGGCCGCGGCGAAACGGTAGAGCTGCGCGAAGCCGGAGAAGAACCCGAAGATCAGGTTGCCGATCGTGAAGGTCCAGAAATCGGCCTCGACGATGCCGATCATGCAGACCGCGCCGCCCGCGGCGCCGATCAGCGAGCCAATGACGAAACCGGCCCGGCGCCCCACCCGGCGCATCAGCATCGAGGCGGGGTAGGAGGCCGCGGCGGTGCCGACCACCACCAGCGCCGCCGGCAGCGTCGCCAGCCCCTTGTGCTCGGCGAAGCTCAGGGCGACCAGCGCGGCCGTCGCGACCAGCAGCGTGCGGCCGGCGCCGAACAAGGTCTGGCAAATCGCGAGCACCAGCACGTTGCGCCGTTCCTGGACGGTGAACACCGACCAGATTGCCGACAGGACCCTGTTCATGCGGATCGGTTGCTCCCGCGCGGACGCATCGTGCCCGGGTTGATAAGATCACGTCCCATCTTAGCCGCCCGCGCGCGGCCGAATCCAACCGGAGACCGAATCCCCAAATGCCCAGCACCGCCGACAGGCTGATTACGAATATCGACTGGCTGATCACAGTCGACGAGCGCCGCCGAATCGTCCGCGACGCCGCGGTGGCGGTTGCGGACGGGAAGATCGCGGCGGTCGGCAAGACGGCGGCGCTCGAGGCCGAATGGCAGGCCGGAGAAGTGACCGACGCCAGCGGCATGGTGGGAACGCCGGGCTTCGTCGACAACCACCTCCATTCCTCGTTCCAGATGGCGCGCGGGCTCGCCGACGAGGCCAACGCGCAGTCCTTCCTGTTCGACCACATGTATCCCTACGAAGGGGCGATGGAGCGGGACGACGTGCTGGTCAGCGCGTCGCTGACCGCGATGGAGATGCTGCGCCACGGGGTGACCTGTTTCGTCGATCCGGGAAACTATCACCCCGACGCGACCGTCGAGGCGGTCGGCGGTGCGGGGATGCGAATGGTGATCGCGCGGTCCTCCTTCGACCGCACCAAATCGGTGATGGGGATCCTGCCCGAGGCGATGATCGAGACCGCCGACGACTGCATCGCGCGGACGGCGGAATTGATGGAACGCTTCGACGGCGCGCATGACGGGCGGATCTCGGTCAGCGCCTCGTTCCGCGGGCTCAACAACGCCTCCGACGCGCTGATCTTGGGCCTGAAGACTCTCGCCGACGAGCACGGTTGCCTGCTCCAGACCCATGCGTGCTTCTCCTACTCGACCCATGACGGTTGCCTCGCGGCGTTCGGGGCGCCGGAGATCGAGCGGCTCGAGACGCTCGGCGTGCTCGACGAGCGCATGCTGCTGGTCCATTCCGGCTGGCTGGAGCCGCACGAGGTGGAGATCGTCGCCCGGCGCCGTCCCACCCTGGTCGCCGCGCCGTCGTCGAGCATGCACAACGGCTACGGCAATTTCGTCATGGGGAAGCTGCCCGAGCTCGCCGCGCTCGGCGTCAACGTCGCCATCGGATCGGACCATGCGTGTTCCGGCATCACCGACATGGCGCAGGAGATGCTGCTGCTTGCCGGCGGCTACAAGGAGGCGCGGATCAACCCGCGCGTCCTGCCGCCGGAGCAGGTGATCGAAATGGCGACGATCAACGGCGCTCGCGGCGCCGGGCTCGCCGACCGGATCGGCTCCATCGAGGTCGGGAAGGAGGCCGATATCGTCCTGTTCGACACCCGCTACCCGGAATGGCAGCCGCTCTACAACCCGGTCTCCAACCTGGTCTACGCCGCGACCGGCAATTCGGTGAGCGAGGTGTTCGTCGGCGGCGCCCACCTCGTCTCCGGAGGCCGCTGCACGACGATCGACGAAGACGCCGTGCTGCGCGAGGTCGCGGCGACCGCCGAGCGCATCGCCGGGCGCCTCGACATGGACCGCATCGTCAAACTGACCTGGCCGGTGGAGTAGCGTCCGCTGCGGCTTGCTCCTATGCTCGCGCCAACGTCGATACAGCCGGACGGGCCTCCATGAGCACCATTCTGGAAGACACCATCGATCCCGCCGCCGCGCCCGATTTCGTCGAGGCGGAGGTCAGATACGTCCTCGACGACGGCACCCCGCCATACCGTTACATCGACTGGCCCGAGATGCGGGACAAGGACCGTCCCCCGACCTACGAGCCCCGGCGGGTCAGGATCGGGAACGGCCGCAGGTCCGGCGAGACGTTCGCGCTTGCGACCCATGGCTTCGCGCTGGTGGAGCGCCCCACGAAGGTGAAGGACTTTTACGACGAGGACGAGGTCCTTCGCGTCTACTACCCGGAAACCGAGGCGCTGATTAAGGCCGAATCGGGCGCGAAGCGGGTCATCGTCTTCGATCACACGGTGCGCACCGCGGACAAGTCGAGGCTCGCCGAGCGCTGGGTGCGCGAGACCGTGCATGCGGTCCACAACGACTATACCGAACGGTCCGCACCGCAGCGGGTGCGCGACTTCCTGCCGCCGGGCGAGGCCGAAGAGGCGCTGAAAGGCCGCTACGGGATCGTCCAGACCTGGCGGTCGGTCGCGCCCCGGGTGGAGTCCGAGCCGCTCGCCATGTGCGACGGGAAGTCGATCCCCGAAGTCGGCTTCATCCCCTATGAGCGGCGCTACAGGGACCGCACCGCCGAGACCTATCACCTCTCCTACAGCCCACGGCACCGTTTCTTCTACTTCCCGCAGATGACGCGGGACGAGGCGATGGTCTTCAAGGTGTTCGACACCGACGCTTCCGCCGGGGTCCGCTTCACCGCCCATACCGCGTTCCACGACCCGACCACCCCGCCCGACGCGAAGGGCCGTGAGAGCATCGAAATGCGGGCGCTCGCCTTCTACTAGAGCCTGTCCGTTTCGGATAGAAGCGCCTTTACGCCAGCCCGCCCCGTCATGGTCGGCGAGGCCGACCATGACGGTAAAAAACGGACGAAGCGGTTCCAACTGACAGACCCGTTCTCGCCTGCACCGCGATGCGGGACGGGCACGGGCGAGGCGGCGGAGGGGCGTGGATGCCCGGAACAAGTCCGAGCATGACGTGATTCGGGCGCCCGGGCTCTCGGCCGTCGCCGAATCCGGCACTGCGAGGTTTGCCGGCGGAGGTCCCGACGGTCCGCCCCGGCTGACGTGAAGTTTCGTTCCGCATCGGGCGGGCGGGGGATTGACGCCAAAGATGCAATATTATAACATTTCAAACTAATCCTTACGATACGCGGCTTTTACGGAAAGATTCAAAATGTCGATAATCGCCAGATTCCTCCCGCTCGTCGTCCTTCCGATGATCGCCCTGCTCGCGGCGGCTCCCGCGGATGCGCAGTCGGCGGGACAGCCGACGGCGGCGGAGCTCGCCCGGCAGATCCAGGAAATAAAGCGCGACTACGAGTCGCGCATCCGGGCGCTCGAAGGCCAGCTCTCGAACCTGGAGAAGAAAAGTCAGGCCGAAGAGAAGAAGACCCCGGCTGCAACGCCGGCGAAAAAAGCGACGGCGGACAACGCGTTCAATCCGGCGATCGGCATCGTCTTCGACGGCAGGTACGCCAGCTTCTCGGCCGATGAGTGGTCGAGAATTCCGGGCTTCGCGGTCGGTCACGAGGCGGAGCGCGCGCCGGAGGGGCTCTCCCTCGGGCACAGCGAGGTGACGGCTTCGGGCAATATCGACGACAAGTTTCGCGGCGCCCTCACCCTCGGTCTCCACGCGCATCCGGGCGAGGCGACGGAGGTCGAGCTCGAGGAAGCCTATGTCCAGACCCTGCCCGGCGCCGGGCTGCTGGAAGGGATGCGGGTGAAGGCGGGCCGGGCGCTCTGGACCTTCGGCTATCTCAACGAGCAGCACGCGCACGGTGACGATTTCGCGGACCGGCCGCTGCCCTACCGGGCATTTCTCAACAACGCGTTCAACGACGACGGGGTGGAGGTATCCGTGGTGTTGCCGACCGAGGTCTACGCCGAACTCGGCGGCGGGTTGTTCCGCGGCGACGACACGCCGTTGTTCGGCGGTTCGGACAACGGGCTGCGGGCGCGCTCCCTCTATGCGCGGGTCGGCTGGGATATGGGCCGCGACGCCGCGGTGCGGGTCGGCGGGTATCTGCTGGACGGGAAGTCGCGCAACCGCGGCGGCGGCGGTCACGCCCACGCTAACGGTCACGGTCATGAGGACGAGCATGCCGACGAGCACGCCCATGAAGATGAGCACGATCACGAAGACGACCATGCCAATGGGGAAGAGGAGCACGAGCACGAAGACGACCATGCCAATGGAGAGGAGCACGAGGACGAGCACGGGGAGGATTTTGCCAGTTTCTTCTCGGAGGGCATGTTCACCGGCAACACGCGGCTCTACGGAATCGACGTCCGCTTCACCGTGGCGCCGACCGGCAACGCGCGTGAGAGCGAGCTGATCCTCCAGGGCGAGTATTTCTGGCGCAAGGAAGACGGCACCTACACGCTGATGGAAGAAGAGGACGGAGAAGAGCATACCGAGAATTTGAAGACCGACTCCATCGCGCATGGCTGGTACATCCAGGGAGTCTACAAGCCGGCGCCGAGATGGCGGATCGGCGCGCGCTACGCCCGGCTCTCCCCGCCGGACGACGCCGAGATCGGGCACAACCCCTATGCCTTCGCGGCGATGGTCGACTGGTCCAATAGCGAGTTCGGGCGCGTCCGGCTGCAATACAACCACGAAGCGCTCGACGGCGACGAGGAGGACAACCAGATCATGCTGCAGTACGTGATGAGCCTCGGCGCCCACGCCGCGCACAGCTTCTAGATGGTGGCGGCGATGTCGAGACATCTGGCGCCGGCGCTGCTTGCCGCCTTCGCGGTCGTTGCGCCGGCCAGCGCGGCGGCCGATGCCAGGGTGTTCGCCTGCGAGCCGGAATGGGCGGCGCTGGCCAGCGAAATCGGCGGCGACAACGTGACGGTCTACTCGGCAACCCACGGTCGCCAGGATGCCCATTATATCCGCGCACGGCCCAGCCTGATCGCGCAGGTGCGCCGCGCCGACATCGTGTTCTGCTCCGGCGCGGAGTTGGAGGTCGGTTGGCTTCCGGTGCTGATGGAGCGCGGCGCCCGGCCCGGCGTGCAACCCGGCCAGCCCGGACATCTCATGGCGGCCGACCACGTCGAAGTCATGGAGCGGCCCGAACGGATCGACCGCAGCCTCGGCGACATCCATCCCACCGGCAACCCGCACGTCCACCTCGACCCGGGCAACATCGCGCGCCTCGCGGTCGAGCTGGCGGGACGGCTGGCGCGGGTCGATCCGGCCAACGAGGAAGCGTATCGGTCCCGGCTCGCGGATTTCGAGGCGCGATGGGGCGCGGCGACGAAGCGCTGGCGCGCACGCGCCGAAGGGCTTCGCGGCACGAAGGTCGTCGTCCACCACGCCGCGTGGGTCTATCTGCTCGGCTGGACCGATCTGGATCTGGTCGCCAGGCTGGAGCGGATCTCCGGGGTTCCGCCGACGGCATCCCACCTGCGGGATGTCGTCGAAAGGGTGCGGACGACTGGCGCCGCCGCCATTCTGCTCGCGCCGCACGATCCGGTCGACGCCGCGGACTGGCTGGCGGAACGGACCGGCGTTCCCGTCGTCGAGCTTCCCTTCACGGTCGGCGGGCAGGACGAGGCGGGCGATCTTTTCGCCCTGTTCGACGTCACGCTCGCGCTGCTGGAGAAAGCCCGCGATCGATCCTGAACTGATCCTCATCGTCGGCCCGGCCTTCGCGGTCGGGCTGATCGTGTCGGCGATCCACGCGCCGCTCGGGATCGAGGTTCTGAAGCGGGGCATCGTGTTCATCGATCTCGCGACGGCGCAGATTATCGGCCTGGCGCTGGTGCTGCTCGTTCTCGTCTTCGACGAACCGTCGTGGCCGGTGCGCCAGATCGCGTCGTTCGGCGCGGGCATCGGCGTCGCGCTGTTCTTCCGGTGGATCGAGCGCGTGATGCCGGAGGAGCAGGAAGCGGTGATCGGCAGCTCGTTCATACTCGCCGCTTCGCTGGCGCTGCTGGCGCTAGCCAACGACCCGCATGGCGGCGAGGCGTTGCGCCACCTGCTGTCGGGCCAGATCCTGTTCGTCTCATGGGGCGACATCGCCGCGTTCCTGCCGGTGTACGGACTCGTCGCGCTGATCTGGATCG
Organism: Defluviicoccus sp.; assembly: GCA_028820505.1. Taxonomy (GTDB): domain Bacteria; phylum Pseudomonadota; class Alphaproteobacteria; order MPNO01; family MPNO01; genus MPNO01. The sequence goes on from JAPPIT010000038.1 coordinate 50,525, forward strand.
CGGTTCCGCGCGCGCGAAGCGGTGTCGGTTTCTTCGTGCTATTCGCACTGGCGATCACCGCGTCGGTTCAACTCGTGGGCGTCTACATGGTGTTCGCAAGCCTCATCTTGCCCGCGCTCGCGGCGCGTGCCGGCAGCGGATACGCCCTCCGCCGGGCGTTCGCGAGCGCGGCCGTCGCGGTGGTGGCGGGGGTCTCCATCTCGACCGTCGCCGACCTGCCGGCGGGTCCGTTTCTCGTGGTTTGCTTCGGCGTCTCGGCCGTGGCGACACGGTTGCTGTGTCGTCGCAAGGAACCGTCGGGCGGCGAGGACGACCCGCATCCGACCGCTCTCGCTTAGCAGGCTGTCCGTTTCGGATAGAAGCGCCTTTACCTCTGCCTCCCGTCATGCCCGGACTTGTTCCGGGCATCCACGTCTTGCGGCATCGCGGTGCGGGCCGGGAGAGGGCGAGGCGGCGGAGGGACGTGGATGCCCGGAACAAGTCCGGGCATGACGCGGTGGGGGCACCGTCCAGATGGATAGAAGCTTCTGAACCAGCAGGACAGGGGAAGCTTGCCGACGGAAGGCAATCGGCCTAGCTTCCCCGATACGATCCGCCCAACAGGAGAGGCACGCCGATGCCGCGCTTCAGGGACTTCGAGCCGACCGGGGTGATTCCGGCGACGCTGCTCGCGTTCAACGAGGATTTCAGCATCGACGAAGAGGCGACGCGGCGGCATCTGCGCGACGTGTGCTCGGTGGACGGGATCAGCGCGGTCGCGGTCAACGCGCACGCGTCCGAGGTCCACGCCTGCACCTTCGAGGAGCAGGTCCGCATCCTCGACCTCACGATGGAGGAGGTAGGCGACCGCCTGCCGGTGATCAACGGGGTCTATGCCGACGGCAGCCTCGAGGCGGCGAAGATCGCCCGCATGGCCGAGGCCGGCGGCGCGTCGGCGCTGCTGGTCCTGCCGCCCCATTCGATCGGGCTGTTCGGCGGACAGAAGCGGCCGGAGAGCGCGGTCACCCATTTCAAGACCATCGCCGACGCGACCGACCTCCCCATCGTCGTGTTCCAGTACCCGGGGGCCTATGCCTATCCGCTGGATACGCTGCTCCGCATGGCCGACGAGGTGCCGACGATCCGCGCGATCAAGGACTGGTCGCCGCCGATGGAGCATGAGCGCCACATCCGCGTCCTCCAGTCGCTGCCGCGCCCGGTGCATGTGCTGAGCACCAACAGCGCCTGGCTGATGTCGTCCCTGACAATGGGCTGCCACGGGCTCCTGTCCGGCGCGGGGAGCGTGATCGCCGACCTCCAGGTCGCCCTGTTCCGGGCGGTCAGAACGGGCGACCTCGCGCGCGCCCAGGAGATCAACGACCGCATCTACCCGACCGCCGCCTGCTTCTACGCCGAGCCCTTCGGCGACATGCACAACCGCATGAAGGAGGCGCTGGTGATCCTCGGTCGGCTGCCCCGCGCCGTGGTACGCCCGCCGCTGGTCAAGCCCGAGCCGGACGAGATCGAGCGAATCGCCCGGGCGATGGCCGATGCCCGCATCGAACGCGCGGGCGCGGTGCTCGAAGCCGCCTGAACCGCCCGGCCATGATCGTCATCGTCGGCGCGTCCGGCGCCGTTGGTACGCCCACGATCCGTCATCTCGCCCGGATGGGCGCGAGCGTCCGTGCCCTGACCTCGAACCCGCGCTCGGCCGAGCGGCTTACCGGTCTGGGCGTTTCCGAGACCGTCATCGGCGACTTCCGTTCCGGTGCCGATGTCGCGCGCGCCCTCTCCGGGGCGGAGTCGGTGTTGCTTGTCTCGCCGCGCTTCACCGAGGACGAGGCCGAGATCGGCATCCGCGCGGTCGAGGCGGCGAAGGCGGAGGGGGTCGGGCATTTCGTCTACTCGTCCGCCTTCCACCCGCAGATGTCCCGGATGGATCACCACGCGACCAAGCTGCGGATCGAGGAGGCGGTAATCGAGTCCGGCCTCGCCTTCACCATCGTCCAGCCGTCGATGTTCATGCAGAACGTCCGCGTCGAGTGGCGCGAGGTCGTCGAAAACGGCGTCTATCCGCGCCCCTATTCGCCCCACCGGAAGATGAGCGTCATCGATACCGAAGATCTCGGAGAGGCGATCGCCCGGGTGCTGACCGATCCGGCGCTGCGCGGCGGCACCTACGAGCTGTGCAGCGGCGACTCGCCGACGCATGCGGAGATGGCGGCGATCTTCTCCGAGGTCCTGGGACGGGAGGTGACGGCGCAAAAGCGTTCGCTCGAGGATTGGAGATCCTGGGCCGCCGAACGCGGTTGGGCGAACTGGTCGATCGACGCCTACGCCAGAATGTGCGGCCACTACGACGCGCACGGCTATCCCGGCGACAACGCACTCGCGCTCCGTGCCGTTCTCGGCCGCGAGCCCACCGGTTACCGCGCCTTCGCCGCACGCTTCGCCGCCGAGATGGGATAGAACGAAACGCCTTCCCGCAACCCCTCTCCTGCCCTGCTTGCAGGGGAGGCCGGGTGGGGGCTGTCACGCTATTCGTCGCAAACCGTACGGCAAATAGCAAACCCATTTCCGTGCCCGTCTCGCCGCGCGCGCCCGAATTCGGCGATTCCCGTCCCCCGGGGACGCGGAACGCGCCGCGCCGCGAAACATCGTTGCGCGGGGGCATGTATTTTGTCACTTACCGCGCATTGTTGAGAGATTGGATAAGTCAGCAAGGTTGACCTTTGTTTCACGTGAAACATTAGCCCTGCGTCGCGTCAACGCGCCGCCGCGGGCTTCGGCAGGGTCACCGCGGCCTCCAGCCCGCCCCCTTCCCGGTCGCCGAGGGCTATGTCGCCGCCGCAGCGCCTGACCGCCGACCGGGCGATGGAGAGGCCGAGCCCGGTGCCGCCGGTCTCCCGGCTGCGCGAGGTTTCCAGGCGGCGGAACGGCTCGAATACCGCCTCGCGCCGGTCCTCCGGGATGCCCGGGCCGCGGTCCGCGACGACGATCCGGACGGTTTCGCCGTCCTCCCGCAGTCCGACGTCGGCTTCGCCGCCATACGCGACGGCGTTGTCGATCAGGTTGGCGAGCGCGCGCCGGATCGCCGCCGGCGGGCAGCTGAGAACCAGCCGGTCGGGGCCCTCGTAGCGCGCGGTTCCGCCGGCGTCGGACGCGTTGTCGCAGAGCGCCTGCGCCATCGACGCGAGGTCGACCGGTTCGGGCGCCTCTTCCGCGGACTGGTCGCGCGCGAAAGCGAGCGTGGATTCCAGCATCGCCTGCATCTCCGCCACATCGCTCTCGGCGCGGGCGCGCTGCGCATCGTCGCCGATGAACTCGATCCGGAGCCTGAGCCGGGTGAGCGCCGTCCTCAGATCGTGCGAGATCGCGGCGAGCATCTGCGTGCGGTCCTCGACCTGGCGCCGCAGCCTTTCCTGCATGCGGTTGAAAGTTTGCGCGGCCCGGCGCAGATCGGGAGACCCGGTCTCCGGCATTGGAGGGGCGGTGAAGACGTCCCGCCCGATGCGGTCCGCGGCGTCGGAAAAACGGCGGACCGGCCGGGTCACCCGGCGGGAAACCCAGGCCGCGAACAGGACGACGAAGAGCCCGCCGATCACGATCCAGGCTGCCATGCGCGTCGCCCAACGGAGCGACGTCGTCTCGGTCGCCGCCGTGAAGACCGCCCAGGAGCCGTCCCGGAGGCCCACGGCGATGACCGCCTTGCGCCGGCTCGGCAGCAGATCGGGCTCGCTCTCCCGGCGCCGGTTTCGCTCCTCCGACCATTGCCAGAGCGGGCTGTCCGGGATCGACACGACGAGTTCGCGTCCGCCGAGCAGCGGGGTGAGGTGCTGCCGAACGAAGCTGTCCGCCATCGGTTTCGAGGCCGGCAACGGGGGTGCGCGCGCGGACAGGGAAACGCGAAGCGTCGGGCTGTCGATCGAGGCGAGGAGAGGCGCGCGCCCGGCCGGCGGAGTCCGGTCCATCAGACGAACGGTCGCCGCGATCCGGTCCGCGACCGAATGGGAGAACAAATGGAGCGTCGCGTCGGCGCGGTCGCGGACATAGGCCAGCATGCTGATCGCGAGAACCGCGAACAGCGCCAGCATGAGAATCACCGCGACGCGCGAAGCGACGGTGTCCGGCCACAGCCGGCGCAGCCCCCGCAAGAGGGACGCCGTCATTGCCGTTCGACCGGGGCGGTGAAGATGTAGCCCCCCGACCGCACCGTCTTGACGAATTCCGGGTTCTTCGGATCGGCCTCGATCTTCCTGCGCAGCCGGCTGACCTGCACGTCGACGCTGCGGTCGAACGGCTGGGCGTCGCGACCCTTCGTGAGGTCCAGCAACTGATCGCGCGACAGCACGCGCCTCGGGTGCTCGACAAGGGCGGCGAGGAGATCGAATTCGCCCGCGGTCAGTTCCACCAGGACGCCGTCCGGATTGCGAAGCTCGCGCCGTGCGGGATCGAGGCGCCAGCCGGCGAACAGGAGGGCGCTCTCCGCGGGATCGGACGGGGATCCAGGCCGTTCCGCCCGGCGCAGCACCGCACGGATCCGCGCCAGCAGCTCGCGCGGGTTGAACGGCTTGGTGAGGTAATCGTCGGCGCCGATCTCGAGGCCGATGATCCGGTCGGTATCTTCCGCCACCGCGGTCAGCATGAGGATGGGAATCCGCGTGGCGGCCCGCAGCCGGCGGCAGATCGACAACCCGTCCTCTCCCGGCAGCATCAGGTCGAGCACGATCAGGTCGAACTTTCCGTCCCGCAGCAGCCGGTCCATCGCCTTCGCGTCGCCCGCGCTGTCGACGCGGTAACCGTGCTTCCTGAGGTAACGCCCGGTGAGGTCGCGGATCTCGCGGTCGTCGTCGACGATCAGGATGTGGGGCGAGGCGGCCATGCGCCGACTATAGGCGGGCGGCCGGCGGCGGAGACGGAAATTTGTTACCGCCGATTGCCGCGCGCCGTGCCGTAACGCGTTGTTACAAATCCCGTCCTTCGGCGAAACGCGCGGGCAAAGGAACGCCTCCATATAAGGCGCGTCGATACAACCGATGGAGGCTGAATGCCATGAAACGCCGAACCGTGATCCTCTCGGTATCCTCGCTGGGCGCTGTCGCCCTCGTCGCCGTCACGCTCTTCGCCGCCGGGCCGGGCGGCGCCTTTGCCCACGGCCGCTGGGCGTCCGGCGGCGGCTGGGGCGGGCATGGCGCGGCGCGACTCTGCAGCGACAGCCGCGACGCGCACATCGACGACGCGATCCGCTTCGTCGAGGCGTTCGCCAATTTCACGCCCGAACAGACGGGATCGTGGAATGCGCTGACGACGGCGGTCAGGAACGGCAGCGCGAAGGTCGGACAGGCCTGCGAGACCGCCGAAGCGGCGGGCAGGCCGTCCCAGGCGCCCCAGCATCTCGCCCGCGCCGAGCTCGCCCTGACCACCGCGCTCGGCGTGCTGCAGGAGGTGAAGCCCGCTTTCGTCGACCTTTACGGCAAGCTCAACGACGAGCAGCGGGAGCGGATCGACGATCTGCTCGACCGCAAGGGCCGCTACCACAGGCGCTGAAGCAAACCTGATCGAGCGCAAGGCCGGGGCCGCTCCGGCGGCCCCGGCAACAAAGGCAGGCAAGTTTCCCCGGATGCATGCAAGAATGTGCGGCGGCAAGGGATACGGAGCCGTCGATGACCCGCGAGGCCGCGATCGCCCGGGCGGAGGCCTATTTCGACGGCGGCGGGTTCGAGGCCGATCTCGCGCGCCGCGTGGCGGTCGCCTCGACCAGCCAGGAGGAAGCGGCGCGGCCCGAACTCCGCCGCTATCTGGCGGACGAGGTCGCTCCGGTTCTGGCGGGGCTCGGCTTCGTGTGCGAGGTCGTCGAGAACCCGGAAGAGGACGGACCGCCGTTCCTCTGCGCCGAACGCATCGAGCCGGGAGCGCCGCTCACCCTCCTGTCCTACGCCCACGGCGACGTTGTGCGCGGCCTCGACGGGGGCTGGCGGGGCGGGCTCTCGCCGTGGTCGCTCGAACGCAGGGGCGAGCGGTTCTACGGCCGCGGAACCGCCGACAACAAGGGCCAGCACAGCGTCAATCTCGGCGCGCTCGCCGCGGTCATCACGGAGCGCGGGGGGCTCGGCTTCTCGATGAAGATCCTGTTCGAGACAGGCGAGGAGGTGGGTTCCCCCGGCCTGAGGGCGCTCTGTGCGGGCGAGCTGCGCGACCGTCTCAAGGCCGACCTGTTCGTCGCCTCCGACGGACCCCGGCTCGCCCCCGACCGCCCGACGATTTTCCTCGGCTCGCGGGGCGCCGAACCCGTCGAGCTCGTCGTCGACCTGCGCGAGGGGGCGCACCACTCGGGAAACTGGGGCGGCGCGCTCGCCAACCCGGCGACGATCCTGAGCGCCGCGATCGCGGCGATCGTGGACCGGCGTGGAGCCATCCTGGTACCCGAGTTGCGTCCGGCGCTGCCGGATTCGGTGCGCCGCGCGCTTACCGGCCTCGAGGTCTCCGCCGGCGAGGACGGCCCGGAGGTCGACGTGGACTGGGGCGAGCCCGGCCTGACCCCGGCCGAACGGGTCTACGGGTGGAACAGCTTCGAGGTCCTGGCCCTGCATGCCGGGACGCCGGAGAACCCGGTCAACGCGATCCCCGGCAGCGCCCGCGCCCATTGCCAGCTCCGCTTCGTGGCCGGCACCGACGCGGACGGCATCGTCCCCGCCATCCGGTGCCATCTCGAGCACGCGGGGTTCCCCGAGGTCGAGGTCCGCGCCCGGCGCGGAGGCAGGTTCGCGGCAACACGGCTCGATCCCGACCATCCGTGGGTGGGCTGGGCGAGCGGGTCGATTGCGAAGACGACCGGAACGCCGCCCGTCGTTCTTCCCAATCTGGGCGGCTCGCTTCCCAACGACGTGTTCGCCGACATTCTCGGACTACCGACGATCTGGGTGCCCCATTCCTATCCCGGCTGTTCGCAGCACGCCGCGAACGAGCACCTGCTTGCACCGGTCGCCCGGGAAGGGCTGGCGATCATGGCGGGCCTGTTCTGGGACCTCGGCGAGCCCGGCGCGGGCGGGGGATAGGCTTTTCCCTCGTCACACGGCTTGCGCGTATTCCTCGATCGTCTCGAAGGGGCGGGTGCCCTCCGTGGTGGTCCGGCGCAGGAGGCGGCGCTCGGTCTCCGGGAAGTCGGTGCGCGCGTGGGTGACGCAGCGGTTGTCCCACATCACCAGGTCGCCGACCTGCCAGACATGCTCGTAAACGATGGAAGGGTCCTCGCTCGCCCCCAGCAGCTCGTCGACGAGCGCGTCGCTCTCTTCCTCCCCCATCCCGTCAATCCGCGCCGTCATCAGGCGGTTGACGTAGAGCGCCTTGCGCCCGGTCTCCGAATGGGCGATGGCGACCGGGTGCGAAAAATGGCGCACGTCCGACATGTCGTCGCGCATCCGCGGCCGGTCGGTCCGGTAGTATTCATGCATCTGGAGCGCGGTGCGTCCCCGGATCCGCTCCTTCGTCGCCTCGGGGAGCCGGTCGTAGGCGGCGTACATGTTAGCGAACAGCGTGTTGCCGCCCACGGGCGGGATCTCGATGGCGTAGAGCATGGTCGCCTGGTGCGGGTTCTCGTCGTAGCACATGTCCGAGTGGAACCACATCTCGCCGTCGTGGGCGAGGCCGAGCGGCTTTCCGTCGCGTCGGATGTTGGAGACCATCATGATGCCGGGCTCGAGCGGCTCGCCGTCGAGGCCGCGCTGCGGGCGCGGTGAGAACACCCCGCCCGGCTGGCCGAACAGCCGGGTGAAGGCGAGCTGCCCGTGCTGGTCGATGTCCTGGCCGCGGAACACCAGCACCAGGTAGTCGAGCCATGCGCGCCGGAGCAGCGCCGCCACGTCGCCGTCGATCGGCCCGCTCAGATCGACGCCCGTGACCTCGGCCCCGAGTGCGTCGGACGCGGGCAGAATCTCGATGCTCATCGGCTGGTTTCCCTGTCCAATCGGGCGCCGGAGATTATGGCGGGGCGGCGAATCGGGTGCAATGGAGCGCAGCTTGGGTGTTGACGAAATCGGGCCGCGCGGCCAGCATGGCGCCGAAAAAAAGACCGGCATCCAAGGGAGTCTCACGCGGGTATGCGGGATGCCATCCCGCGGCCCGCAGGAAGGGAGCAACACAATGAAGCCTCTCAAGATTTTCGCCGCGATCGGCGCCGCATCCTTGGCGCTGGCGGCGGCAATGTCGACGGCATCGGCGAAGGAAGAGCTCGGCGCCGTGACCGCGCTACAGCGCACCAACACCATCGCGCAGGCCTTCATCGAGACCTATCTGAAGGCGATCAACGCGGCAAACGGCCCGGTCAAGATCAAGTATGTCGGCGGCCAGGAAGTGGTGCCGCCGCGCAAGGCCGTCAACGCGCTCAAGCGCGGCCAGTTCGACATGCTGAGCTGTCCGACGGCCTATTACATCGGGACCGTGCCCGAGGGCTATGCGCTGCTCGCCGCCAACCAGGGACCGCGCGCGCTGCGCGCCAACGGTGCCTGGGAGATCCTTGAGGAGGTCTACATGAAGAAGGCCGGCGCGCACCTGCTGGCCTGGGGCGAGAACATGACCTCCTACAACACCTACATGATGGTCATGCCCAAGTTCCGCGCCGATGGCGTGCCGGACCTGACGGGCCTCAAGATGCGCGCGACCGGCACCTACCGGCCGCTGTTCCGTGCGCTCGGCGCCTCCACCATCAACATCAAGTCCTCGGAAATCTTCACCGCGCTGCAGCGGGGAACCGTGGTCGGCTTCGGCTGGCCGGACGTCGCGGTGGTCGCTCTCGGGCTGCACAAGATCGTCAAGTACCGGATTACTCCCAACTACTACCAGACCAACCAGGTGCTGACGGTCAACCCCAAGGCCTGGAAATCCCTGACCAAAGAGCAGCAGACGTTCCTGGAGAAGCAGGCGCTGGTCTACGAGACCGAGTCGGTCAAGTGGCTGGAAGTCCGACGCGCCAAGGAGGAAAAAGAGATGCTGGCCGCCGGGGTCAAGGACATCGCTCTCGAGGGAGACGCGGCGGCTCGCTATCTTGACATCGCCCATCAAGTGATCTGGAAGGAATTGAAGGAGCGCTCGGAGTATCACGACAAGCTGAAGCCGCTGATGTACGTCCCCGGCAAGCCCAACCGCCAGGTCGAGATCGGCCGCGCGCTCCGGCAATAGGGCGTTTCGAGACTGCCGCGGCGCCTCCGGTGGCTGTCCTCCTTCCGCCACAGGCGGGACAGGCGCCGGCATCGTGAGGGGTTCGGACTTCGCGGCCGTCCCTTGAGATGGCGCTCCGGCGCACGTTCGGGATGACGATCTCGATTCGTGCCCTTTCGCCCCGAGAAACGGCGGAAGCGCGCAATCGACGGGCCGAGCCGACCGCGAAGAAACGCTGAAACCGGGGTTCGGAGACAGACCGGAGTCGAGCCCGGCATTGCGCGAGCCGGCCTCAAGCGGTATCGACTTGCGAGACGAAGGGGTTTCCGATCCGGTATTCCGTCGGCTCCGGAAATCCGGACGACACGCGTCGTGTGAACCAGAACCAGGAATGAGGAACATGAAGACACGTTACGCACTGACCGCCCTTGCCGCGGCGGCCGCCATGACGGCGGGGGCCGGAACGGCATCGGCGATGGCTGACAAGCTCACCGCGGTCGGCTCGCTCACCCAGAGCAACCTGCTGCTGATCAGCTTCAAGACCAATTTTATGAAGCCGATCAACGAGAAGCTGAAGGGCATGGTCGAGATCAAGTTTCTCGGCGGCCAGGAGATCGTTCCGCCGCGCAAGGCGGTGAACGCGCTCAAGCGCAACCAGTTCAACATGCTGCACAGCCCGACCGCCTACTACATTGGGACCGTGCCCGAGGGCTATGCCCTGCTCGCCGCCAACCAGGGCCCGAGAGCGCTGCGCGCGAACGGCGCCTGGGAGATCCTGCAGGAGGCCTATCTCAAGAAGGCCGGCGCGCACTTGCTGGCCTGGGGCGACAGCATGACCTCCTACAACACCTATCTCGTCAAGATGCCCAAATTCGACAAGGACGGCGTGCCTGACCTGACGGGTCTTAAGATGCGCGCGACGGGCACTTACAGGCCGTTGTTCCGGGCGCTCGGGGCGACGACCATCAACATCAAGTCCTCGGAGATCATGACCGCCGTTCAGCGCGGCACCGTCGTGGGCTTCGGCTGGCCCGATATCTCCATCGTGCCGCTGGGACTGCACAAGGTGGCCAAGTACCGGATCCAGCCCAACTACTACCAGACCAATACGGTGGTGACGGTTCACGCCGGCACTTGGAACAAGCTGGCCAAGGACAGGAAAGACGCGCTCGTCGCCGCGGCCAAGGAATACGAGGACGTCTCCGTCCACTGGATGGAAAAAGAGCGTGTGAAGGAGGACAAGGTCGTCAAGGCGGCGGGGGTCAAGGATATCGTGCTGGAGGGCAAGGCCGCGGCGCGCTATCTCGACATCGCGCATGGCGAGGTCTGGAAGCAGCTCAAGGAGCGGTCCGAGTACCACGACAAGCTGCGGCCGCTGATGTACATCCCGGGCAAGCCCAACCGCCAGGCCGATCTCGGCCGCGCGCTCAGGCAATAGCTTCGGGCCGGCGATCGCGGCTCCCGGCTGCGGGAGGGGGACGTGTCGCTTGAAGCGTTCGACAGGGGGCTCGGACGGGCCGTCGGCGCGCTGGTGTGGATTGCCTGCGCGCTGATCCCCTGCATCTTCACGATGATCGTGATCGATGTGTCGATCAGGACCGTCGGGTTGAGGCCCCCGCTCTTCACCTCCACGGTGGTGGAGTACGCGCTGCTCTATGTGGCGATGTTCTCCGCCCCGTGGCTGGTGCGCGAGAAGGGGCATGTGGCGATCGAGGCGGTGGTCTCGCATCTGCCGCCCTCGATTCGCGAGCCGCTGGCCAAGGTGGTGTATCTCGTCTGCGCCGTGCTCGGGTTCTATTTCGCCTATCTTTCGGTCGAACTGTTCATCGAGGCCGTGCAGACCGGCAATCTCGACGTGCGCGGCATCGACATGCCGTACTGGCTGCAGTTCCTGCCGATGCCCTTCGGCTACGGCCTCGTGGCGCTCGAGTTCCTGATGTATCTCGCCGGGCTCCGGCACTACTACACGTACGACCTCGGCGAAGTGAAGGACAGCGTCTGAATCATGGAATGGTATGAGGCCGGAGCGATCCTGATCGGCTGCGTCGTCGCGGGGATGGCGCTCGGCTTCCCGGTCGCCTTCACCTTCCTGATCGCCAACGTGCTCGGTATGTTCGTGTTCGCCAACGGCTGGTCGAACCTGATCCAGATCGCCGACAACGCGCCGCAGCTGATCACCACCTTCACGCTTTCGCCCATCCCGATGTTCATCCTGATGGGCGCCCTGTTCTTCCATACCGGGCTCGCCATCCGGGTGTTCGACGCGCTCGACAAACTGCTTGGAAAGGTTCCGGGGCGGCTCTGCTTCCTGACGGTGATCGGCGGCTCGCTGTTCTCGACGCTGACCGGCTCGACCATGGCGAACACCGCCATGCTGGGCTCGCTGCTGGTCCCCGAGATGACGCGGCGCGGCTACAACAAGCGCATGTCGATGGGGCCGATCCTGGGGACCGGCGGTCTCGCGATGATCATCCCGCCGTCTTCGCTCGGCGTGCTGCTCGCCTCGATCGCCGGGGTCGACGTGGGTGCGCTGCTGGTCGCGGGTCTCCTGCCGGGGTTCCTGCTCGCCGGACTGTACGCGGCGATGATCCTGCTGCAACTCAAGATCAACCCGGACGCAGCACCAAGCTACGAGATCGAGCCCACCACCTGGACGGAGAAGCTCTACCAGGTCGTGGTCAACATCCTGCCGATGGGTCTGGTCGTCTTCATGGTGATCGGCTTCATCGTGCTCGGCTGGGCGACGCCGTCGGAATCGGCATCCTTCGGCGTCGTCGGGGTGTGCATCCTCGCCATCGCCTTCCGCGCTTTCACCTGGCAGGCCTTCAAGACCTCGCTGGTCGGCGCCATCCGGGTAGTCGGCATGGTGTTCTTCATCCTGATGAACTCGACCGTGTTCAGCCAGCTGCTCTCGTTGTCCGGTGCCGGGGCCGGGCTCACCGCATGGGCCACCGGGTTCGAGGTGGCGCCACTGGTGATCCTGTCGGCGATGTTCCTGGTCCTGATCCTGCTCGGCATGTTCATGGATCAGGTCTCGATGATGCTGATCACGGTGCCGATCTTCTATCCGATCGCGCAGACGCTCGGCTACGACCTGATCTGGTTCTCGCTGATCGTGCTGATGTCGCTGGAGATGGCCGCCACCACCCCGCCCTTCGGGCTGTTGCTCTACATCATGATGGGGATGGTGCGCGGGACCACGCTGTTCGAGGTCGCGTCGTACGCGATTCCGTTCCTGTTCTGCGACCTCATCCTGATCATCATCCTTGTCATGGCGCCGGGGATCGCCCTCTACTTGCCCAGCCTGATGTGAGACGAACGACCGCGGGCGAAGTGCGCCCGGATTCAGGGGAGGGGGGAACGTGGACCCACGCGACCGCATCGAATACAGCGCCATCGTCGACCGGCCGCCGCTGAAACTGCCCGACGGGGTGCGAATCGTCGTCTGGCCGGTCTTCAACATCGAAAACTGGGACACCGCCAAGCCGATGCCGCGCGCGGTGCTGACGCCGCCCGGCGAGACCCTGTTCGTGCCCGACATCCCCAACTGGAGCTGGCAGGAATACGGCATGCGGATCGGGTTCTGGCGGATTAAGGACGCCTTCGACCGGCTCGGCATCAAGCCGACATTTTCGCTCAACGCGTCCGTCTGCGATGTCTACCCGAGGGTCGCCCAGGCCGCGCTCGACGCCGGCTGGGAGTTCCTACCGCACACCTATCATCAAGGCCCCATGCACCTACTGGAAGACGAGCGCCAGACCATTCAGGACACCGTCGAGCGGATCGAGTCCTTTACCGGAACGCGGCCGCGCGGCTGGATCGGACCCGGCCTCACCCAGACCTACGAGACCTCCGACCTGCTCAGGGAAGCCGGGCTCGACTATGTCGCCGACTTCGTGTGGGACGACGAGCCGACGCTGGTAAAGACCCGCGCGGGCGATCTGGTCAACGTGCCCTACTCGGTCGAGCTCAACGACATCGCGATGATGATCCTGCAGCATCACGAGAGCGCCGAGCTCTACCGGCGCACCATGGACCAGTTCGACCGGCTCTACGAAGAGAGCGCCGAGAGGGCCAAGTTCATGGGCTTCGGCATCCACCCCTATATCAGCGGCGTGCCGCACCGGATCGGGCATCTCGAGGCCATGCTGGCGCAGATGGCGTCGCGGCCCGGCGTCGTCTTCTGGTCCGGCGCCGAAATTACCGACTGGTACAGGTCGACGTTAGCCTAGAGCGGGTCCGTTTTGGTTGGAACCGCTTCATCGGTTCTCTCCCGTCATGGTCGGCGAAGGCCGACCATCCACGTTTTGTTTTTTGTTTCCAATGCCTTAAAAACTCGTGGATGGTCGGCCTTCGCCGACCATGACGATGAGGAGGCAGAGGTAAAGACGCCCCTATCAAGAACGGATAGGCTCTAGCCCCAGCAGCCGCCTGGCGTTGCCCGACAGGATCCGCTCGCGGGCGTCGTCGTCGATGCCGTCGTGGCCGGTCACGACCTCCACCGGGCGTTCGTATCCCATGTCGAAGCAATAGTCGCTGCCGAGCATGACCCTGTCGGCGCCGACCAGGTCTATGAGATAGGCGAGGGCCTTCTCCGAGTGGCTGACGGTGTCGTAGTGGAAGCGCCGGATGTATTCCATGGGTCCCTTGTCGCGAGCGCGGTGCGCCATCTCCGGACGCACGGTGTGGCCGTGCTGGAGCCGGCCGACGACATAGGGAAAGACCCCGCCTGCGTGGGGCAGGCACACGTCGAGATCGGGGAACCGGTCGAGCACTCCCGAGAAGATCAGGTGCGCGGCCGCGATGCCCGATTCCATCGGGTTGCCAAGCAGGTTCGTCAGGTAGTAGCGCGCGAGCCGCTCCGGATCGACCACGTGAACCGGGTGCAGGAACAGCGGCAGGCCGAGCCCGTCGATCGCCTCGAAAATCGGCAGATACGCCTCGTCGCCGAGCTCGCCTCCGCGCACGCGGGTCATCGAATACACCCCCCTGACGCCGGGCAGTCCGGCCGCGCGCTCCAGCTCCCTCACCGCGAGCGCGGGCTCGTGCCAGGGCAGCATGGCAAGCCCCACCAGCCGGTCGGGATATCGCTCGTGAGCCGCGACGCAGCCGTCGTTGAACGCCGCCGCCAGGGCGAGCGCGTGCTCCCCGTCGGCGAAATCGACCATCGGGGCGGTCAGCGAAAGCGCGTGGATTTCGACGCCGATCTCGTCCATTTCGGCGACGCGCAACTCGACATCCGTGAACTTGAAGGGCAGGGGGCCCATCGAGACCGGACCGCCGGTCACGGTGAAACCCTGGGCGCCGGATGCCGTTCCGGCGCCGTAGCGATGGCCGTTCCGCTCCAGCGTCTTCAGATATTCGGGCGGATAGAAATGGGCATGGATGTCGATGGGCGAGTGGGCGTGCAACGCGGGGTCTCCTTCTCGGGAGGGGGGCGGTCCTCGGGCCGGCGGCACCATAGACGGGTTTGCCCACACCGTCGAAGCGCCGCCCGCACGGCAGGCGACCGGTTTGATCCCGGCAACCGCCCCCGATAGACTTCCCGGCCCGCGGGGAGGGGAAATGGCGGACGCCGCAGCACAAGCCTTCAAGCCGGGCGGGCACGATCACGCCCTCTGCATCGACGACGCCTTCGCTGCGGCGCAGCGGATTTGCGACGAGCGCGGCCTTCGCTTTACCCCTCTGAGGCGGCGGGTTCTCGAGATCGTCTGGGAGCAGCACAACCCTGTCGGCGCCTACGAGATCCTCGACCGGCTCCGGTCGGAACGCGGAAGGGCCGCGCCGCCCACGGTCTACCGCGCACTCGACTTCCTGCTCGAATGCGGCCTGGTCCACAGGATCCATTCGCTCAACGCCTTTATCGGCTGCCCCGATCCTCAGGCCGCCCATTCCGGGCAGTTCCTGATATGCCGCGGCTGCCGCACGGTGGGAGAACTCGGCGACCGGGAGATCGAGGGCATGGTCGCGGGCCGCGCCGAGACGCTGGGCTTTTCCGTCGAGGGCCAGACGATCGAGCTGCTCGGGCTCTGCCCGTCCTGCCGCGACGACGGGGATTCGCGGGACGCCGCCTGACCCCGGCCGGCGCCCGGCGGTTCGAACTCGGACGAGAATGCGCTAGACTCCTCCCCGCAGCGAGAGCCCGGGAGGCGAAGCCATGACGTCGCATGTGCTGGGCGGTGCGTTCGTTCCCCATGCGCCCCAGTTCTTCACCATGCCCGAAACCGAGGATCCCGCCACCGTGGGGCGCGTGCGCGAGGTGGCCGGCCGGATCGGCGGGGCGCTCGCCGCGCTCGAACCCGATATCTGGATCGTCGTCGCCAACGATCACGTCAACCAGTTCTTCCTTCACTGCACGCCGGCCTTCGCGCTGCATACCGGCGCCGAGGTCAGGGGCTCGTTCGCGGGACGCGACTTCCGCTACGAGGTGGCGAGCGGGACCGCGCACGCGCTCATCCGCCACCTCCAGGCCGAGGGGTTCGATCCCGCCTTCACGTCGACCGCGGAGATCGACTACGCCTTCGGGATCCCGCTCTCCCATCTCGGGGTCGACGCGCCCATCGTTCCGATCTACGCCAACGCCTACGTTCCGCCGCAGCCGTCGATGGAGCGCTGCTACGGCTTCGGGCAGGCGCTGGCGCGCGCTCTCGCGGCCATCGATGTCCGCGCGGTCGTCGTCGCCAGCGGCGGCATGTCCCATTTTCCCGGGACGGAGCGCTACTCCAACCCGGATCTCGACTTCGACAAGGCCCTGCTGGAGCCGCTGAGCCGGGGACAGTTGAGGACGCTGCTTTCCCTCGACGAGAAGAGACTCGACGATACCGGCAATGTCGAGCTCAGGTGCTGGGCGATCGGCGCCGGCGCGCTGGGGGAAAGGGTGCCCGACGTGGTCCAGCTCGACCCCAGCTGGCACCACATCTACGGTTCCCTCGGCTGGTTCACGCCGCAGCCCGCTTCCGTCCACAGTCCGCATTACCCGCCGGTCCACGCCGAGCGGGTCGAGCTCACCCGCATCCTTCACCTTCTTTCCAACAGCGCGGCGGAGCGCGCGCGCTATGTCGGCGATCCGGGCGGTTACGCGGCGTCGGCGGGGCTCGGGGCCGACGAGACGGAGGCGCTTGCCAGCCTCGACATGGAGCGGATGCGCGCGCTCGGGGTGCACCCGATGGTGCCGTTCCTCACCCGGCTGCAGATCGACCACGAGCGGGCCAAGACCGCCTGATGATCTGGACCGTCCTGGCGGCGATCGCGCTGGCCGCCTGGATCGGCCTTCTCTGCGTGCGCGGAGGTTTCTGGCGCGCCGAGCCGCGTCTCGACGGAGCCCCGGGCGCGGCGTCGGCTCCCGAAACCTGGCCCGGGGTCGCTGCGATAGTCCCGGCGCGGGACGAGGCGGAAACGGTCGGCGAGGCCGTGCGCTCGCTCGCGGAACAGGACTACCCCGGCAGGTTCTCCGTCGTCGTGGTCGACGACGAGAGCAGCGACGGAACGGCCCGGATCGCCCGCAACGCCGGCGGAGACGCCGATGTCGCGGTCATCCGTTCCGGCCCGCTCGCCCGCGGCTGGACGGGCAAGGTCTGGGCGCTGTCCGGAGGCCTCGCGCATGTCGCGACGGAGCGGCCCGATGCCCGCTATGTCTGGCTGTCGGATGCGGACGTCGTGCATCCGCCCGACATGCTGCGCGCGCTGGTATGCGAAGCCGAGGGCCGCTCGCTCGATCTTCTGTCGCTGATGGTTCTGCTGCGCGCGGAGTCCTTTTGGGAAAGGCTTCTCATTCCGCCTTTCGTGTTCTTCTTCCGGAAGTTGTTCCCGTTCGCCTGGGTCAACGATCCCGGACGACGGATCGCGGCGGCGGCGGGAGGCTGCGTCCTGTTGCGCCGGAGCGCGCTGGAGCGGATCGGCGGCATTGGCGCGATCAGGGACGCGCTGATCGACGACATCGCCCTCGCGAGGGCGGTAAAGCCCGGCGGGACGATACGGCTGGCCCTCACCGCCGGGTCGCTCAGCGTCCGGCGTTACGGGTCCCTGGGAGAGATCTGGACGACGGTGGCGCGCTCGGCCTTCGATTTGCTCGGATACTCCGCGCTCGCGCTGGTCGGGACGGTGGTCGCGATGACGATCGTCTACCTGGTGCCGCCCCTCCTGGTGCTGTCGTGGCCGTTCCATGGCGACCTGGCGGGGAGCGTTCTCGGTGCTTCCGCCTGGATCGCAATGGCGCTTGCGGCTTATCCCACCGGCCGGCTCTACGGGTTGCCTCCCTGGGCCGGCCTCGCCTTGCCGGTCGCGGCGGCGCTCTACATCGCGATGACGGTCGATTCCGCGCGCTGCCACTGGACCGGCGGCGGCCGCGCGTGGAAGTCGCGCGTCTACGCATCGGAGCGCGGCGGTGGCTGACACGGCCGCCAGGACGAAGACGTTGGAAACTCCCTCGGGCAAGTGGTCGGGAGACGAGAATTTCCCTGTAGGGTCGTGGCTGCTGCCCGCCCGGTTGCGTCCGCACGTCGCGGCGTACTATGCGATCGCCAGGACCACCGACGACATTGCCGACAACCCGGACCTTTCGCCCGAAGAAAAGCTCCGCCGGCTCGACGCCTTCGAGGCGGCGGTAAAGGGCGAAACCGCGGGCGGAGCGATCCCCGCCTCGGCCGAGCGAATGCGCGAAAGCCTGGCTGCGACCGGCCTCGGCCCTCGCCACGTCATCGACATCGTCGCCGCCTTCAAGCAGGACGCGACCAAGCTGCGTTACGCCGATTGGGACGACCTGATGGGCTACTGCATGCTCTCCGCATCGCCCGTCGGGCGGTATGTGCTCGACTTGCACGGCGAGGACCGGTCCACCTGGAGGGCCTCGGATCCGCTGTGCAATGCGCTTCAGGTACTGAACCACCTGCAGGACTGTCGGGACGACTATCGAGCGCTCGACCGGGTGTACCTGCCCGAGCTCTGGTTGCAGGAGGCCGGGATCGGCGTCGAAGCCCTCGACGCCGACCGTTCGAGCGACGCGCTGCGCTCCGTCCTCGACCGGATGCTCGACGGCGTCGACGATTTGATGGTCCAGGCCCGGACTCTGCCGGGCGTTGTCAGGAACCGGCGGCTCGCGATGGAGACCGCAACCATAGTGCGCCTCGCCGATCGGTTGAGCGTGCTGCTGAGAGCCGGCGACCCGCTCGCCACCCGTGTGGCGCTCAACCGCTGGGATTTTGCCCGCGCAGGCATAGGCGGCATTGTCGGCGGGTTGCTGTTCGGCCGATAGGGCGCGCGCCGAACCGGGCGCTGCGTTCAGGTGTCGTGGTCCCCCGGCGGCGGCGCGGGCTTGACGGTTGCCTCCGCCTTGAGCGAGGCGACCTTTTTCCTGATTTCCTTCACCAGCCCGTTCACGCCCCGCTTGCGCAATATCGCCGAATACTCCGAGCGTCTGGTCGCCACCTCGCTGATCGAACCCTTGAGATAGATGTCTATCGCGCGCCAGCCGTCGTCGAAACGGCGGACGAGATAGTTCAATTTCGTATTCTTCCTCCTAGGCCGGGTCTGTCGCGTCCCGTCTATGCGGGTCTTGACGAGCACGGTCCCGGGACGCAGCGAAGCCGATTCGAGAACCCGGAAAGACTGGCCCGAATACCCGTCGAAGCGGTGCGCATACGTCGCGGTCACCAGGTCGGAGAAGGCGGAGACGAAATCGTCCCTCTCCGCAGCGGAGAAACGTTTCCAATTGCGCCTTCCCGTAACCGTCCGGCTCATCGACCGCAGATGGAAGGCCTGCTCGATCGCGGGGGCGAGCGCGCGATAGCGGCCCTCGAAGCCGAGCGCCTTCGTGCCCTTCATCACCTGCAGGAGCACGGCATGAAATGTTTCGATGACCTTCGCGGGTTCGGGCGGGGCGGCATTCGCCGGGGCGGAGAGAAAGACCGCGAACGTCAGCGTCGCAACCGCCGAACGAATCGAGAGGCTCGGGACCGTCATCGAATTTCCTTCAAGCCGGCGCACCCGCTGCGTCCCGACATCGTACCGTCTGACGGGCACGTGCGATATATGCGCCGTACGATACGTCCGGGCGCGGCCGGCCGTTTCGCAGTCTCGTCCTCCGACGATTGGAAAACCGCCTTCTCATGCTTTAATAGTCATGAGTGGGTTTGAGTGTCATGGCGTGTCATGGTTGCCGAGAGCGGTAATTCTGCGGCGGAACGCCATGCTCAGGGGCAGGTTCGAGGGGCGATTTCCGAATGGGTGTAGCACTGTCCCAGCAGTTGCGAATCGGTGCCTATATCTTGAAGCAGCGATTGCACGGCGTGCGGCGGTACCCGTTGGTTCTGATGCTCGAACCCCTGTTCCGCTGCAACCTGGCCTGCGCAGGCTGCGGCAAGATCGACTATCCCGATTCGATCCTGGACAAGCGCATGAGCGTCGAGGACGCGATCGGCGCGGTCGAGGAATGCGGCGCTCCGGTCGTGTCCATCGCCGGCGGCGAGCCGCTGATTCATCGCGAGATCGACGAGATCGTGGAAGGCATCGTCGCGCGAAAGCGGTACGTCTATCTATGCACCAACGCGATGCTGCTGGAAAAGAAGCTTCACCTCTTCGAACCGAGTCCGTTCTTCTCCCTTTCCGTCCATCTCGACGGCACGCGTGAAGTGCATGATCGATCGGTGTGCAAGGAAGGCGTGTACGACAAGGCGGTGCAGGCGATTGCCGAGGCTCTGGCCCGAGGTTTCCGGGTGTCCATCAACTGCACCCTATTCGACGGCGTGGATGCCGAAGAAATAGCGGAGTTCTTCGACACGGTGGCCGGGCTCGGGGTCGACGGCGTCACCGTCTCGCCCGGCTACGCCTACGAGCGTGCCCCCGACCAGCAGCATTTCCTGAACCGGCGCAAGACCAAGGAGCTGTTCCGCGCCGTATTCGAGCGCGGCCGCGGGAAGAAGTGGCCGCTCAACCATTCTCCGCTCTATCTCGATTTCCTCGCCGGCAACCGGGACTATCGTTGCACCCCCTGGGGCAATCCCACCCGCAACGTCTTCGGCTGGCAGCGCCCGTGCTACCTGCTGGGCGAGGGCTACGCGTCGTCCTTCCGCGAACTCATGGACGAGACGGACTGGGAGTCCTACGGCACGGGCAACTACGAAAAATGCGCCGATTGCATGGCCCACTGCGGGTACGAGGCGACGGCCGTGGACGATCTGGCGTCGAACCCCTGGAAAATACTCGCGTTCGCCCTGTCGGGCGTGCGGACCCAGGGGCCGATGGCGCCCGAGATACCGCTCGGCGATGCCCGGCCCGCGCAATACGTCTTCTCGGAACTGGTCCGCCGGCGTGCGGCGCTAGACAAAGAAGCCGAAACGGAACCCGCCCAGCACAGCGACGCGGCGTAGCGAACGCAGCGCTCGCCGATAGTCCCACGCCAGCCGGGCGAGCGCCGGGAGGCCGCGCGGCTGCCTGAACGTTTCCATCAGTATCCGCTCCGCGCGCGGCCGGCCCCCGGACGACGGCGCGGACAGAAGCGATGCAGGAAGAGGCCGTTCCGCCGGATCCACGATAACCCGAACCGCTGCGACCGGCAGGCCCGCCGCGGCGCCGATCCGCGCCACGGCTAGGCTCTCCATGTCGACCGCCGCCGCGCCCGACGATTTCCCCAGGACCGCCTTGGCCTCGACTTCCGCCACAATTGTCTCCGTCCCCGCTACGGGCGCGCTCACAGTGCCGAGCCCGGGTCTCAGTTCGGCGTCGAGACGTGCCGCCCAGTCGCCGTCGATCTCGAATGTTTCGCCCGCGGGGCCGACGATCCGGCTGGCGACGACGACGGTTCCTGCGGAAAGGCCCGGCCTGAGGCCTCCCGCGGTGCCGAAGCTGAGCAGGCCGGCCGCTCCCCGGTCGACCAGGGATCGCGCGAGGGCCTCCGCCTGCGCCGCTGAGGCGCCGCAGCAAACTATCCGGATGTTTTCGCTATCGCCGCCGCGAGCGGCCCTGGCCTCGGCCGGGAGGCCTGCGACGATCCCCAGCCGCCGCCCTGGCGTCACAACCCGAAGGGCGAGGTCTTCGCGTTGCCGCCGCGCAAGCGGCGGTAGCGGGCGAGCGCCCAGACGGGGAAATAGGCGCTGTAGCCGTGATATTTGAGGTAGAAGACGCGGGGAAACCCCACCGCGTTGTAATGGTCTTCGCGCCAGGATCCGTCCTCGCGCGGCGCGTTGAGCAGGTATTCGATGCCGCGGCGGACCGCCGGGCCGTCGACCTCTCCCGCGGCCATCAGGCCGAGCACCGCCCAGGCCGTCTGGCTCGGCGTGGAGGACTTCGCCTCGTCCCGGCGGTCGGGCCAGTAGGTCGCCCCGTCCTCGCCCCAGCCGCCGTCGTCGCGTTGCCGCTCCTCCAGCCACCGGACCGCGCGCCGGATGTGCGGCGATGCCGGATCCTCGCCCACGGCGTTGAGCGCCGTGAGCACGCTCCAGGTGCCGTAGACGTAATTGGTTCCCCACCGCCCGTACCAGGAGCCGTCTTCCTCCTGCTCGCCAATCAGGAATTCGATCCCGCGCGCTACCGAGGGGTCGTCGCGGGAATAGCCGAGTTGGGCGAGCATCCCGACGCAGCGGGCGGTCACGTCCGATGTCGGGGGGTCCAGCAGGGCGCCGTGGTCGGCGAAGGGAATGCTGTCGAGATAGTGCTTGCTGTTGTCGACGTCGAAAGAACCCCAACCGCCGGTCGTGCTCTGCATACCGAGGATCCATTCCGCGCCGCGCTTGACGGAATCGTCGCCGGTCGGCCGCACGCGGTCTATCGCCATCACGACGACCGCCGTGTCGTCGGTGTCGGGATAGTAGTCGTTGCGGTATTCGAACGCCCAGCCTCCGGGGACGAGCCCCGGACGGGCACGGGCCCAGTCGCCCCGGACTTCGGTGATCTGCTCGCCCGCCAGCCAGCCCGAAGCGAGCTCGGCCGCGGCTTCGTTGTCCGCCCCGCCCGCTTCCATCAGCGCGTGCGCCACGAGCGCGGTATCCCACACCGGAGACAGGCAGGGCTGGCAGAAGGTTTGCCCTTTCTGCGCGACAAGGAGCCTTCTGATTGCGCTCAGGGCGTCGACATAGCGCGGATCGTCATTCCCGTAACCGAGCGTACGAAACGCCATGACCGTGTTGGCCATCGCCGGGAATATGCCGCCGAGCCCGTGATCTCCGTTGAGGCGCTTGCCGATGAAGTCGACCGCCCGGTCGAGCGCCCGCCGCCGGAGCGCCGGCGGGCTCAACGGGGCGAGCAGCCGCAGCGCGCGGTCCACCGCGAGAAAGACGGTATCGAGGATCCCGCCCGTCGGTTTGACCAAAGGAGGGCATCGCTTCCACGGGTCTCCGAGGAAGAGCTCCGCGACGTTCACGTTTCGCGGGTTGGCCGCGCCCGGCCTGCGGTCGAGAAGCACCAGAAGGGGCACGATCACCGTGCGGGACCAGTACGACACCTTGTCGAGATGAATCGGGAACCAGCGCGGCAGCAGCATGATTTCGAGCGGCATCATCGGCACCGCGCGCCACGGGAGCTGTTCGAACAGGGCCAGCGCGATGCGGGTGAACACGTTGCACTGTTCGGCGCCGCCCCGTTCGAGAATCGCCGCGCGCGCGCGCCGCATGTGAGGGGCTTCGGGGTCGTCGCCCACGCATTTCAGCGCGAAATAGGCCTTTACGGATGCACTGACGTCCGCCTCGCCCTCATGGAACAGCGGCCAGCCGCCATCCTCTCCCTGGCGGTTCCGGATGTAGTCGGCGAGCCGGCCCTCCAGGGCGGGGTCGATGTCGTCGATGAAATGCTCGAGAAGGATGTACTCGGCCGGGATCGTCACATCCGCTTCGAGCGGGAACACCCAGTGGCCGTCGGAGGACTGCCTTCCCCGGAGGAAAGCCCCGGCGGTCTCGATGGCGCGGTCGACGCGCGTTTCCAGCTCTTCCTTGCGGTCCGGTCCGGTCGGGGCGATAGGCACGCTTGCCGGGGTCTCAACGGCAATGCGTTCCCACGTGGAACCTTCCACCGAGCCCCTCCGATAGTCGCCGTTCTTCCGAACCGGCTGAGCGACCGGCCCACGGAAAAACTAGTTGCGCCTCCCCCGTTTGTCCAGAATCCGCGGTGAATCAGGCGAATACGCCGTGTCGAATCGCGATCAGGATCTTTTCCGGCCTGGAGATGCGGACGGGGACGTCGAGCCTGGTCCAGCCCCGTTTCTCCAGCGCCTCCAGAAGCCGGCGATAGTGCACCATCATTACCACCGCCGGACGAAGCGCGCGGCGGTCGCATTCCTCCAGCGCCGCCGCCGCCCCGGCGAACCTCTCTTTCGCGATCCGCGCCAGGGCGTCGCACACTTTCGGGATCTCGGGATGACGGAGAACATCGCGCGGCTCGGAGGCCTCGATGCCCGCCCGGTCCAGCAATTCCTGCGGCAGATAGAGCCTGTCGCGGTCCGCGTCCTCCAGCAGATCCCGCAAAATGTTCGTGAGTTGCAGCGCCGTGCCGAGTGCAACGGCGAACGCTTCGGCGCGCGCGCCCCCGGCGCCGAAGGCGCGTATCGAGAGAAGACCCACCGCGCCCGCCACCCGGCGGCAATAGAGTTCTAGCTCGTCCAGGTCGGGCGCCCTCAAACCGTCGCCGAGGTCCATCTCCATGCCGTCGATCACCGCGAGGAAGTCCTCCCGCCGCATGCCGAAGCGGCGGACAGGCTCGGCGAGAGCGCGGGCGGTCAGCGTTTCGGGGTGGCCGGCGTAAAGCGAATCGATCTCGTGGCGCCACTTGTCGAGCCGCCGCCGCTTGTCGTCGGGCCTGCCCTCGTCGTCGGCGATGTCGTCGACCTCGCGGCAGAAGGCGTAGATCGCGAACATCGCTTCGCGGCGAGCTCGTGGCAGGAAGCGCATCGCCCAATAGAACGAAGTGCCGGAAGCTACGGTGACGGCGCGGACATGCGCCCTTGCCTCGTCGTCGACTACGACCCCACGCTCGGGTCCGTTCCGCATGAAAGACAACTATCGCGGCACGGGGCGCCACGCAACCGGCGCAGGATTGACCGGAATTGACCCAGGCCATACCGTGAATCCCGGAAACAGCGACCGAAATACGCATCATACGGCACCGGAGGCCTGCCTTGCCCGTCCCTTACCGCGAGCCCGAAAACATTCGGCACCAGACGCAAGTCGACGCACCCCCGGCGGCTTACGCCGCGCAGCTGGCGGACAGGCTCGAAGAAATTTTCGGGCGCGGGATCCACGATCTCGAGGGAGTCGTCGCGGCGCTGAACGAATCGGGTCCCGCCCCCGAGGGCGCGGACGCGTGGACCGCCACGGTCTTCGAGGCGGAGATGATCCGTCTCGGCCCGTAGCGGCGCAGGATGGAGGTGGAGATGTCGGCACATCAAGACGCGGTGGACGCGCTCGTCGATCTCGGCGTCCGCAACCGCTGGTACCCGATCGCGTCGAGTTGGATGATCCGCGACCGGCCGGTTCCGCTGATGCGGCTCGGCGAGCGTATCGTCGTCTGGCGGAACGAGAACGGCGAGGTCCACGTGCTTGCCGATCGCTGCCCGCACCGCGGCGCGCAACTCTCGAAGGGCTGGAACCTCGGCGACCGGCTGGCCTGCTGGTATCACGGGCTGGAGGTCGACGGCAGCGGCACCGTCCTCGCCATGCCCGCGATCGGCGACTGTCCCCTGGTCGGCACGCAGGCCGTGAAGCCGTACCCGGCCTTCGAGCACATGGGCGGGATCTTCGCCTATTTCGGCGATGAGCTGCATCCCGAGCCCGTGCCGTTCGAATATCCCGAGGAGCTCGACTCGCCGGAGTGGAGCGCGATCCTCTGCACCTCGCACTGGCGCTGCAACTACCGTTACGCCATCGACAATGTCATGGATCCGATGCACGGCGCCTATCTGCACGCCGAGTCGCATTCCATGGGGCGCGGCGACAAGGACGCGCGGATGCGGGTGCGCGACACCGAGCACGGGCTGATATTCGAGAAGATCAACCAGCGCGGGGTCAATTTCGACTGGGTCGAGTTCGCCGATACCGGCGCGCACTGGATGCGGCTGTCGATCCCCTACCAGGGCAACGCCGGGCCGGGCGGCGCGTTCGGCATCGTCGGGTTCGTCACCCCCATCGACCGGGAGAACTGCCGGGTCTTCTTCTGGCGCACCCGAAAGGTGGAGGGGTGGGAACGCGCGGTCTGGCGCTTCATGTACAAGCACAAGCTGGAGACCCTCCACTGGGACGTCCTCGAGCAGGACCGGATCGTCCTCGAAGGCATGCCCAACGACGCCTGGGACCACGAATTCCTCTACCAGCACGACACCGGCCTCGCGCGCATCCGGCGATCGATCGAGGAGGAGGCGGAAAGGCAGGCCGCCGCCCTCTCCGCGGGCGAGCCGGCCGCGGCGGCCGAATAGAAGGACGAGACCGGATGAGCATCGAGACAGGAACCGCCGAGCGCACCCTCGCGGACTGGATGGAGACGCGGATCGCGCGCTACGAGACGCGGCGCTACGACTGGAACGCGCTCAAGTTCCAGGCCGATTTCGACCCGAAATACCGCCGTGCCCAGATGCGTTATCTCGGCACCGGCGGCACCGGCGTGGCCGACGACGCCAACGCCGTGCCGTCGGAACATTTCACCTTCTCGACCATGGTGCTTCCCCCCGGCTGCGAGGGCCCGCCGCACGTCCATGACGACGTGGAGGAGGTGTTCTTCATGCTCCGCGGGAAGATCCGGCTCACCCTCGAACGGGACGGCGAGACGTTCGAGACCGAGCTCGGCGAGCGCGACCTGATCTCGGTGCCGCCCGGCGTCTATCGCGGCCTCGTCAACGAGGGCGAGGAGGAAGCGCTGATGTGCGTGATGCTGGGCGCCGCCAGGCCCCGCATCCCGACCTATCCGCCCGACCATCCGCTGGCGAAGATCAAGCGCAAGGCGTGACCCTTCCTCCGCTAGAGACCGTCCGGCGGAACGGCCGCGCCATCGCCTGCCGCGCCGCCGGCGAGGGGACCCCTCTGCTGCTGCTGCACGGGATCGGATCCGGTTCGGCGTCGTGGGAAGCGCAGCTCGAGGGACTTTCCGGGCGGTTCCGCGTCATCGCCTGGGACGCGCCCGGTTACGGAGGCTCGGACCCGCTGCCCGGGGGGAGGCCTCATTCCGGCGCCTACGGCGACGCGGTCGCCGACCTACTCGACGGGCTGGAGGTGGAGCGGGTCCACCTGCTGGGCCATTCCCTCGGCGGGCTGATCGCCGCCGCGTTCGCCGCCCGGCACCCGCGCAGACTGCTGAGCGTCACCCTGTCCGATGCCGCGGCGGGCTATCTGAACAGTCCGGAGGAGCTCCGCGTCGACCGTCTGAACGCGCGGATCGAGGCAATGACGGTGCTCGGACCGGCGGAGGTCGCGAAGCGGCGCGCGCGCGAGGTGCTGTCGCCCTCCGCGCCCGAAGAGACCTACCAAAAGGTCTTTGCGGTGCAGAGCAGGGTCCGGCCCGACGGCTACGCGCAGGCGGCCCGGATGCTCCACAACTCCGACATCTTCGCGGACGCGGCGACGATCGGAGTGCCCGCGCTGGTGATGTACGGCAGCGAGGACAAGGTGACCCCCGAGTCGATCGGCCGCGACATCGCGGCAACGATAAACGGCGCGCGGTACGTCACCCTCAAGGGGGTCGGCCATGCGAGCTACGTCGAGGACCCGGAGGCGTTCAACGCCGCGCTTGTCGAATTCCTGGACGGTCAGGAATGAGCGACGGCCATCGCCTTCCCGAAACGGCAAAGGGCTAGGAACGCAACGTGGATCTCGGACTTGCCGGCAAGGTGGCGGCGATAACCGGCGGCTCTTCCGGCATCGGGCTGGCGGCTGCGCGGATATTCCTCGAGGAAGGCGCCCGGGTGGCGATCTGCGGCAGGTCGGAGGACCGGCTGGCGGATGCCAGGCGGACGCTCGCCGGATTGCACGGCGAGGATCGCGTGCTGGCGGCCTCCTGCGACGTGCTGGAGCCGGCGCAGGTTTCGGCGTTCCGGGATTCCGTGGCCGAGCGGTTCGGCCGCGCCGATATCCTGGTTAACAACGCCGGACAGGCGCGTCGGGGCGGCATCGACGAACTGAACGACGATGCCTGGCGCGCCGAGCTCGACCTGAAGTTTTTTTCGATCCTTCATCCGACGCGCGTGTTCCTTCCCTTGCTCGAAGCGGCGGCGCCTTCCGCCATCGTCTGCACCAACGCCCTGCTCGCGCGGCGCCCCGAGCCCTGGCTGGCCGCGACCTCCGCCGCGCGCGCCGGAACCCTGAATCTCGCCAAGACGATGAGCCGCGACTTTGCGCCCAGGGGGATCCGGGTGAACTCTATTCTGATCGGGCTGGTCGATTCGGGGCAGTGGAACCGCCGATACGAACAGGGCGAGGGCGGCGGGAAGAGCAAGGAGGCGTGGTTCGCCGAGCTGGCCCGCGAACGGGGAATCCCTCTCGGACGGCTGGGAGAGAGCGACGAGGCGGCAAGAGTGATCGTCTTCCTCGCCTCGCCGGCGGCGAGCTACCTCACCGGCGAGACGATCGAGGTCGCGGGCGGGCAGGGGCATCATGTCTGAGCGGATACCAGCCGGGGAGCTGGTCGCCGCGTTTCTCGAGGCCGCGGGGGTCGACACGGCGTTCGGGGTCATCTCCATCCACAACATGCCGATGCTGGATGCGATCGGGCAGCGCAACCGCATCCGGTTCGTGCCGGCGCGGGGCGAGGCGGGCGCGGTCAACATGGCGGACGCCAACGCGCGGGTCTCGGGCGGGCTCGGCGTCGCCTTCACCAGCACCGGGACGGGAGCGGGCAACGCCTGCGGCGCGTTGGTCGAGGCGCAGACCGCCGGCACCCCGCTGCTCCACCTGACCGGCCAGATCGAGACCCCCTATCTCGACCAGGGGCGCGGCTATATCCACGAGACGCGCGATCAGCTGACCATGCTCCGGGGGGCCTCCAAGGCCGCGTACCGGGTGCGGAGCATCGCCGATCTGACGGGGACGCTGCGCGAAGCGGTGCGCGTCGCGCAGAGCCCGCCCGCCGGTCCCGTGAGCGTCGAGATACCTGTCGATATCCAGGAGGCTTCGCTCGAAAGGCCGGATTCGCTCGCGCCGGTCGCGCCGGTTCTTCCCGAGCCCGACGAAGCCGCCCTGGATCGTCTGGCCGAATCTCTCGCGTCGGCCCGCCGGCCGATGCTCTGGCTCGGCGGCGGCGCGCGCGGGGCGTCGGAAGAAGCCCGGGCGCTTGCCCATCTCGGCCTCGGCGCGGTCACCAGCATCCACGGGCGGGGAGCGATCCCGGAAGACGATCCGATGTCGCTCGGCGCCTTCAACTTCCAGCCGGCGGTGGAGGCGTTCTACGACACCTGCGATGCGATGCTGGTCGTCGGTTCCCGGCTGCGGAGCAACGAGACGCTCAGTTACAAGCTCACTCTGCCCAGCCCGCTCTACCGGATCGACGCCGATCCCAGGGCCGACGGGCGGTCCTTCGCCAACGATATTTTCGTCTGCGGCGACGCGGCCAGGGCGATGGCGGGGCTCGCCGGACGCCTCGACGGGCGGATGAATGTCGACCCCGGCTTTGCCCCCGACCTGGCCGCCGCGCGCGCGGCGGCGGAAAACGGGCTTCGCGGCACGCTCGGGCCCTACGAGAGGCTCATGGACGACCTCCAGGCGGCGGTTCCCGAAGATGTCGTCTGGGTTCGCGACATCACGCTTTCGAACAGCACATGGGGCAATCGCGCGCCGCGCCTTTCGGGACCGCGCGACGGCGTGCATGCGGTGGGCGGCGGGATCGGACAGGCGGTGGCCATGGCGGTCGGCGCCGCGCTTGCCGCGGACGGGCGCAAGACCGTCGCGCTCGCCGGAGACGGCGGGCTGGCGCTTTCCCTCGGAGAGGTCGCCACCCTCGTCCAGGAGCGGGCGGATGTCGCGCTGATCGTCATGAACGACGGCGGCTACGGCGTGATCAGGAATATCCAGGACCGCAAATTCGGCGGCCGTCGCCTCTATGCCGACATCGCGCTCCCCGACCTGGGCGCGCTGGCGGGCGGGCTCGGACTTCCGTTCCGACGCGTCTCCGATACCGCCGGGATGCGGTCGGCGCTCGACTGGGCCGTCTCCGTCGACGGGCCGGCGACGGTCGAGATCGACATGAACGCGGTCGGCCCGTTCGCGGTTCCGTTCGCCGGCCCGCCCGTCCGCCCGAGGGGATGAGCCCATGCTGAACGTCGTCCTGATCGGCCGCGGCGCCATAGCCACGGAGGTCCTGAAACACATCCGGCCCGGGGACGGGGTGAGCGTCACCGGCGTTATCGTCCGCCCCGGCCGGGAGACCGAAGCGCGCGCGACCCTCCCGCCCACCGTCGAGGCGGCGACCGCCATCGGCGATCTCGCGGCCTCGCCCGACCTGATCGCCGAGTGCGCGGGCCACGCGGCGGTGGCGCAGTTCGGCGAGGAGGCGCTGCGGCGGGGGATCGACTTCCTTGTCATTTCCATCGGCGCGCTCGCCGACGCGGATTTGCGCTCCCGGCTGGAAGCGGCGGCCGAGGCCGGCGGGGGCAAGCTGATCCTGCCGGCGGGCGCGGTCGCCGGCGCCGACGCGCTGGCGGCTGCCCGTATCGGCGGGCTGAAGAGGGTCGTCTATACCTCGCGCAAGCCGCCGGCGGCGTGGCGCGGGACGCCGGCCGAGGAGGCGCACGATCTCGACGCGCTCGCCGAACCGACGGTGCTGTTCGAGGGCGCGGCCGACGCGGCGGCGACGCTCTACCCGCAGAACGCGAACGTGGCGGCCACTATCGCGCTCGCCGGCGCCGGGTTCGACCGGACCGACGTGCGGCTGATCGCCGATCCGGACGCCGGCGGCAACATCCACGATGTCCGCGTCGAAGGGGCGTTCGGCGCGTTCGATATCGAGGTACGAGGAAAGCCGCTGCCCGACAACCCCAAGACCTCGACCCTCGCCGCCCACAGCGTGGTGGCCGAGATCATGCGGCGCGCGGCCGCGGTGGAGATATGACCGACCTTTCGGTCAGTCCAGCCCTTCCAGAAAAGAGACGACGGCCTCCGCCGTTTCCACGGGCTTCTCGATGAACGGGATGTGTCCTCCGCCGGGAATCTCGGCATAGATCGCGCCGGGGATCGCGTCGGCGATTATCTTCGAGAACTTCGCCGGGATGAAATAGTCGTTGTCGCCGGTGAGCACGAGGGTCGGGCAGGAGACGCTCCGGATCTTCTCGGTCCAGAGCGGCTCGTCCTCCTGGCCGGGCAGGCGGCAGCCCCACCGGAGGATCGAGTCGAGGAAGGCGGTGTAGAGCCCGGGATCGTTGGCGCGCACGTTCTCCTGGTTGGCCCGCATGATGGCGAGCCCCTCCTCGGTGTCCATGAATTCCCGCGTCATGGTCGAGAGCCCCATGAAGTCGGCGAGCTCCTCGCCCATGCCGATCTTCGCGATGATCTTCTTGCGCAGCGAGAAGTTCATCTCCATCGCCCGGTCGAGCTCGGAGAACCCGCCGACCACGATCATCGAGCGCACCAGGTCAGGATGGCGCACCGCCATCGCCTGTGCCGTCGACCCGCCGAGCGAGGAGCCGAGCACGTCGACGCTTTCCCAGCCCGCCTCGCTGGCGAGCGCGGCGAAGTCGTCCGCCCAGAGTTCCGACGTGTAGAGGACTTCGGTCGGATCGTCCTTCCGCGATCGGCCGACGCCGCGCGGATCGACGAGGACCGTCATGCAGCTGTCGCGGAGCAAGGGTTCGCCCAGCCGGTAGTAGCGGTGGTCCATGCCGAGTCCCGGGAAGAGCATCAGCGGATGGCCGCTGCCCTGCGTCTCGTACCAGATCTCGGTACCGTTGACCGAAGCGGTCGGCATGGGTTCTCTCCTCAGCCCTGCGCGGCTTGCAGCGCCCGCCATACGCGGTGGGGACTCGCCGGGAGCGGCAGTTCCGCAACGCCATGCGCCGCCAGCGCATCGAGAATAGCGAGGATCACCGCCGGATAAGAGCCCCCGTTGCCGGCTTCGCCGCAGCCCTTCACGCCGAGCGGGTTGGTGGTGCACGGGACCGGATGGGTGGCGAAGTCGACCCATGCCATATGGTCCGCTCGCGGCATCGCATAGTCCATGTAGGACCCGGTGACGAGCTGACCGTCATCGTCATAGACGGTGTTCTCCAGCAGCACCTGTCCGAGACCCTGGGCGATGCCGCCGTGCACCTGGCCCTCCACGATCGGCGGGTTGAGCACGGTGCCGAAATCGTCGACCACGGTGTAGCGGTCGATCGCGGTCTCGCCCGTGTCCGGGTCGATCTCGACTTCGCAGACATGGCAGCCGTTGGGGAAGCTGATGGGACTGGTGTCGTGCGAACATTTTGCCCCGAGCCCATCCGCGAGGTCGTCCGGCAAGGCGCCATTACCCCGGGCTTCCGCCGCCAGGCTCACGATGTCCATCGACCGGTCGGTGCCGGCGACACGGAAGACACCGTCCGCGAACTCGATATCCTCGACCGCAGCTTCCAGCAGATGGCCCGCGATCTTCCGGCCTCGCTCGATCACGGCTTCGCCCGCCTCCAGAATGGCGCCGGTCGCCGCGATCGCCGAGCGCGAGCCGCCCGATCCGCCGGCGCCCGGGCTCATCTCGTCCGAATCGTGCTGGATCATGCGGATCCGGTCGAACGGCACGCCGAGCTTGTCGCTCAGCACCTGCGCGAAGGGCGTGGCGTGACCCATCCCGAAATCGCAGGTGCCGGTGACCAGCGTCACCGTCCCGTTGTCCTCGAAACGGATGTCGGCAAGCTCGGTGCCCGGTGGCGCGGTGGTTTCGAGGTAGGGGGCGATGCCGAGCCCGCGCAGCCTGCCCGCGGTCTCGCTGGCGCGGCGGCGGTCCGCGAAGCCGGCGGTGTCGGCGCGCGCCATGGCTTCGTCCATGATCGCCTCGAAATCGCCCGAATCGTATGTGAGGCCCACCGGGGTCTCGAACGGCATCTGATCCGGACGGACGAGATTGCGGCGCCGCAGCTCGATCCGGTCGATCCCGGTCTCGGCCGCGGCCTTGTCGATCAGGAGTTCGAGGAAATATTTCGATTCCGGCCGTCCCGCGCCGCGATAGGGCCCGGTCGGAACGGTGTTGGTGAAGACGCATTTCGCGCCGTAGGAGAACAGCGGCGTCCTGTAGACGCTGATGATGTTGCGGCTGACCACCATGGTCACCGGCCACGGACCCATCGCGGTCAGATAGGCGCCCATGTCGCCTAGCGCGTCCACCTTGAGCGCGAGGAAGTTGCCGTCCCCGTCCAGCCCCAGCGCAAGGTCGACGGTCATCGCCCGGCCCTGGTGGTCGGAGAGGAAGCTCTCCGAACGGTCGGCGCACCATTTCACCGGGCGGCCCAGCCTGCGCGCCGCGTACATGACGCAGATCGCCTCCGAATAAGCCGCGCCCTTCATCCCGAAGGAGCCGCCGATGTCGTCGCTGATCACCCGGATCCGCTCAGGCGGCACGCGGAAGATCGCGTTGGCGAGGGTGGCGCGATAGCCGGTAACGCCCTGGCTCCCGACATGGAGGGTGAATTTTTCCGCCGCCGCGTCGTATTGCGCGAGCGCCGCGCGCGGCTCCATCGCGTTGACCACCATGCGGGTGTTGTCGAGCCGGATCCGGGTGACGTGGGGGGCGCCGGCGAGCGCCGCGTCGACCGCCTCCTCGTCGCCCATGTGGAAATCGAGGAACACGTTGTCCGGCGATGAGTCCCATAGTTGGGGAGCATCGGGATCGAGCGCGCGGTCGACGGAGGCGGCGACGGGAAGGGACGAGACCTCGAAGGGTATCGACTCCGCGGCGTCGCGCGCCTCGGCGAGGGTCTCCGCGACGACCACCGCAACCGGGTCGCCGACATGGCGGACCCGTCCGACGGCGAGCGCCGGACGCGGCGGCACGTTGGGCGACGAGCCGTCCCGGTTCTTCATCGGCACCGGGCAGGGGATGTGGCCTATGCCGTCGGCCTCGATGTCGGCGCCGGTGTAGACCGCGAGCACGCCGGGGGCGTCGGCGACGGCGGCCACGTCGAGCGTCGCGATTTCGCCGTGGGCCGCCGTTGAGCGCAGGAAGACGGCGCAGGCCTGGCCGGGCGCGTTGCAGTCGTCGGTATAGCGCCCGCCTCCGGAGAGCAGGCGCGGATCCTCGGTCCTGGGAACCGGCTGGCCGATCCCGAATTTCAGCACGTCCTGTCCGTTGTCCCGGGCCATCTCGTTCCATTCGTCGTTGTGTCGAAACGGGCCGGGCGGCCCGTGGACCGCCCGGCGGTGTCGCGGTTCCGGCGATCGCCCCTATTCGGCGGCGGCGCCTTCGTTGCGGCGGGAGGAGGCTTCGAGCCGTGCGATCAGATCGTCGGTCTCTTGCACGTCGCCGAAATGCAGGTAGAAATTGCCGAGCGCCGCCGCGTGCTCCGAGTCGCTCATGGTGGCGCAGCCGTCCGAGACCATCAGCGAGCGGTAGTTGAGCATCATCGCGTCGCGCGCCGTCGACTCGCAGCACACGTTGGTCGCCACACCCGTTACGATGATTGTCTCGATCTCGTGGTCGCGCAGCACGTTCTCGATATTCGACGAGCCCTGGATAAAGGCGCTGAAACGGCGCTTGACGACGATCTCGTCCTCGTCCCGGACATCGAGCGTGGGCCATAGCCGGAACGCCCGCGAATCGCGCTGCATGGCATTCAGCCGTTGCTCGCGTTTTTCCGGTATCAGGCGTTCATGCGTGACCGACCAGCTCTTGAGAGACTCGCGGGTCGCGAGGTTCTGCAACCAGATCACCAGCCCGCCGGCTTTCCGCACCGCCTCGGCGAGGCGGTTCACGTTGGGGACGATCTCCTGCGCGACCGGCGCCGCGCCGAGCTGGCCCTCCTCCATGAAGTAGATCTGCATGTCGACCACCACCAGGGCCGTCTTCGGGCCGTCGAAGGTCTCGCAGGTATGCGGCCGGCCCTGGCGTTCGACCATCCGGTCGACATATGCCTTGGGCATCTCGAATGGGTGCATCGGCGCCTCCAGAATTTGCCGGATCGACTATAGGACCGCCTCACCCGGCCGGCAATCGCGCGGCGCCGGGCCGGTCTTGCAATGTCCCGGCAATCTCGCCACGATGACGGCAAAACCGCTGCGACCCGCGTGTGCTCGGGGCCTCGCGATCCCCGATGGCGACGGGTCGTTAATGTCGACACAGGACCATTACGGGGACGGCTATGAACGATTCCAGCCAGGAGAACGGCTCGGCCTTGGAGCGGATTACGGACGCTGTGCATCCGTTCGTCAGCGCCGGTGTGGTGACCCTGCCGCGACTCATCATCGGCTCGCTGATCCTGTTCGGGATCGCGGTCAACTTCGGCAACGTCCTCGGCCGCTATTTGTTCCTCGCGCCCATCGTCTGGGCCGAGGAGATCATGATCTACTCGATGGTCTGGATGGTGTTCATCGGGGCGGTGCTGGTGAGCTGGGACGGCCACCATCTCAAGATGGATTTCTTCTCGATCATGATGCCCTCGCCGTTCAAGGAGATCATGAACTTCACCGGTGTGGCGTGCTTCCTCCTGGTCTGCATCTTCGTGCTGCCCCAGACCTTTACCGTGACCGAGTTGATGTACCGGCTCGACCAGCGCAGCGTGGTGGCGGAGATCCCAATGGTGATCCCGCATTTCGCCATCCTGCTCGGCTTCATCATGATGTTCGTCGTCATCGTCTGGCGGTTCCGGCGGCTCATCAAGGGAGACTTGGCCAGCGAGGTCGAAGAGCTGGTTGCCGCGACCGAACAGCAGCAGGACATACCCCTCAACCGGGGCGCGTCGGGCTGAACGCCGCCTCCGGCACCGAGAAGAGACGCAGGCCAGGGTTTCAGGGAGACACGGTATGGAGTGGGTGATGGTGCTGATGCCGATCGGTCTTCTGATCCTCGGCTTCCCGATCTTCATCATCCTGCTCGCCACCTCGGCGATCATCCTCCTGTTCTTCATGCAGGTGCCGCTGACCGCGGTTCACCAGGTGATGTTCGGCAGCGTCGACAAATTCGCGCTGATGGCCGTACCGTTCTTCATCTTCGCCGGCGAGCTGATGGGCATGGGCGGCATCTCCCAGCGCATCATCGCCTGGGTGATGTCGGTGATCGGCGGAATGCGCGGAAGCCTGCCGCTCACCACCGTCGGCACCTGTACGATCTTCGGCGCGATTTCGGGGTCGAGCCCGGCGACGGTGGCCGCGGTCGGACGGCTGATGTACCCGCCTCTCCGCGAGAAGGGCTACAACGAGAAGTTCTCGACCGGCGTTCTCACTTCCTCGGGCGCGATCGCGATCGTCATACCGCCGTCGATCAGCATGATCCTCTACGGCGCTTCGGCCGAGCAGTCGGTGTCGCACCTCTTCATCGCCGGCATCTTCCCCGGCCTCCTGATGTCGCTGATGATGGGCGGCTACATCTACTGGTACGCCGCGCGCCGCGACATCCGAGAGGGCCAGCCCTTCAACATGGGCGAGTTCCTGCGCGCCAGCAAGTCCGGCATCTGGGCGCTCGGCACGCCGGGGATCATCCTGGGCGGCATCTATGCCGGCGTCTTCTCGCCCACCGAGGCGGCGGGCATCGCCTGCGTCTACGCGATCCTGGTCACCAAGTTCATCTACGGCGACATTTCCTGGCGCGGGATCTGGGACGTGTCGATCAACTCCATGTACCTGACCGCGCAGGTGCTGATCATCGTCGCGGGCGCCGGCGTCTTCTCCTGGCTGCTCACCGTCAGCGGCATCCCGCAAGCCGCGGTCGCCGCGATCCAGGAGCTCGACGTCCCGCCCTGGGTCATCCTGATGATCATCAACGTGTTCCTGCTGATCGTCGGCTGCCTGCTCGACCCCGGGTCGGCGATCCTGGTGCTGACGCCGCTGCTCGCGCCCATCGCCGCGGCGCTCGGCGTCGACCTCGTGCATTTCGGGGTCATCATGACGGTGAACCTCGCGATCGGCATGTTCACCCCGCCCTTCGGGCTCAACATCTTCGTCGCCCAGGCGCTGTTCAAGGCGCCGCTCAAGAGCATTTATCCCGGGCTGGTGCCGTTCATCATGATCAACATCTTCGCGCTGGTGATCGTGACCTACGTGCCCGAGATGTCGCTCTACCTGTTGAAGTTCCTCGGCTGACGCGCGGGTTCCGCGCCGGAAGGGACGGTGGCGCGTCCGACTTCACGCCTTTTTGACCGCGCAAAATTGCCGCGCTCGCTTCGGCCGGGTTCATTTCCCGGGTGCGAGCGGCTACCATGACGAGCGTCGTAACAGGAGGATTCGCATGTCCTTGAACAGCATTTCGCTCCGGCGTCTGGCCGCCAGCATCGGAACGGCCCTGGCCGCCGCTCTGCCGATGTCGGCGTCGGCGGACATGTCCGGCAAGACGGTGCAATGGGTAATCCCGTTCTCCGAGACCGGCGGTTCCGCCAAATGGGCCAATTTCTTCGCGCCGCTGCTGAAAGAAGCGCTGCCGGGCAAGCCGACCGTGGTGGTGAAGTTCATGCCGGGCGCCGGCTCGACGAAGGGCGCGAACTGGTTCCAGCGCCAGAAGCACAAGGACGGTACCCTGCTGTTCGGGTCCTCCGGTTCGACCCAGTTTCCCTACCTTCTCGGCGATCCGCGGGTGCGCTACGAGTACAAGGACTGGAACCCCGTCATGGCGACGGGCACCGGCGGCGTGGCCTACCTGAACGCCAAGGCAGGCGCCATGTTCGACGGGACCGCCAACAAGCTGAAGGACATCGAGTTCATCTACGGTTCACAGGGCGCGACCCGGCTGGACCTGGTGCCGCTTCTGGCCTGGCGGATGCTGGGCATGAAGGTCGAGCCCGTCTTCGGCATCAAGGGGCGCGGCGACGGCCGCCTGATGTTCGAGCGCGGCGAGGCGAATATCGACTACCAGACCTCGTCGGCCTATCTCTCCGGATCGATGCCGCTGGTCAAGGCCGGCACGGCGGTTCCGATGATGTCGTGGGGCGCGCTGGATGCGAACGGCAATATCGTGCGCGATCCGACCTTCCCCGACATCGCCACCTTCAAGGAAGTCTGCGAAGCGACGGCCGGCTGCGAGACCAAGGGCGACGCCTGGGATGCCTGGAAGGCCTTCTTCGTCGCCGGCTTCCCCTCGCAGAAGATCGCCTTCCTGCCGCGCGGCACGCCCAAGGACGTGATCGACACCTACGTGAAGGCGTTCGCGAAAGTGAAGGCGCGGCCGGATTTCGCGAAGATTTCGGCGAAGCGGGTCGGCAAGTACCCGATGTTCGTGGGCGCCGGGGCCAAGGCCGCGCTCGGCACCGCCACTTCGGTTCCGGACAAGGCCAAGGCTTTCGTGACCGGCTGGCTCAAGGAAGCCTACGGCGTATCGCTCAGGAAGAAGTGACGAGCTTGTCCCCTATACCGACCGAACGCCGCCGCGAGGTGCCGCCCATCTAGCGAGAGAACCGTAACGGGCCGGAGGAAAGGGCTCCCATGGAACTTCTGACCGCGGCGCTGCCGGCGCTGGGCGACGCCGCGAACCTGATCTTCCAGCCCGTCGTTCTCGGCTATCTCGTTCTCGGCGTGGTGATGGGCCTCGCCATCGGCGTCTTTCCGGGGCTGGGAGGGATCGCGGGCCTCTCCCTGCTGTTGCCCTTCATGTTCGGCATGGAGCCGGTTCTCGGCCTCGCGCTGATGATCGGCATGGTGGCGGTGGTGCCGACGTCGGACACCTTCGCGTCGGTCCTGATGGGAATCCCCGGCTCGTCGGCGTCCCAGGCGACGGTGCTCGACGGGTTTCCCATGGCGCGGAAAGGGGAGGCGGCGCGCGCCCTTTCCGCGGCCTTCTCGTCCTCGCTGTTCGGCGGGCTGGTCGGCGCGACGTTCCTGACCTTCTTCATCCTCGCGGCACGGCCGCTGGTGCTCGCCTTCGGGCTCCCGGAAATGCTGATGGTGACGATCCTCGGCCTTTCCATGGTGGCGATCCTGGCCGGGCGGATCGCGCTCAAGGGGCTGGCCGCGGCCGGGCTCGGGCTGATGGTGGGCACGATCGGCGAGGCCGACGCGGGCGGCAGCCTGCGCATGGCGACCTACGACATCCCCTATCTGACAGACGGGCTCAAGCTGGTCATCGTCGGCCTCGGGATTTTCGCGATCCCCGAGATCGTTTCCCTGCTTCGGCAGGACAAGTCCATCTCGAGCACGGCCACGCTGGGCGGCGGCTGGCTCGACGGCGTGCGGGACTGGTTCGCCAATATCTGGCTCTCGGTCCGCTGCTCGATGATCGGCGTGGCGGTCGGGGTGATCCCCGGTCTCGGCGGTTCGGTGGTGGACTGGATCGCCTACGGCCACGCCGTGCAGACCACCAAGGACAAGTCGCAGTTCGGCAAGGGCGAGATTCGCGGGATCGTCGGACCGGAAAGCTCGAACAACGCCAAGGAAGGCGGCGGTCTTGTGCCCACGCTCTTGTTCGGCATCCCGGGCTCGGGCTCCATGGCGGTGTTCATCGGCGCGGTGGCGTTGCTCGGTTCCGGCGATATCGAAGTCGGCCCGTCGATGCTCAAGAACAATCTCGACATCACCTATTCCATCGTCTGGCTGCTGGCGCTGGCCAATGTGGCGGGGACGCTGCTCTGCATCGCCGCGTCGGGGGGGATCGCGCGGCTCACGACCATCCGGTTCGCCCTGGTCGCGCCGTTCCTGTTCATGCTGATCGCCTTCGCTGCGTTCCAGTCCGGCCAGGACCTGTTCGACCTGGTGGCGCTCTTCGCGATCGGCCTCATCGGGATCTTCCTGCGCCGGTTCGACTGGTCGCGCCCGGCCTTCCTGATCGGGTTCGTGCTTTCGAATCCGGCCGAGACCTTCACCAACCAGGCGTATCAGATCGCCGCAAGCCGGTTTCGCAAGGGGTTCGAGGAGGGCATCGAATACATCTTCAGCCCGATCGTGATCGTCCTGATAATCGTGACGGTAATCTCGATCTTCTTCGGCATCCGCCAGGCGAAATCGATCCAGGCCGAGGGGGACGTTCAGTCGGGTTCGAAACGCGCGCCGCTGATCTTCCTCCTCCTGTTCACCGCCTACCTGGTGATCGCGGTGGTCGATGCCTCGACGATCCCGGACGACGTCTTCACCGACAAGGTGTTTCCGCTGACGATCGGCAGCATCTCGGTGGCGTGCTGCCTCTATCTGCTCTTCCGGATGATGACCCGGCCGGAGACGGACACGATATTCGCCGACAAGGAGGTCGCCGGCGATGACGCGGAGTCGGGCCGCGGCCTCTGGTCCACGCTCGCGTGGTTCGCCGGGCTCCTGGCGCTCAGCGCCCTGTTCGGCTTCATCATCGCGCTGGCGGTCTTCCTTCTCGCCTTCTTCCGGGTCAGGGCGGGTCTCGAATGGGTGCGGTCGGCGATGCTGACCGCGGCCGGCATCGCCTTCATGTGCCTCGTCGCCGGGCTGCTCAACCGGGATTTCCCGCCGGGTCTGCTGCAGTCCCTCGTCGAGCTCCCCTGGCCGCTGACGTAAGCGGCGGACGTGTTGGAACAGGCGCTCCAATGAACCGGTCCCGCCCATTCCTGGCCGCGCTGTTCCTGGTGGCGCTGTCGCTGGCGCAAGCGGCTCACGGACAGCCGGGCGAGCGTTCGGAAATTCCCGACCAGTTGCGCGCCTACGCCCTTTGGGAGCGGGGCTACGTATTGCACCTCAGCGGCCGATACCAGGAAGCGGTCGACAGCTTCCGCGAGTCCATCGAGATTCTGCCCACGGCCGAGGGGCACACGTTTCTGGGCTGGTCGCTCAGCATGCTCGGGCATCTCGAGGAAGCCGTCGCCGAATGCCGGAAAGCCATCGCGCTCGATCCGGACTACGGCAATCCCTACAACGATATCGGGGTGTACCTGATCGATCTCGGTCGCCCGGTCGAGGCGATCCCGTGGCTAGAGAAGGCGATCTCGGCCAAGCGGTACTGCTGCTATCAGTTCCCCCATTACAATCTCGGTCGCGTGCGTCTGGTGCAGGGGGATCTCGACGCGGCGAGGCGCTCCTTCGAACGGGCCTTGCGGCACGATCCCGACTATCTGCCCGCGCGGCTGGCCCTCGAAATCCTCGACGCGGAAATCGGAAAACCGCTGTAGCCGGGCGGACTCGACCGGGATTTCTCCGCCCGCGCTACTCGGTCGAATCGATAGCGGCTCTTCCAGGCTCAGGCGAGCGCTTCGGCCAGCAGCTTGCGGACGTGCGCGTTGACGTCCCGGCTCCGGTGACGTTGAACCTTTCCGGACGGGTGCAGCGGCTCGTCGAAGAAAAACGCGGGAAGCTCGTCGTCCTCTTCGGTGAAGCCCGCTAGGCGGTTGAACTCCCACTCGTCGCGCAGGGTCTCGTGGCCCAGCCGGCGGTAGAAGGACTCGTCGAGGTCCGTGCCGTGCGCGTCGTTGAGCGCGTTGATCATGAAGTCGATGTTCTCGTTGGTCACGGTGCGCCCGAACACGCAGAGCCCCAGCGAATCGGCGGTCGCGCACAGCGTCTGCACGTCGAAGCTCGCCTCGGTCAGCTCCTCGGTGGTCTTGCCGTCGCAGACGAAGGCCGGGATGTTGCCCGTCGTATGGTCGGCGCCCTGCGCCGTCACCATCATCGAAATGCCGGTGACCTCGATCACCCGCGGGTCGTAGGCGCTGATGCCCTGGCTCTTGACGACCGGCACCCGTGCGACTTCGAAGTGCTCGCCCACCCGGCGGGTGCCCTGGGCGAAGATCCTGCCGCGCTCGGTTCCGTCGCGGATGTCTTCCAGCACGTCGGCCATGAAGGCGGGATCGCCGAACGCGCCGAGCCCGGCCTCCATCAGCACGCCGATGGTGGCGCCGATCTCGATCGAATCGACGCCGAGATCGTTGGCGATGTGGTTGAGCCGCGCGACGTCGTCCGGGTCTTCCAGCCCGCAATTGGTGCCCATCAGCCCGAGGGTCTCGTATTCCAGCGGCGAGACGATCTCCTCGCCCTCCGGCCCGGCATAGATGTTCGAGCAGCGGATCATGCAGCCCGGCATGCAGGCATGCGTCGGTTCGCCGCCGCGCGCGATATTGCGCTCGCGAATGTGCTCGCCGCCGAGCTTGAAGGTTTCCTTCTCCTTGTCGACCAGCTGGCCTGAAGAGAAGTTGCGCGTCGGCAGCCCGCCGATGGTGTTGGTGAAGTCGCCCACCATCGCGGTGCCGAGGTTGCGCAGCGCGTTGATCGCCGCATCCGCGTCCAGCATCTTGTTGTAGTCGCGGACCGAGCCCATCAGCTTCTTGCGGTCGTGGAAGGTCGGCATCCTGTCGCGGTCGACGACGATCGCCTTGACCCTCTTGCTCCCCATCACCGCGCCGACGCCCCCGCGCGCGGCGATGCGGACGGGCCGCCCCTCGGGATCGGTGAAGGAAATCCCCGCGATCAGGCCCATATACTCGCCGACCGGCCCGCACAGGCCGAGGCTCACCTTGTCGCCGTATTTCTCGTACAGCAGCTTCGCCGCTTCGATATTGCCCTTGCCGAGATAGGGCTCGGCGTCCTCGAAGGTGATATCGCCATCCTTGTGGATGTAGATCACCGTCCAGTCGTCGGACGCGCCGTAGAGGTTGAACCCGGCAATCTCGAGCTGACCCAGGGCGAAGGCGAAGGTGCCGCCCGAATTCGCTTCCTTGACGCCGCCGGTCA
The DNA here is from genome assembly GCA_028820505.1 of Defluviicoccus sp. Lineage (GTDB taxonomy): Bacteria > Pseudomonadota > Alphaproteobacteria > MPNO01 > MPNO01 > MPNO01. Next base: position 92,335 of record JAPPIT010000038.1, read on the forward strand.
GCGGGCTCTTGCAGCCGATCGAGAGGCGGTTCGCGTTCGAGAAGTTGGAGCCCGCGAACGGTCCGGCGGAGAAAATCAGCGGGTTCTCGGGCGACAGCGGGTCCACCGTGGCGGCGCCCTTCGCCAGCAGCGTCTTGGCGATCAGGTGCCGGCCGGCGCGGATAATTTCCTCGCCGTGCAGCTCCTCGGTCTCGATGGACCGGTCGTCGAGGTCGATGTGAAGATATTTTCTCATTTTGTCCGCACTCCGGGTCAAATGCGATCGGGCGCCATTGTGCGGGATTTTGCCCGGCGGGTGCCAGTTCTTTTGCCGCCGCCCGTCATGCGCCGGGCGGATCGGGCGGGCGAACCCGCTCATGCCACAACGATTTCAGCGCCTCGCGCCGGATCTTGCCCCGGTCCGACTTCGGCAGACTGTCGACGAGGAACACCGACTTGGGCAGCTTGAAATCCGGCAAATGGCGGGCGCAGCCCGCGATCACGTTTTGCGGGTCCACCGACGCGCCCGACCGGACGACGACGAAGGCCGCGATCTCCTCGCCGTAGATCGGATCCGGAACGCCCACGACGGCGGCCTCCTCGATTCCCGGCAGGCGCATCAGCACGCCGTCGATTTCGAGCGGCGCGATGTTGACCCCGCCGCGGATGATGAGGTCCTTGATCCGTCCGGTGACGGTAACGAAGCCGTCTTCGTCGGCGACGCCGATGTCGCCGGTACGGAGCCATTCGGCAAGCCGGGTCGGGCGCATGTCCCGGTATTCGCCCGCCGGCGTGATCGCGGCGACCGCCGTCTGCGGCCCGCGGATCGCGATTTCGCCTTCGACGCCCGGCGGGCAGGGGCCGCCGCCCGGGTCGAGGATGGCGAATTCCATGTGCCGGGCGGGCCGGCCGACGGTTCCCACCTTCCGGTCGTCGTGCCGGTTGCCGCACAGCCAGCCGCCTTCCGACGCGCCGTAGAACTGGAGCAGGGCGATTCGGTACGTCTCCTCGAACCTGCGCCACCTGTCGGGCGAAAGCGGGGCGGAGCTCGATGTCATCAACCGCAGCGAATCGATTCGGCCCGGTTCGATATCGACCGGCCGGTTGAGCAGCATGTTGATCACCGTGGGCACCCCGATGGCGACCGTGATCCGGTGGTCCTCGATCCAATCGAAGAAGCGGCCGTGCGAGAACCGCCGCGCGATGTGGAGCGTGAGTCCGGTCTGCAGAAAGGGCATCAGCGCGAGGATCTGTGGAGAAAGCCAGCTGAAGGTCCGGTACTCGAGCAGCCGGTCCTCGCCCGTCATCCCGGTGAAGTCCAGGCTCGAAAGGCCGCAGAGCCAAAGCCCCAGATGGTCCCACTCCACGCATTTGGGACGATCCGTCGTGCCCGAGGTCGAGAAGATGCAGGCGGTATCGGTTTCGAAATTCGTTCCCCGTGGCGCGGCCCCGCTGGCTTGGGCGCCGACGGCCGCGAACAGCTCGCCGGGCTCGGAGCCGCCGTCGGGCCAGGAGGAGAACCGGACCGACGGGTAGTCCAACCCCTCGACGATTCGGTCTCCGTCCAGGTCCGCGTGCCACAGCACCAGCCGCGGGCCGATATAGGTGACGATGTCGCGAAGGTGCGCGACGCTCATCTCAACGTGGAAAGGGCACGCGATGGCGCCCACGCGCCAGACGGCGAGAAAAACGAGCAGCTTCACCAGCCGCTCGTCGGCCAGCACCACCACCTTGTCGCCGCGGCCGACGCCGGTTGTCTCGAGCCACGCGGCAATCCGTTCGACGGCCTCCCGCAGCCCCGCGAAATCGACCTCCTTGCCGCCGTCGAGGTCCACGATGGCGGTCTTTTCCGGGTGCGCCCCGGCATGCCGCGCCAGCAGATCGGCGACGGTGGAAAAGGGTATCGCGAGGTCGCGGGACATCTCCTGCATCGCGCGAACCTAGTCGATTCGCGGGCCGAGTCGAAGCCCGGCCCGAACGGTTGACTGGCGCCGGCGAGCCCCTATAATCCCGCGGCCCGGATGGGGATACCCATTTTCGGAACCCCGAAGTTCATGCCGAAGCAGGAGGCCGCGTCGTGGCGCGAATTGCTGGCGTTAACCTGCCGAACAAGCCGATCGAGATCGCGCTCACCTATATCTACGGGATCGGCCGCACCGGCGGACGGCAGATCTGCGCGAAGGCCAACGTCGAGGGAACGATGCGGGCCAACGATCTCGCCGACGACGAGCTGGCCCGCATCCGCGAAATCATCGACCGCGAGTACAAGATCGAGGGCGATCTGCGCCGCGATACGGCGATGAACATCAAGCGGCTGATGGATCTCGGCTGCTACCGGGGACTGCGTCACCGCCGCAATCTCCCCGTGCGCGGCCAGCGCACCCATACCAACGCGCGGACACGCAAGGGCCGCGCCCGGCCGATCGCGGGCAAGAAATAGCCCGGGCCGGCGCATACCGAGGACACGATGGCACGACAGACCTCATCGCGCGTTCGCCGCCGCGAGCGAAAGAACATCACCGCCGGCGTCGCGCATGTGAATGCGTCCTTCAACAACACCAAGATCACCATCACCGACGCCCAGGGCAACACGATTTCGTGGTCGTCCGCGGGCTCCCAGGGTTTCAAGGGCTCGCGCAAGTCGACCCCCTACGCCGCGCAGATCGCCGCGGAAGATGCGGGGCGGAAGGCGATGGAGCACGGCATGAAGACGCTCGAAATCGAGGTCAAGGGGCCGGGCTCGGGGCGCGAATCGGCGCTGCGCGCGCTGCAGGCGGTCGGCTTCTCGATCACCTCGATCCGCGACGTGACGCCCATCCCGCATAACGGTTGCCGTCCGCGCAAGCGCCGCCGGGTCTAGGCGCCGCACCCGTCTCGAAGCCGCGGCCGGGCCGCGGTCCGTCCGGCGGCGCTGTTGCCGTCGGATTACAAACGCCGCTAGGGATCGAAACGATGTCGATTATTCAGAAGAACTGGCAGGAGCTGATCAAGCCGAGCAAGCTCGAGATCGTCCCCGGCGCCGACCCGAGCCGGTTCGCCAGGATCGTCGCGGAGCCGCTGGAGCGCGGGTTCGGCGTCACGCTCGGCAACGCGCTGAGGCGCGTACTGCTCTCGTCTTTGCAGGGCGCGGCCTGCACCTCGATCCAGATTGCCGGGGTGCTGCACGAGTTCACTTCGATCTCCGGCGTGCGCGAGGACGTCACCGACATCGTCCTCAACGTCAAGAGCCTCGCGCTCCGCATGCACGGCGACGGGCCGAAGCACATGCACCTCGAAGGCAGCGGGCCCGGCGAGATCACCGCCGGCATGATCGACGCCGGCCACGACATCGAAATCGTCGAGCCGGACATCGTGATCTGCACGCTGGATGACGGCGCCGAAATCTCGATGGAGCTCGAAGTCGATTCGGGCAAGGGATACGTCCCGGCCGCCCAGAACCGCGCGGCCGACGCACCGATCGGGCAGGTTCCGGTCGATGCGGTGTTCAGCCCGGTTCGCAAGGTGGCGTTCCAGGTCGAGAACACGCGCGTCGGCCAGATCACCGACTACGACAAGCTCTCCCTCGATATCGAGACCAACGGCGTGATAACGCCGGAGGACGCGGTGGCCCTGGCCGCGCGGATCCTGCAGGACCAGTTGCAGCTCTTCATCAACTTCGAGGAGCCGTCGACGCGGACGGAGGAGGCGCTGCCCACCGAACCGACGTTCAACAGGAACCTGCTCAGGAAGGTGGACGAGCTGGAACTCTCGGTACGCTCCGCCAACTGCCTCAAGAACGACAACATCATCTATATCGGCGACCTCGTGCAGAAGAGCGAGCAGGAGATGCTCCGCACCCCCAATTTCGGCCGCAAGTCGCTGAACGAGATCAAGGAGGTGCTCGCCCAGATGGGTCTCGAGCTCGGCATGGAGATCGTCAACTGGCCGCCGGAGAACATCGAGGAACTCGCCCGGCGGCTGGACGAGCCCTTCTAGGCGAACGGGTACCGGCAAGGAGACGCGCCATGCGACATCGCCTGAAGGGGCGCAAGCTCAACCGGACCAGCGCCCACCGCACCGCCATGTTCCGCAACATGGCCGCGGCGCTGGTGAAGCACGAGCAGATCACCACGACCCTGCCGAAGGCGAAGGAGCTCAGGCCCATCGTCGACCGGCTCGTCACGCTCGGCAAGCGCGGCCCGCAGGACCTGCACGCCCGGCGTCAGGCGATCCGCCGGCTCGCCGGGGACGCCCGGCTCGCCGACAAGCTGTTCACCACCCTCGCCGAGCGCTACGCCGACCGGAAGGGCGGCTATACGCGGGTGCTGCGGGCGGGATTCCGCTACGGCGATTCGGCGCCGATGGCGGTGATCGAGCTGGTCGATCGCGACCCCGAGGCCAAGGGTATCGATTCCGGTCCGGTGCCCGAACGCGATGCGGTCGAAGAGGAGGAAGCGGTCGCCTGACCCGGCGGAACCGGCCAAAGGATCGGGGGCGGCGCCGGGCGCTGCCCCTTTTCATTTTCCGGCCCGCGCGGCATGGTGCCGGTCCTTGGAAGGAGCCCTGACTCCATGATGCCGATGCGGGGCGCATTGTGGCTCGCCGCCGCCGGTTTCGCGCTGGCGGTCGCCGGCACCGCACTTGCGGAGGCGGCAAAGCGCCTGCCCTCCGGCCGGGCGGAAATGCAGCTTTCCTTCGCGCCCCTGGTCAAGCGCGCCGCGCCCGCCGTGGTCAACATCTATGCACGGCGCGTGGTGCGCAGCGCGCCGGTCTCGCCCTTCTTCACCGATCCGTTTTTCCGGCGTTTCTTCGGCGAGAATTTCTCCTTCGGACGTTCCAGGGAACGGGTGCAGAATTCGCTGGGATCGGGTGTGGTCGTTCGCCCCGACGGGCTGGTCGTCACCAATCACCACGTCATCAAGGACGCCAGCGAGATCACCGTCGTTTTCGCCGATCGCCGGGAGTTCGACGCGAAGCTCGTCGGCTCGGACGAGCGAACCGACCTCGCCGTGCTCCGGATCGATTCCGGCGGAGAGACGCTGCCGCACCTGGAGCCGCGCGATTCCGACGATCTCGAGGTCGGCGACCTCGTGCTTGCCATCGGCAACCCGTTCGGGGTCGGTCAGACGGTGACGAGCGGCATCGTATCCGCTCTCGCCCGCACGGCGGCCGGGATCTCGGATTTCGGGTTCTTTATCCAGACCGACGCGGCCATCAACCCCGGCAATTCGGGCGGCGCGCTGGTGTCGCTCGACGGCCGGCTGGTCGGCATCAACACCGCGATCTATTCCAGGGGCGGCGGGTCGGTCGGTATCGGCTTCGCGATCCCGTCCAACATGGTCGCGATGGTGGTCGATTCGGTGGACCGGGCGGGCCGGGTGGTCCGGCCCTGGATCGGGGCGCGCACCCAGGACGTTACGCCGGCCATCGCCGCCTCCCTCGGCATGCCGCGCCCGGCCGGCGCCATCGTGCGGAAGGTCTATCCCGGCGGACCGACGGACCGGGCCGGGCTCCGGGTGGGCGACGTGATCCTCGCCGTCAAAGGGCGGAAGATCCACGATCGTGCGGGCCTGCTGTTCCGGGTCGCAACCCTCCGTCTCGATTCGGACGCGGCGTTGACGGTGCTCCGTCAGGGGCGCGAGCGTACGCTTCGCTTCCACGTCATCGCCCCGCCCGAAGTCCCGCCCCGCAACGTCACCGAACTCACCGGCCGCCACCCGTTTTCCGGAGCGGCGATGGCCGACCTTTCGCCGGCGCTTGCGGAGGAGCTCGGGATCGATGGCGCAGAGCGGGGCGTCGTGGTCATGGAAATACGCAGGGGCGGCACCGCGCAGCGCCTGGGGTTCCGAAAGGGCGACATCGTGCTTCGGATCAACGGCGGCGAACCGCGCTCGGTTGCCGGACTCAAGCGGCTTCTCGCGGCCCGGGTGGATCGCTGGCGGGTTTCGCTGCTGCGCGATGGCGAGGCGGTTTCCCTTGTCTTCGGAACCTGAGCCGTGACCGCCGGCAGCGACCGCGAGCCCGGGCTGTTCGAGGCGGAAGCGCCGCGGCCGCTCGCCGATCGGCTGCGCCCGGCGAGGCTCGAGGACGTGCTGGGCCAGGATCATCTGCTCGGTCCGGACGGGCCGATCGGGCGCATGGTGGGCGAGGCCCGGCTCACCTCGATGGTTCTCTGGGGGCCGCCGGGCAGCGGAAAGACGACGATCGCGCGCCTGCTGGCCAACGCGACGGCGCATCATTTCGAGCCCTTGTCGGCGGTCTTTTCCGGCGTCGCCGACCTCAAGCGGGTGTTCGACGAGGCACGCGGGCGGCGCGCCGGCGGGCAGGGGACCGTCCTCTTCGTCGACGAGATCCACCGCTTCAACCGCGCCCAGCAGGACGGGTTCCTGCCGGTGGTGGAGGACGGGACCGTCATCCTGGTCGGCGCGACGACGGAGAACCCCTCCTTCGAGCTCAACGGCGCGTTGCTCTCGCGCTGTCAGGTCTTCGTCCTTCGGCGGCTGGACGACGCGGCGGTGGAAACGCTGCTGCGGCGGGCCGAGGCCGAGATCGGGCATCGCCTCCCGCTCGATGGGGCCGCCCGCGCGGCGCTCCTCGCGATGGCCGACGGTGACGGACGCTACGTTCTCAACCTCGCCGAGGAGCTCGCGACGCTGTCCGCCGGGGAAACGCTGGATGTCGCCGGGCTGACGCAGGCGGTGCAGCGCCGCGCGCCGCTCTACGACAAGTCGCGGGACGGCCACTACAACCTGATAAGCGCGCTGCACAAGTCGATCCGGGGATCGGACCCGGATGCGGCGCTCTACTGGCTATCCCGCATGTTCCAGGGCGGCGAGGACCCGCGCTATGTCGCGCGCCGCCTGACCCGGCTCGCGGCCGAGGATGTCGGGCTCGCGGATCCGCAAGCGCTGGTCCAGGCGGTCGCCGCCTGGCAGGCCTACGAGCGGCTCGGCTCCCCCGAGGGCGAGCTCGCGATCGCGCAGTCCGTCGTCTATCTGGCGAACGCGCCCAAATCGAACGCGCTCTACAAGGGGTTCAACGCGGCCTGGGCGGCGGCGGAACGGACCGGTTCCCTGATGCCTCCCAAGCATATCCTCAACGCGCCCACGCGGCTGATGAAGGACCTGGGCTACGGCACGGGCTATCGCTACGACCACAACGAGGAAGGCGGGTTCTCCGGGCAGAACTACTTCCCGGACGGCATGGCTCCGGAGGCGTATTACGAGCCCACCGGCCGGGGCGACGAAGCCGGGCTCAGGGCACGGGTCGAGGCATTCCGGGCGAAGCGGAAGGACAAAGCGGGGTGAAGCTGCTGGTTTCCATCGCGCTCGGCGGCGCGGTCGGCGCCCTGTCGCGCCACTTCGTCTCGCAGCAGATGATGCACTGGTTCGGCACCGGCCTGCCCTGGGGCACGTTTGCGGTGAACGTCGTGGGCTCATTCCTGCTCGGCGTGCTCGCCGAGACCTTCGCAACCGTCTTCCATGCAGGTCCGTCCCTTCGCGGGTTCCTGATCGTCGGCATTCTCGGGAGCTTCACCACGTTTTCCACCTTTTCCCTCGATGTGGCGCTCCTGTTCCAGAGGGGCCGTATCGACCTCGCCGCGCTCTATATCGCGGGGTCCGTGATTCTTGCCATTGCCGGGCTCTATGCGGGTCTCAAGCTGGTCCGGATGGTCGCCGGATGAGCCGCGTCCGTCTCGCCACCGTCGGACCGGGCGACCACGACATCCGCCTCGACCGCTGGTTCAGGCGCCATTTTCCCGATCTCGGCCACGGACGGCTGGAGAAGCTGCTGCGCACCGGCCAGATCAGGGTCGACGGCGGTCGGGCCCGGGCCTCGACCAGGGTTGCGGCCGGGTGCTCGGTGCGGATCCCCCCGGGCCTGGCCGAGAGTTCCGCCACGCCGGATCGCCGTAGCGCGGTGTCGGCGTCGGACGCCGAATTCATCCGGAGCAGGGTGCTCTTTATCGACGAGGACGTAATTGCCATCGACAAGCCTGCCGGGCTCGCCGTCCAGGGCGGCTCCAAGGTGAAGGCTTCGGTCGACGGGATGCTGGATGCGCTTCGCTTCGACGGCGACGAACGTCCCCGGCTGGTCCATCGACTCGACAAGGACACCAGCGGAGTGCTTGCCGTCGCGCGGACACGACGGGCCGCGGCGATCCTCGTTGCCGCCTTCCGCGAGGGCCGGGTGGAGAAGGAATACTGGGCGCTCGTCGCTGGCGTGCCCACGGCGCCGCGCGGAATCGTCGACCTTCCTCTCGCCAAGACGGCGATGCCGGGCGGCGCGGGGACCGGCCGGGAACGCGTCGCCGCCAACCCGCCCGGCGCGAAACGGGCGCGGACCGCCTATGCCGTTGTCGCGGAAGCGCGCCGCGTCTCGTGGCTGTCGCTCGCGCCGGAGACCGGCAGGACCCATCAGATCCGCGTGCATTGCCAGGCGATCGGCGCGCCGATCCTGGGAGACAGGAAATACGGGTCCGGCGCGGAAAGGATCGACGGCCCGCCGCCGGTGACGCGCCTGATGCTGCACGCCCGCAGGCTCGTGTTGCCGCGGCCGAACGGCGCCCCCGTAACGGTGACGGCCCCGCTCGATGAGGCCATGCGGGAGCAATGGTCGTTCTGGGGATTCGACGAGGCGATTCCGGGAGCGGGTGCGCCGTGAAGCAGGCAGGCGACGCCCCTCTGGCTGCGTTCGACCTCGACGGGACCCTGCTGGACAGCGCCGGTTCCATCGTCGAGCGCGTGATCGCGTGCTGGGAGGCGTGCGGGTTCCCGCCGCCGGACCCGGCGCTCGCCCGGCGCATTATCGGGCTGCCGTGGAAGGAAAGCGTGCTCACCCTTCTGCCGGATGCCGGACCGAAGGAGTTCGCGCAGATCCGGGCGTTCTACGAGGACGTTCGCGAGGGCCGGCGCGCCGCGCCGCCCGTGTCCGAAGCGCTGTTCGAAGGGTAAGCCTTCGGGTCCCGGGGGATTGAAGGTGCCGGGCGAGTAGCGCCCCGCC
>JAPPIT010000134.1 GCA_028820505.1 Defluviicoccus sp.
TCAAACCGACAAAAATCGCCAGTCTCCTACCCGGTTAGACCGGGAGACAACAGCAGTCCGGATCGCGTGAGGCTCATCGCCGCGACCGGACCTCAGAACAGCCCCTCGATCTCGCCCCGGTCGTTGACCGTGATGTTGTTGGCCGCGGGAACGCGAGGCAGGCCCGGCATGGTCATGATGTCGCCGCAGATCGCGACCAGGAAGCCCGCGCCGTTGGCGAGCCTGACCTCGCGCACCTGGAGATCGTGGCCCTCCGGCGCGCCGCGCAGCGCGGGATCCGCCGAGAAGCTGAGCGGCGTCTTCGCCATGCACACCGGAAGCGCGCCGTAGCCGTCGTTCTGATATCCCTCGATCTGGCGCCGGACCCGGTCGGGCGCGCCGACCGTGCCGGCCTTGTAGATATTGCGCGCAATGGTCTCGATCTTGTCCCAGAGCGGCATCTCGTCGGGGTAGAGGAAGCGGAACCCCTCGTTCGGGGTTTCGGCCGCGGCGACGACCTTTTCCGCAAGCGCCACCGCGCCGGCGCTTCCTTCGCCCCAATGGGTGCAATCCACCGCCTCCACCCCGTAACCGGCGCACGCTTCGGTGACCACCGCCACCTCGTCCGCGGTGTCGGCGTTGAAGTGGTTGAGCGCGACGACGACAGGGACCCCGAAGCCCTGGATGTTCTCGATGTGGCGCTTGAGATTGGCGACGCCCTCGCGAACCGCGGCGACGTTCTCGGCGCCGAGCGCGTCGCGGGCGACCCCGCCATGCATCTTGAGCGCGCGGATCGTGGCGACCAGAACGACCGCGTCGGGCTCGAACCCCGCCTTGCGGCACTTGATGTCGATGAACTTCTCGCCGCCGAGATCGGAGCCGAAACCGGCCTCGGTCACCGTGTAGTCGGCGAGCTTGAGCGCCGTCCGCGTCGCGGTCACGGAATTGCAGCCATGGGCGATGTTGGCGAACGGCCCGCCGTGCACGAAGGCGGGAGTCTTCTCCAGCGTCTGCACCATGTTGGGCAGGATCGCCTCCTTCAGGAGCGCGGTCATGGGTCCCGGGCCCATCAGGTCTCGCGCGAAAACCGGCTCCCGGCCGCGGGTCTCGGCGACGATGATGTTGCCGAGGCGCTCCTTGAGGTCGGCCAGGCTCTCCGCCAGGCAGAAGACCGCCATGACCTCGGACGCGACCGTGATGTCGAAACCGTCCTCGCGCGGGAAACCGTTGGCGACGCCGCCGAGCGAGCCGACGATGGAGCGCAGCGCGCGGTCGTTGAGGTCGACGACCCGCCGCCACGAGATCCGGCGTGCGTCGATGCCGAGCGCGTTGCCCCAGTAGATATGGTTGTCGAGCAGGGCCGACAGCAGGTTGTGGGCCGACCCGATGGCGTGGAAGTCGCCGGTGAAGTGGAGGTTGATGTCCTCCATCGGCACCACCTGGGCGTAGCCGCCGCCGGCGGCGCCGCCCTTGACGCCGAAACACGGGCCGAGGCTGGGTTCGCGCAGGCAGATCACCGTCCGCCTGCCGATCGCGTTCAGCGCGTCGCCGAGACCGACCGTGGTCGTGGTCTTGCCTTCGCCGGCGGGCGTCGGCGTCATCCCGGTGACCAGGATCAGCTTCCCGTCGGGCTTGCCGGCCAGGGTATCGATGTAATCCAGCGAGACCTTCGCCTTGTGCGGCCCGAAGCGGTAGACCGTCTCGTCCGGAATGTCGAGCGAGCCGGTGATGTCGGTAATGTCCGCGAGCGTCGCCGCGCGCGCGATCTCGAGGTCCGATTTGACCTCGCTGCCCATGTTGTTGCTCATCGTGCCTCCCGATCCTGCGGCCCGGATTTTAGGGACGCGCGGCGGCGCGCAAAAGTCCGGACGGGAAATTCGGGCCCCGCCGGTCTCCGTCTGGCAGAATGGCCCTCGACGTCTGCGGGACGGATAGCCGGAGGAGCGGACATGGCGGGACGGATCGAGGCGCGGCTGGCGGAGCTCGGCATCGTGCTGCCGGAGGCGGGGGCGCCGAAGGCGGCGAAGATCCTGACCGCCAAGATCTCGGGCGACTGGATGTACGTGTCGGGCGCGGTCCCGAGGCTCGACGGCGAGATCCGCTATGTCGGCAAGGTGGGACGCGAGTTCTCGCTGGAAGAGGGGCAGGCGGCGGCGCGCCTCAGCGCGCTCAACATGCTCGCCCATGCGCGCAAGGCGCTCGACGGCGACCTCGACCGGGTGCGCGACATCGTCAACGTGCGCGGCTTCATCAACATCGATCCCGACTTCACCCGGATCGCCGAGACCCTCAACGGCGCGTCCGAGGTGCTGATCGAGATTTTCGGCGATCGCGGGCGCCACGCCCGGACCGCCGTAGGGGTCGCCGGCATGCCGTTCGGCGTTGCGATCGAGGTCGAGGCGCAGATGCGCATCGATCCGCCCTGACCGCTTGCAAGCGCGGCCCGGCTGGGCCACGATCCGTCAGCCGACGGTCGAGGGAGGTCCCGCAATGCAGCGCGTCAAGCACGAGATCCCGAGCGCGTACCGGAACATGACGATCGACGAGCTGGCGGAACGCCAGGTGGTGCGCTACGGCGAGCTGGAGCCCGACTGGGACGCCTTCGCGGACTCGCAGATCGAGGGCCGCCGCCGGGCGCAGTATCGCCTGATCGGGGTCGGCGGGTCCGGCAAGCCCGACCCCCACGCGCTGCCCGCGGGCGGTTTCACGCTCTCGATGCTGATCGTTCCGCCGGGCCAGGGCGGTTCCGCCCATACCCATGAGGTGGAGGAGGCGTTCGTCGTCCTGGAGGGCGAGCTCACCGTGTTCTTTCAGGACGAGACCGGCCGCCAGGCGAGGAATACGCTGGGGCAGTACGAGGTCGCGCTGTGCCCGGCCGGCATCCCGCACGGCTTCGTCAACGAGGGCGACAAGGATGCGCTGATCCAGATCATGATCGGCAGCGGGGAGCCGGGTCCGATCGGCTTCGTCGACGACGACATCTACCGCGAGGAAGTCGACCGGCTGACCTCGCGCGGCCGGATGGCGGCGGCGGAGTAGGGTCTTATTCCGCCGCCGGAACGTCGGCCGGCGGCTCCCTGCGGACGAATCCCTCGAACAGTCCTTCGAGCCGCGCCATGCGTTCGCGGATCTCCGCTAATTCTCCGGCAATGCTTGCGCGGGTCTCCGCCAATTCTCCGATAAAGCGCTCGCGGGTCTCCGCAATCTTTCCGGCGAGGCTCCCGCGGGTCTCCGCGATCTCTCCGGCGAGGCTCCCGCGGATCTCCGCGATCTCTTCGGAGAGGCTCCCGCGGATCTCCGCGATCTCTTCGGAGAGGCTCCCGCGGGTTTCCACAACCTCTCCGGCAAGGCTCCCGTGGTCTTTCGCCAGACCGTCAACCTTGCTCTCAAGGCGGTCGATTCTCTTGTCCAGACGTTGTTCCATGCCCGTCATGGTGCGCCAGAGGAACGCCACAATGGCGACCCCGACCCCCAGCATGGTGATGATCTCGGGACTCATGGAGCGAATATGTTCGACACGCCCCATGCTTTCAAGAAATAACCTGATTCTCTACCTCAAATAGCAGACACCGTGCGCGACGGCTCACTCGTAGTCCGCGTGGGCGCGGGTTCTGCCGGCGCCGTCTTCGGCGATCATGGCGGGCGTCGCCACCTGCCCGGCTGGCGGGCCCTGGAGGCCGAAGAAGCGGCGCATGCGCTCGTAGACGATCTCGTGGCGGAGCGCCGCATCCAAGCCCCTGAACATCTCGTAGAAGATCGGCGAGGGATCGGGCCAAGTGCCCTGCGGGTGGGGGTAATCGGCGCCGAAGACCAGGATATCGCGCAGCACGTTGTCCTCGTGCGTGATCCCCTGGGCGGCGATCGCGTCCTCCTCGAAGGTGACCAGCATCTGGCGCCGGACGTAGAAGCTCGGGAGCTCCTCGAGCCCGGTATCGCGGAACAGGCCGGGGCGCTCTTCGGCCTGCCGGTCCATCCAGTAGACCAGGAACGGCACCCAGCCGGCCCGGCATTCGGCGAACAGCAGCTTGAGCCCCGGATGGCGCTGCAGCGCGCCGCAATAGACGATGTCGGCGAGCGGGCGCGACAGCGAGAACGGGGCGCAGGAGAAATAGGCCATCCGCTCGCCGCGATCCGCCGGCGGGATGGTCGTCTTGACGTGGCCGCCGATATGGCAGGCGCACACCGTCCCGGTCTCCTCGAAGGCGGCCCAGACGGGCTCCCAGCATTCGTGGAACATGCCGTGCGGCCCGTCGAAGGGGACGAACTCGGCTGCCTTGCAGCCGAGCGCGGCGAGCCTCCGGATCTCGCCGGGCACGGATCCCGGATCGAACACCGGCAGGATCGGCAGGATCATCAGCCGGTCCGGGTGGCGCGCGTTGAGCTCCATCACCCAGTCGTTGTAGACGCGGTGGACCTCGTGGCGCAGCGCCGGATCGTCGATATCCCACTTGCGGGTGGAGCCGAATCCGACATAGCCGTAGACGCTGCCGTGATCCATGTGCTCCAGCAGGAGGTCGGGATCGGACGGCGGCAGGCTGCCGTCCGGGATACGCGCGCCGGAGCGTCCGAAGAACTGGTCGAGCAAAACGCGGTTGTCGGGGCCGTCGGCGGTGCCGCCGTCGCGCCCGCCGGCGATCCTGCCTTCCCAACTCCAGAGCCGCGCGCCCTCGTGCTCGACCACCTTGGGCGCGTTCTCCCTGAACTTCGCCGCGACCCGGTCCTGCCACAGCCGGGCCGGGATCCAGCGCTGGTCGAGATGGTTGTCGGCCGAGTTGTACTTGTAGAGCGTCACAGGACCGCCCTCCTGCGGCGCGCGAGATAGTCCTTGCCCACGATCAGCCCGCCGAGCGCGAGCCCGACCGCGTTGAGCCAGAGGCCATAGGGGATCGCGTGGGCGGGCAGCAGGAGCAGGATGCCGGCGGCGAAAACAAGCAGCCTCTCCACGGCGCCGAGGCGGGAGAACATGAAGCCGATCAGCCCGCAGGAAGCAATCCAGACGCCGATCATCGCGGTGGCGGCGGCGGAGACGATCTCGAACGTCGTGCCCTGGCCGATCAGCGCCGGCGACAGCACGAACACGAAGGGAATCACGTAGGCGATCCAGCCGAGCCGGACCGCCGTCGCCCCGGTCTCCATCGGCTTCGCGCCGGATAACGATGCCGCCGCGAAGGCGGCGATCGCAACGGGCGGTGTAATCATCGACATCAGCCCGAAATAGAGCACGAACATGTGCGCCGCGATCGGGTGGACGCCGAGCTTGATCAGCGACGGTGCAATCATCGTCGCCAGCAGCAGGTAGATCGCCGAAGTCGGCATACCCATGCCGAGCAGGATCGAGACGATCGCCGTCAGCACCAGCAGCAGGAACAGGCTGTCCTCGCCCACCGCCGCCAGGATCAGCGTCAGCGCCTGGCCGAGCCCGGTGCGGTCGAGGATGGCGATGATGATGCCGGCCATCGCGCCGATGACCACGATGTCGGCGGAGGCGCGGCCGCAGTCGGCGATCGAGTCCCAGAGCTGTTTCCGCGTGATCCGGTGCCGCTTGTAGCCGAAGACGATGCTGACCACCGCCACCGATATCGCCGCCCAGAACGCCGCCTCCTGGGCCGGTAGGTTGAGGCTGAACAGCGCGTACACCAGCACCACGTAGGGAAGGGTGAAGAACCAGCCCTCCTTGAGCACACGGAGGAACGGCGGGATCCGGTCCTTCGGCAGCGGCGCGATGTCGTTCTTGGCCGCTTCCAGATCGACCTGCACGAACACCGCGAGATAGTAGAGGACCGAGGGGATCAGCGCGGCGAGGATGATCTCGGTGTATTCGAGCTCCAGCAGCTCGGCCATCAGGAAGGCGGCAGCGCCCATGATCGGCGGCATGATCTGTCCGCCGGTCGATGCCACCGCCTCGATCGCGCCGGCGCTCTTGCGGTCGTAGCCCGCCTGGCGCATCAGCGGGATGGTGATCACGCCGGTCGAAGCGACGTTGGAAACCGCCGAGCCCGAGATCGAGCCGAACAGCCCCGAGGCGACGACGGCGATCTTGGCCGAGCCGCCGCGCGAGCGCCCCATGATGGCGGCGGCGAGGTCGGTGAACCATTCCGACGCCCCGGTATGGAGCAGGAGCTGCCCCATCCAGATGAACAGCACCACCGTCAGCACGATGATCTTGAGAGGCAGGCCGAGCAGCGCGACGTTGGTCACGCCGAGCTCGGCGATCAGCCGGTAGCTGTCCTGTTCGTAGCCCTTGAGCATGCCGGGGGCGAGATGTCCCACGAAGGCGTAGGCGAGGAACACCGAGAGCACCGCGGTCAGGCTCCAGCCGGCGGTGCGTCTCAGCGCCTCCCACATCAGCGGGATCAGCACGACGCTGATCCAGAACATCTTGCCGCGCATGGCGAACGGGTTGAGCTCGATGTCGCCGTAGATCCATATGAGATAGGCCGACGCGCCGAGGCCGAGCACGGCGCATACCGCGTCGTACCAGGGAACCGACGGCCGGTCCCGCCCGCCGGCGAACGGAAAGCGGATGAAGACGATGGCGAGGGTGAGCCCGAAACAAGCCACCAGCGCCTGTTCGTCGAACCACTGGAAACCCACCCTGAGCCAGAACTCGATCGCCCAGGTCAGTGCGATCACCGTGATGACCGCGCCGAGAACCCGGGTCGACATCGTGACGAAGCGGCCCTCGCGGCGCGCGGAGAGGAGCTGCGTGCCCCTGTCCTTCCGACCTCCGGCGTCCGTTCCGGTCGACTGCTCGGCCATCTCGCTCGGAAAACCCCGCCGCCGGACGGACGCCCGCACCCCTGGAGGAGCGCGGGCGTTTCCGGCGGTTCTATGCGGCCAGCCGGATCAGCCGGCGGGCCAGAGACCGACTTCCTTGTAGTACTTCACGGCAGCCGGGTGATAGGGGTAGCCGTGCTGCTTGGCGAGGCGCTTGTCGGCGCTGAAGGTCCGCCACAGCGGCCCGCCTTCCTTGAGCTGCTTCTCCTGGGTGTGCATCACCTTTGTGACCTTGTAGACGATGTCGTCCGACACGCCCTTGTGGGTCCACAGCAGGAAGTCGTAGCCCACGAACACGGTGGGCTCGAGCACCCCGGTCAGCCCCTTGGCCGGCTGGACGACGGTCCATTCGCTCTTCGGGAACCACTTGTGCATCCCCTTGAGCGCCTCGGGCGTGTTGGGGTAGGAGATGTGCCGCACCCCGCCGTCGATCTTGGCATCCATCTGCTTGACGAAGCCGGACCCGACCGCGGCGATCGCCCAGTCGAGCTTGCCCGCCATGAAGGCGCGCCAGTGCTGCACCAGCCCGACCTGCGGCACCGGCTTGATGTCGTCCGGCGTGAGCCCGACGGTCGCAAGCGATCCGTTGAAGATATGGACGAACAGCGGCGCGCCCTTGAAGCCGACCGGCATCCTGAGCCCCTTGAGCTGCGCGATCGAGGTGATGCCCGATTTCTTGGGAACCACCGCGCTCACCCGGAACTTCATGATGGTCGAGACCAGGCGCAGGTTATCGTGCTTGTCCTTCGAAAGGCCCCAGCCTTCCTTCGCCATGGTGTATTGCGGGATGTTGGAGATCCCGAATTCGAGCTCGCCCGCGTTGACCACGGGGATGTATTGCTGGGTGCCGCCCATGGTTTGCTTGCGCATCTGGACGCCCGGCGCGTGCTCGGACACGGCCTTCGAGATGGTCGCGGTGATCTGCGACACCGCGCCCGCCTTGGTGGCGCCGATGCCGACCGTCTGTGCCGAGGCGGCGCTCGCCAGGGCGGCCGCGGCGATTGCCCCGAGGGTTGTGTGAATCCAACGCATGCTGTCGCTCCCGTCAGTGTTCTCCGATCGATCGGGCGATCATAGCCATGCGCCCCTTTGGAACAAGCCGCGCCGCTGGTATAGGCTGGGGCCGCAACCGGGAGGCGGAAATGGACGGCCATCGCGGCACGCCCTACCGGACCATCGAGGTCAGCCCCTACAGCCCCCATGTCGGCGCCGAGATCGGCGGTATCGACCTCACCCGGCCGCTGCCGGCGGAGCAGCTCGCCGAGCTCCGCCGCGCCTTCACGGATCATCTGGTGCTGTTCTTCCGCGACCAGGAGATCGGCTTCGACGACCATGCGCGGCTCGCCGAATATTTCGGGACCATCGGCCGGCATGTCGGAGTCCGCACCCACAGCGAGCCGTCGGAGGACGACCGCGTCCGCCGCTTCCATTTCGACGAGTATTCGGAGGAAGTCTCGGGCAATGTCTGGCACACCGACCAGTCCTGCGCGCCGGTCCCGCCGCTCGCCAGCATCCTCTACAACCACACGCTCCCGCCGGACGGCGGCGGCGATACCCTGTTCGCCAGCATGTATGCCGCCTACGACGCGCTGTCGGACCGCATGAAGACCTGTCTCGAGGGGCTGACCGCGCTCCACGACGGCGTCCGCGTGTTCGGCGAGGGGACGCCGCGCGCGACCCATCCTGTCGTGGTGCGCCATCCGGACAGCGGGCGCAAGCTGCTCTACGTCAACGAGTCCTTCACCGTCCGGATCAACGAACTCCCGGCCGCCGAGAGCCGGCACCTGCTCGCCTTCCTGGTCGAGCACTGCACCCAGCCCGAATGGACCTGCCGCTTCCGCTGGCGCCCGCACTCGATCGCGATGTGGGACAACCGCTGCGCTCAGCACCGCGCGATCTCCGACTACCTCCCCAACGTGCGCTCGGGCTACCGCGTGCAGATCGACGGGATTGCGGCGCCGGTGGCGGGGTAGCTATCTCAGGGCCTCCCGGCTCGCGATCCAGTCGCGCAGCGCCGCGTCGATCCGCGTTTGCCAGCCGCGTCCGCCCGCCTTGAAGTGATCGATCACGTCCGGCGACAGGCGGATGGTGGTCGACACCTTGGGCCGGGCCGCGGGCGGACGGCCGCGGCGAACGGGCGCCCGGGCGAACTTGTCGGGCCAGCCGTCCCGAGAGAGATCGGGCGCGTCATCGGGGTCCGAGTCGCGGGGCGTAGAGCCGTCGTTCCCGTTCATTGGCTCTCCTCATGCTTATGACCCGTTGCGCACCGTCGCGCGGCGTCCAGACCAGCACCACCATCGCTTCGTCGAGAAATCCGATGGCGATGAAGCGATCTTCCCGATAGTCCCACCGATCGTCTTCCACGGTCAGAGTCGCGCCATCGAACACTTCTCCCGCCCGGGCCATGTCCAGCCCCTGCGTTCGAGAGTGGCCGACCGCTTAGCCGGGTCGTACTCGATCAGCACGAATTTATGTTACTACATTAAACGGTTCAAGCCCGACCGGACCGACCCGAAAATCCCTAGACCCGCCCCACCGCATGCGGCAGCGGCAGCCTGAGCCCCGCGCCGATGTCGAGCGCCTTCCGGTAGACATAGTGAGCGACGCCGATGTCCTGGCTGACGAGGCCGACGGTGTGGATCAGGTTGCGCTCGTCCGGGCTTTCCCTGCCTCTGGCCTTCCCCGCCACGAGGTCCGAGATCTCGCCGTGCATGGCCTCGCGCGAGAACAGGCCGTCGGCGATCGTCTTGCGGAACTCGGGGGTCAGCATGTTGATGTCGAAATCGTCGATCACGATCTTGTCCATCGCGGGCCAGCCGGCCGGGTCCATCTCGCGCCTTGCCAGCGAAACGAAAGTGGCGCCGGGCTTGAGCCATTCGGCACGGCTCACGATCTCCTTCGACGTTGTGCCGCCGACCGCGATGTCGGCGCCGCGCACGACCGCCTCGATCGAGTCGACAGGGGTTACGGGCACGCCGAGCGCGGCGGACCATTTTTCGGCGAAGGCCTCGCGGGTCACCGGGCTTCGCGAGGTGCAGCGTATTTCCTCGAAATCGTAGAGCTCGGCGAGACATTGCAGCGCCGTCGTCCCCATCGTGCCGACGCCCACCAGCCCGAGCACGCGGGGATCCGGGTTCGCCATCCACTTGCAGGCAAGGACGGCCGCGGCGGTGGAACGGATCGCGTAGGTCCAGTGCTCCTCGACGATGGCGAGCGCGACCGAGGTGACGGGGTCGCTCAGGACGATGTAGCGGGTTGCGTCCAGCGTGCCGACGGTCGAGCGCTCGGCATCCTCGTAATAGGCGTAGAGCCGAACCCCCGAGATCGGGATTTCGGACAAGAGCGCGCCCTTGACGTGCCAGTGATGGTGGAACCGGTCGTCGTCGAGTCGGAAGGCGGGCGGGTCGGTCCAGCTCACCGTGCCCTCGGCGTGCATGCGGTAGACATCCTCGCACACCGCCATCGCCTCGGCGGGGCTCAGGAGATCGAGCGTCTCCGCGTGCGAGAGGAAGAGGAGTTCGTCGGTCATTGCGCCTGTGCCTCCGCGCTTTCCAGCGTCGCCATCGCGGCGCGAATCCGTTCGGTCGCCTCCGCGTCGAGCTCCAGCGTCTCGAGGTCGATCGCCACGCCGTAGAGGGCGCGCGCCGCCTCGGGCGAGACATAGCCCTGGCGCACGTCGTCCAGCACTTTCCGGGCCGGACGTTCGAGCGGCGATCCGAACCCGCCGCCGCCGCCCGAATTGACGATGAAGGCGTCGCCGGCCTCGATCCGCTTCCAGAACAGCTTGGCGTTGGGGAATTCCGGCCCGGCTTCGCCGTTCACCCGGAGCCCGATGCGGTTGCCGCGCCCGGCGCGCCCGCCCTGCAGCCCCCAGGGCTCGCAATTGGCGCGGTCGGCCTGGCTGTTGAAGTTGAGCGGCGAGCGCGCCCGCACCACGTATTCGATGCCGAGCCCGCCCCGATGGCGCCCCGCCCCGCCGGAATCGGGGATCAGCGCGTGGCGCTCGATCACGATCGGGTAGTTCACCTCCATCAGCTCGGACGGGCTGTTGTGGGTGTCGCCGTCGTTGAGGCAGACCGTCGCCGGCATGCCGTCCTCGTTGTGCTTGGCGCCCCAGCCGCCGCCGGTCGGCCCGATCGCGCCGATGAACAGCTTGTTGCCGCGCGGGTCGATGCCGTTCATCCGCCCCATCACTAGGTCGGCGTGATGGCCGGCCGCGACACGCTCCGGGATGGCGGGCGCCAGCGCCTTGAACACCGCGTCCACGATGGTCATCGGGAAGGTCATCCAGCTCCGCATCGCCGCCGGGCGCTCCGCGCTCACGATCCGGCCGGGCGGGATGATCGTCGTGAGCGGGCGGAAGCTGCCGTCGTTGATCGGGTAATCGGTGGGCGAGGCGATGCACTTGAAGGCCACCTGGGAGCAGGCGTAGGCCGTGGTGATGCCGGAATTGTAGAACCCCTTCACCTGGCGCGAGACGTCGGTCAGGTCGATGGTCATCTCCTCGCCCGCGACCTCGACGCGGACGACGATGGGGATTTCCTTGCCGACATCGATCCCGTCGTCGTCCATGAAGGCCTCGGCCTCGTAGACCCCGTCCGGGATCGAGCGCGTGCGTTCGCGCGCGGCCGTCTCCGACTGGTCCATGATGCGCCCGATCGCGCCCAGCACCGCATCCCTGCCGTAGCGTCCGATCAGCGCGAGGAAGCCGCGCTCGCCGGTACGGACGGCGGTCAGCTGGGCGCGGAGGTCGCCGAGCGCGCGTTCCGGCATCCGGACGTTCATCGCGACGATGTCGATCAGGTCCCGGTTGAGCTCGCCGGCCCGCTGCAATTTCAGGATGGGGACCTGCAGCCCCTCGGCGTAGATGTCGGTGGTGATGCCCTGCAGCGTGCCGCCGATATCGAGCCAGTGCGCCATGCAGCAGGAGAACCCGACCAGCTCCCCCTCGTGGTAGATCGGCAGGCTCAGCGTGATGTGGTTGAGGTGGCTGCCGGTGACATAGGCGTCGTTGGTCACCAGGATGTCGCCGGGCTCGATCCCGTCGGTGCCGAAATGCGCGAGCTTGGCGCGGAGAGTCTCGGCCATGCCCCGGATGAACATGGGAAGCCCGAGCCCGATCGAGACCGTCTCGCCCTTCGCGGTGAACAGCCCGACGGTGAAGTCGAGCGCCTCGTAGATGATCATGTTGTAGGCGGTGCGCATGAGGTTGGTCTTCATTTCCTCGGTCACCGCCATGACCCCGTTGCGCACCAGCTCGGTGGTCACGGGATCGCTCCGGGGATCTGCGCCGTTCTCCGCCATGGCGCGAGATTAACCCGCGCGGTCCCCTCCCTCAATTTGCCGAACCGTTTCCGATCGCGGCCCGGTTGCGAGCCCGGCGCGGCGATGATATATACCAATGAGAGGTATCAAGACGAGGGCTCCGGCCATGACCATGACCGCCAAGCTGTTCTGGAACGGGAGATCCCAAGCCGTGCGGCTCCCCAAGGAGTTCCGCATGCCCGGCAAGGAGGTCCGGATTCGCCGCCAGGGCACGGCGGTCGTGCTCGAGCCGATCGCGGACGGCTGGGAGTGGCTCGATGACGTCGTCGGAAAGGCCGAGGATTTTTTCCCCGACGGCCGCAACCAACCGGAGATGCCGCCGCCTCGGCCGGGGCTGGACGAACTGTTCTGTTGATGCGCTATCTCTTCGACACCAATACCTGCATCGCCCTGATAAACGACACGTCACCGTCGCTGCTGACCCGGCTTCGCCGGCACCGGCCCGAAGAGATCGGCGTGCCCTCTCCCGTGACCTTCGAGCTCTACTTCGGCGCGTTCAAGAGCCGCGGGCCGAAGCTCAACCTGGCTGTCATTGACCGCATGGCGTTCGAAATCGTCCCCTTCGACGCGGCCGACGCGCGTGCGGCCGGCGCGATCCGCCGCGATCTGGAGGCCCGCGGGCTGCCGATCGGCCCCTATGACGTGCTGATCGCCGGCCAGGCCCGGGCGCGCGATCTGGTGCTGGTCACCGCCAACAGGCGCGAATTCGAACGGGTGGACGGGCTGACGTTAGAGGATTGGTCCACCCCCTTGTAGGAGGGCTGATCGGCCGTCCCCCGACCCGCCAACTTGCCGGTTGGCCGGCGGCGGGCGAACGGCGATAATCCAGCGTCGCATTTCGAGGGACCGCGCCATGTCCAATATCCGCATGCTCGACATCGAGGAGCTCAAGGCGAGCAAGCTCCGCCCGCTGGTCAACAAGGCGCTGCGCCACCGCGCGCCCGACCCCGCCTTCCACGCGATGCTGGGCCACAGCCCGGACATCGCGCGCTCGATGTATCTCGCTTGGGGCGCGGTGTTCAACACCGGGCGGATCGACCACAAGCTGAAGGAGATCATCCGCGTCCAGCTCTCGCGGATGGCCGCGTGCCGATATTGAGGCAACGTCCGGTCTGCTTCGGCGAAGCAGCAGGGATTGACGGAAGAGACCATCGACGAGGGCATCGAGGCCCACGCGTCGAGCGACCGCTTCACGCCCGCGGAGAAGATCGCGCTCCGCTATTCGGAGCTGATGGGGACCGCGCCGGAGAAGGTCGACGCCGCTCTCTACGACGAGCTCGCCGAACACTATTCGGTGGAGGAGATCGTCGAGCTCGGCGCCTTCGTCGGCTTCAACGTGGGCTACCACACCTTCTTCGGGACGCTCGACTTCTACCCGATGTTCACCCCGGACGGCCGGCTGGTCGACCAGGAGGAATCGCGGCGGATCTACGGCGAGACCCCGATCTCGCTCAACAAGGGCACGATCGAGCGCGCGACGGCGGAAGCCGCCGAATGAGCGGCGCGCGCGCGACTTTGCCGCCGGTCCCCCGCGCGCAGATCGACGATCCCGAGCTCCGGGCGCTGATCGCGCGCTCGGAGGAGACCGGCGTCGGGGACTCGCGTTTCGTCCGGCTGATGGCACACGTGCCGGGCTATGCCGAGGCGCTGCACGATGCGCTCGACCGCTCGCTGATGGAAGGCGAGGTCGACCACGGGCTCAAGGAGATCGTGCGCATCCAGCTCGCGCGCCTCGCGGGCGATCCCTACTTCGCCGGCTTCCGGTCGAAGCGCGCGCTGGAAGACGGGCTTACCGAGGAACGGATCGAGGCGGGCTGCGGCGACTTCGAGACCGACGACCGCTTCACGCCGGCCGAGAAATGGGCGCTCCGATACGGCTGGCTGATGTACCGCGCGCCGGAGAAGGTCGACAAGACGTTCTACGACGAAGGCAAGACGCATTACTCCGAAGCCCAGATCGTCGAGCTGGGCGCCTTCATCGCCTTCCATTACGGCATGCAGATTTTCTTGGGCACACTGGACCTGCCCGCTGAAGAAGGTGGCTGACACGCGGATCGAGGATCCGCCGCTCCTGCGCGGGCAGGCGCGCTTCGTCGACGACATCCACCTGCCGGGAACCCTGCACGCGGCGTTCGTCCGCAGCCCGGTCGCTCGTGCGTCGATTTCGGGGATCGAAAAGCGCGCGGCGGAGGCGGCGCCGGGCGTCCATACCGTCTGGACGCTCGACGATCTCCGTCCCCATCTCGCGGCCGAACGCCTCGTTGTCGGCCTGCCGAGCCCGGCCTACCGCCAGCAGCGCGACCGCCCGTTGCTGGCCGACGGCGAGGTCGTCCATGTCGGCGAGGCGGTGGTGGTGGTCGTCGCCGAATCGCGCTATACGGCGGAGGACGCGGCGGCGCTGGTCGAGGTGGCCTACGAGCCGTTGCCCGCCGTCGCCGACTGCCGCGATGCGCTGGCGCCGGGCGCGCCGACGGTCCATCGCGGCGCCGACCGCAACCTGCTCGCCGAGCTGACCATGGCGTTCGGCGATGTCGAGGCCGCCTTCGCCGGGGCCGACCGCGTGTTCGCCGCGAACCTTTCGGTCCATCGCGGCGGCGGGCATTCGATCGAGGGGCGCGGCGCGCTCGCCCGCCACGACCCGGTCGACGACCTGCTCACGCTTTGGAGCTCGACCCAGACCCCGCATGCCGGGCGCAACCTGATCGCGCGCATGCTGGCTCGCGAGACGCGGCGCGTCCGCTTGATCGCGCCCTCGGTCGGCGGCGGGTTCGGGCCCAAGCTGGTCACCTACCCCGAGGAGGTCGCCGTCGCGCTCGCCGCCCTCCTGCTCGGCCGACCGGTCAAGTGGATCGAGGACCGGCGCGAGCATTTCGTGGCCAGCACCCAGGAGCGCGACCAGCACTGGGAGGTCGAGGCCGCGTTCGATGCCGACGGAACGATCCGGGGCGTGCGCGGGACGATGGTGCACGACCACGGCGCCTATACCGCGCGCGGCGCGAACCTGCCCTACGAGTCCGCGCTCACCGTCACGCTGCCCTACGACGTCCCGGCCTACCGGCTGATCGCCCGCGCGGCGCTGACCAACAAGGTGCCGGTCACTCCGGTCCGGGGCGCCGGCCACCCGCAGGCGGTGTTCGCCATGGAACGCCTGCTGGACAAGGCGGCGGAGGGGCTCGGCATCGACCGGGTGGCGATCCGCGAACGCAACCTGATCGGCCCCGGGCGCATGCCGTGCACCCGTCCGCTGGAGAGCCGGGGCGGGCGCAAGGTGGTGCTCGACTCAGGCGATTATCCTGGCTGCATGCGGGCCGCGCTGGATGCCGCGGACTGGGACGGGTTCGCGATCCGGCGACGGGAGGCCGGGGCGCGAGGCCGGGCGCTCGGCATCGGACTTGCCAACTTCGTCAAGGGAACCGGGCGCGGGCCGTTCGAATCCGCTTCCGTCGCCATCGACCCGTCGGGAACGGTGTCGGTCGCCTCCGGCGCCGCCGCGATGGGGCAGGGGATCGAGACCATGCTCGCCGACATCGTCGCCAGGGCGCTCGGCTGCGACCGCGAACTCGTGCACGTGACGGCGGGCGACACGGCAGCGGTCGCGCTCGGCATCGGCGGGTTCAACAGCCGCCAGGCGGTGACCGCCGGGAGCTCGGCCTACAACGCGGCGCGCAAGGTCCGCGACAAGGCGCTTGCCGTCGCCGCCCGTCATCTTGAGGCGGCGGAAGAGGACCTGGAGATCGCGGGCGGCGAAGTCCGGGTACGCGGCGCGCCGGAACTTTGCGTGGGTCTCGGCCGGCTCGCCGAGACGGTGGCAGGCACGCCGGGGGTGACCCTGCCGGAGGGGATCGCGCCCGGGCTCGCGGCGGAAGAGAACACCGTGCTCGACGACATGCCGTTCGCCAACGGCACCGCCGTCGCCGAGATCGAGATCGACCGCGAGACCGGATCCGCGGCGCTTACCCGGCTGGTCGTCGCGCATGACTGCGGACGCATCGTCAACCCCGCGATCGTCGAGGGCCAGATCGTCGGCGGCGCGGCGCATGCCGTCGGCAACGCGCTTTACGAATGGATGGGCTTCGACGGCGATGCGCAGCCGCTCACCACCACGCTGGCCGACTATCTGCTGCCGGGCTCGCTCGACGTGCCGAGGATCGATACGGTGCACATGGAATCGCCCAGCCCGCTCAACCCGATCGGGGTCAAGGGGGTGGGCGAGTGCGGCACCGTGCCGACCGCCGCCGCCATCGCCGCGGCGATCGAGGACGCGCTCGGCCTCCCCGGCGGCACGATAGACCGGACGCCGCTTTCCCCGGCCGACATCGGGACGCTCGCGCATGACCATACGCTTTGAGGAGATCGGCGAGCGGCTGCGCGCGTTCCGCCTCGGATCGGGGCTCAGCGCGGACGAGATCGCGAGCCGCATCGGCATCTCGCGCACCGCGCTCTACCGTTTCGAGAAGGGCCGGGTGGCGAAGATCGAGACGCTGGAGAAGCTCGCCGAGCTGCTGGAGGTATCGCTCCCGACGCTGCTCGGCGTCGGCGTCGAATATATCGGCTCCGCGGTCAGCTTCTTCGAGCGGCTGCGCCAGATCGAAGCCGCAGCCGAGCATATCGTCGTGCTCGCCGGGCCGGTCTCGTTCCTGCTGTCGAGCGACGCCTTCGTCGACACGCTGGAAGAGGTGCTGGGCGAGAGCATCCCGGAAGGCGCCGACGGCCGCGCGCGCGGTCTCGACCAGGTGCGGGAGCTCATGGTCATCCTGCGCCGGCGCAAGGAGACATACCGCGAGCGCCGTCCCGGCGTGCTCAACCTGATCTCGGAAGCGGAGATGGGGCGGTTTCTGCGGAACGGGCTGGTCGGGCGGCTCGACCTGCCGTCGGCGGTTCGCAAGGACCGCCTCGTCCGGGCGCGCAAGGAGGCCGAGCATCTGGTGCGGCTGATGGAGGACGAGCCGATCGGGGTCCAGATCGGCCTGGTTCCCGCCACCCTGCCGCCGACCAGCTTCCAGATCTTCCGCCAGCCGGGCCGGCGGGTGCTCACACTGAGCCCGTTCCGTCTCGGCGAGCAGCCCAACATCCACGCCGGGGTGGCGATGATCACCTCGGCGCCGGAGGCGCTCGCCCTGCACGAGAAGACCGCGGCGGATCTGTGGCGCCGCGCTCGCAAGGGTGCCGTGGCGGCGACCGCGATGCGGGACCTGATCGCGCGTCACGCCGACACGGGCTGACGCGCTAGCGCCTCACCAGGCGGTAGGTGGCGATCGTCGACACGACGACTCCGGCGGCGAACAGCACCAGACCGGCATGGATATCGGCGGTGGTCAACAGGCTCCCCTCCAGCGCGACCACGAGCAACGCGACGATGCACACGTCGAGCATCGACCATCGGGATATCGAGGCCGCCGCCCGCAGCAGCCGGTCGGGCAACGATCCGGGGCCCGCCGCCGCGAACCAGGCCCAGACCCCGACCGCGACCTTTCCCAACGGCAGCACTACCGAGAACAGGAAGACGAGCACGAACAGTCCGTAACGCCCGTCCGACCAGAATCCGAGTATTCCGTCGATAATCGAGTAGGTCTCGCCGAATAGGACGAGGCGAGTCACCGAGACCGCCGGCATGACCAGCCCGGCAATGAGAAGCGGCAGGGAGGCCGCGAGCAGCAGTCCGGCAATACGGTCTCGGGGCAGGGCCGCGGGCCGCGCTCAGCCGCGCGGCTCGAAGTGGAAGACCTCCGGCGGTTTCGCGAGACAGTCGCGGAACTTCGACCCGAAGGTCTTGTAATCCTCGCTCTCGCGGAAGGTGAAATGGTCCTCGATCCGGTCCCATTCGACCGCGATCATGTAGGCGAGCTCGGGCTCGACCCGCTTGCCCCAGCGCAGCCCCTGGCAGCCCGGCTGGCGGCGCAGGATATCGGAACCCTCCGCGAAACCCTCGAGGAAAGCGGCCTCGTCCTCGGGCTTGACGTAGATCGTGGCGATCTCGACGACCATTCTTCCCTCCCCGTTCAGGCCGCTGGCAGCATCCGGCGCGACTCGGTGACCAGCTCCGCGATCTGAACCGCATTGAGCGCCGCCCCCTTGCGGAGATTGTCGGCGACGACCCAGAAGCTCAACCCGTTCTCCACCGTGGGGTCCTTTCGGATCCGGCTGACATAGACCTGGTCCTCGCCGGCGCATTCGGTCGGGGTCACGTAACCCTCGTCGGCGCGGTGGTCGACGACGGCGACACCCGGCATCTCCGACAGCGCCTCGCGCGCCTCCTCGACTGAAATCGGCCGTTCGAACTCGGCGTTGACGGCCTCGCCGTGGCCGATGAAGACTGGCACGCGCACGCAGGTCGCGGCGACCCGGATGTCGGGGTCGAGGATCTTCCGCGTCTCGACCGCCATCTTCCACTCCTCCTTGGTCTCCCCGTCCTCCATGAAGACGTCGATATGGGGAATGACGTTGAAGGCGATCTGCTTGGTGAATTCCTCGTTGGCGATCGGCTCGTTCACGTAGATGCCGCGGGTCTGGTTGAACAGCTCGTCCATCGCCGTCCTGCCGGCGCCCGAGACCGACTGGTAGGTCGCGACGACGACGCGCCTGACCCGGG
Source organism: Defluviicoccus sp. (assembly GCA_028820505.1). Lineage (GTDB taxonomy): Bacteria > Pseudomonadota > Alphaproteobacteria > MPNO01 > MPNO01 > MPNO01. The sequence goes on from JAPPIT010000134.1 coordinate 18,671, forward strand.
CCAGATCGTGCAGCGGCTTGAGCGCCAGCACCATCTGAATGGTGGAGCAGTTCGGATTGGCGACGATGTTCCGCTTGTTCCCGGCGAGGGCGTGCGCGTTGACCTCGGGCACGACGAGCGGCACGTCCGGCTCCATGCGGAACCGCGAGGTGTTGTCGATCACCACGCAGCCCGCCTTGGCGGCGCGCGGCGCATGCACGGCGGAGACCTTCGCGCCCGGCGAAAAAAGCGCAACGTCGAAACCGGCAAAGTCGAAGTCGGCGAGGTTCCGGACCCGCAGCACCTCGTCCTCGCCGAACGAGACCTCGCGCCCGACCGACTGCTCGGAGGCGAGCGCCGCCACGTCGTCGACGGGAAAGGCGCGCTCGTCCAGGCATTGCAGAATCTCGCGCCCGACCGCGCCGGTCGCGCCGGCCACGGCAATCTTGTAACCCATGGAAAAAGCCCTCTCTCCGCCCGCGGAGGGTCCCGCCGGGCGGGGCACCTGGCCCTGTGTGGCGCCGAAGCGCCGCTCTTAGCTGTCCGACTTGGCCTCGGGTTTGACCTTGGCCGGATCGGTCTCGGGCTCGACCGGCTTGATCTCGGGCGCCGTGGTCGACGGCTGGCTATTGAGCGCCGTCGTGATCGGCGCGGGCTTCTCGGCCGAGACCATCTTGCTGTACATGCAGGCAAGCGCCGAGGTCGAGTACGCGGCGGCGAACGCCGCGGCGGCGACAATCGCGAGGGTCTTTTTCATCAACACGCACCTCAGCAGAGGGTTGCAGTCCAGCGCAGGATAGCGCGCATCCGGTCCGGCGGCAACGGGCGGAAACGCGGCCCTTCAGTTGACGCTCACCCGGCGCGGTGGAACAATCTTTGCCGTTTTCCGGGAAGGAAGGATTCGGCGATGAAGTTGAGGATTTGGGCGGTTGCGATCGGGCTCGGGGGGCTGGTTGCGGCGAACGGCGCGCTCGCCGCGCAGCAGTGGAACATGGCGACGGCCTATCCGGACCCGTTCTTCCACACCAAGAACATCCACCAGTTCGTGAACGACATCGCCGAGGCGAGCAAGGGCGATCTGAAGATTACCGTGCACAGCGCCCAGTCGCTCTACAAGCTGCCGGAAATCCACCGCGCGGTGCAGAGCGGCCAGATCCAGATGGGCGAGACCATCGTCTCGCTGCTGGCCAACGAGGACCGCGTCTACGAGGTCGACTCGCTGCTCTTCTTCGCGGAAAGCTACGACCAGGCCAAGCGGCTGTGGCAGGTCTCCAGGCCCTTCATCGCGAGCCGGCTGGCCAAGAAGGGGCTTACCCTCCTGTATTCGGTACCTTGGCCGCCCCAGGGCTTCTACGCAAAGATGGAGCTGAAGTCGGCCGACGACTTCAAGGGCCTCAAGTTCCGCGCCTACAACGCGACCATCTCGCGCTACGCCGCCGCCGTCGGCGCGGTGCCGACGACGGTGCAGCTGGTCGACATCCCGCAGGCCTTCTCCACCGGGATCGTCGACGCGATGATCACCTCGGCGACCACCGGCGTGCTGACCAAGTCCTGGGACTACCTCAGCCACTACCACGACACCCGCGCCGGACTCGGCAAGAACATGGTCATCGTGAACACCCGCGCCTTCAAGCGGCTCGGCGAGGCAACCCGCAAAGCGGTGCTCGACGCGGCGGCACGGGCCGAGCCGAGGGGCTGGGAGATGAGCGCCAACGAGACCGCCAAGATGACCGCGAAGCTCGCGGAGAAGCTCACCGTGGTGCCGCCCAAGCCCGGGCTGATGAAGGGGCTGCGCGCGGCCGGCGCCAGGATGGTCGTGGACTGGCTGTCCAAGGCCGGGCCGGACGGCAAGAAGATCCTCGACGCCTACCGCGCCTCCAACTGAGCGCCGGCCCGCGCATCGAGATGTGAGACGCCTTCTCGACGGGCTCTATCGCGGCTGCGGTGTCCTTTCGGCCGCGTTCATCGTCTGCATCGCGCTCGCCATCCTGGCCGAGATCATCGGCCGGATGCTGGGCGTGCTGATCCCCGCTGCCACCGAGTTCGCCGGCTACTGCCTCGCCTCGGCGATCTTCCTCGGCCTCGCCTACACGCTGACCAGCGGCGAGCACATCCGCGTCTCGATCCTGCTGCTCCGGGTGCCGCCGCGGATGCGCCATGCGCTGGAGCTGTTCTGCCTCGCGCTGGGAACCGCGCTCAGCATCTACTTCGCCTGGCATTTCTGCGCCTTTGCCTACGAGACCTTCGTGTTCGGGGAGGTAGGCCAGGGGTTGATCAAGACGCCGCTCTGGATCCCGCAATCCGGCCTCGCGCTGGGTCTCGTGGTGCTGGCGATCGCCTTCGTCGACGAACTGGCCGTGATGCTGAGCGGGCGGACGCCGCAATACGCGGACCGGGACGGCGACGAGGCCGCCCGGGCGCTCAAGATCGGCGACGAGAGCTAGGGCGGTGGACATCCTCTCGATCGCGCTGGTGCTCACGTTCGTCCTCTTGCTGCTACTCGGCTCAGGGCTCTGGGTCGCGCTGTCGCTGGTCGGGGTCTCGGTGTTCGCGATGATGACGTTTACCACCGCGCCGGCGGGCTCGGTGCTGGCGACCACGACCTGGGGCTCGACCACCCCGTTCTCGCTGATCGCGCTGCCGCTGTTCGTCTGGATGGGCGAGATACTGTTCCGCACGCGGCTGTCGGAGGACATGTTCAGGGGCATCGCGCCCTGGGTGACGCGGCTGCCCGGCCGGCTCTTGCACGTCAACGTGGTCGCCTGCGGCATCTTCGCCGCGATATCCGGATCCTCGGCGGCGACCGCGGTGACCATCGGGCGCATGTCGATCCCCGAGTTGCACAAGCGCGGCTATGACGAGCGTATGTCGATCGGGACGCTGGCGGGCTCGGGCACGCTGGGCTTCCTGATCCCGCCATCGATCATCCTGATCGTCTACGGCGTCGCCGCGGAGCTCTCGATCGCCCGGCTGTTCATCGCCGGCGTCCTGCCGGGCGTGATGCTGATGGCGCTGTTCATGGGCTTCATCATGCTGTGGGCGCTGGTCCACCCGGGCCGCATCCCGAAGAGCGACGAGCGGTTCACAATCTGGCGCAAGATCTACGAATCCCGCCGCCTCCTGCCCACCATCCTCTTGATCGTCGCCGTGCTGGGCTCGATCTATCTCGGCATCGCGACCCCGGTCGAGGCCGCCGTCGTCGGCGTGCTCGGCTCGCTCGCGCTCGCCTGGGGCACCGGCGGGCTCAACCGGCGCGTGCTTGCCGACAGCCTGATGGGGGCGACGCGGACCACCTGCATGATTAGCTTCATCTTCGTCGGCGCGTCGTTCCTCACCATCGCCATGGGCTTCACCGGAATTCCCCGCTCGCTGGCGGCGTGGATCGGCGAGATGGAGCTTGGCCGCTACGGGCTGATCGCGGCGCTTACCGTATTCTTCATCGTTCTCGGCTGCTTCCTCGACGGCATCTCGGTGGTGCTGCTCACCACCTCGATCATCCTGCCGATGATCCAGGCCGCGGGGATCGACCCGATATGGTTCGGCATCTATCTCGTGCTGGTGGTCGAGATGTCGCAGGTCACCCCGCCGGTCGGGTTCAATCTGTTCGTCCTGCAGGGGCTCACCGGGCGCAACATCCTGCAGATCGCCCGCGCGGCGTTCCCCTTCTTCATCCTGCTGCAGATCGGGGTGGTGCTGCTGGTGGTCTTCCCGGAGATCGCCACCTACCTGCCGCAGCAGATGACGAAAAACTAGGCTGCCAGCGCATCCAGCGCCGCGGTGACCGCCTCGCCCATCCCTGTGGTGGAGACGAGGTTCATCCCGGGCTGCATGATGTCGCCGGTGCGCAGGCCCTGGGCGAGCGCGTTCTCGACCGCCTTTTCGACCAGCACCGCGTCCTCCTCCATGTCGAAGGAGTAGCGCAGCATCATCGCGAAGCTGAGGAGGGTGGCGAGCGGGTTGGCCTTGTTCTCGCCCGCGATGTCGGGCGCCGAGCCGTGGATCGGCTCGTAGAGCGCACGCCGCCGCCCCGAGGCGTCCGCCGGTCCGAGCGAGGCCGAGGGCAGCATGCCGAGCGAGCCGGTCAGCATCGAGGCCACGTCGGACAGCATATCGCCGAACAAATTGTCGGTGACGATCACGTCGAACTGCTTGGGCGCGCGGACCAGCTGCATGCCGCAATTGTCGGCCAGCATGTGAGAGAGCTCGACATCGGCGTATTCGGCTCCGTGCAGCCGGGTGACCTCCTCGCGCCACAGGAGGCCGCTCTCCATCACGTTCGCCTTCTCGACAGAGCAGACGCGGTTGTCCCGCTTGCGCGCCAGATCGAACGCGACCCGGGCGACGCGGACGATCTCGGACGTCGTGTAGACCTGCGTGTTGACGCCGCGGCGCTCGCCGTTCGCCAAGTCCTCGATGCCTCGCGGCTCGCCGAAATAGACCCCGCCGGTCAGCTCGCGCACGATCAGGATGTCGAGACCGGCGACCAGGTCGGTCTTCAGCGTCGAGGCCTCGGCCAGCGCATCGAAGACCAGCGCCGGGCGCAGATTGGCGAACAGCTCGAGATCCTTGCGCAGGCGGAGGAGCCCGGCCTCAGGCCGTATCTCGAACGGGACATCGGCCCATTTGGGCCCGCCGCAGGCGCCGAGCAAGACCGCATCGGCGCCCATCGCGGCGTCCATGGTCGCGTCCGAGATGGGCCCGCCCTCGGCGTCGATCGCCGCGCCGCCGACCAGCGCCTCGTCGATGTCGAAGCTCACATGGCGGCGCCGGTCCATCCAGCCGATGACCCGGCGCACCTCCCCCATCACCTCGGGGCCGATACCGTCGCCGGCGAGAATCAGCAGCTTCTTGTTGGCGGCCATCGCGGATCAGGCCCAGGGCTGGGCGGCCTTGCGCGCCTCCTCGAAGGCGCCGATCCTGTCGTCCTTCTGCAGGGTCAGCGCGATGTCGTCGAGCCCGTTGAGCAGGCAGTGCTTCTTGAACGGGTCGATGTCGAAATCGATGACCTCCCCGTCCGGGCGGACGATCTGCTGCTTCTCCAGATCGACCGAGAGGCGCGCGTTGCCGCCCTTCTCGGCGTCCTCCATCAGCCTGTCGACCGTCTCCTGCGGGAGCGCGATCAGCAGCATGCCGTTCTTGGACGCGTTGTTGTTGAAGATGTCGGCGAAGCTCGGCGCGATGACGCAGCGGATGCCGAAATCGATCAGCGCCCAGGGCGCGTGCTCGCGCGACGAGCCGCACCCGAAATTGTCGCCCGCGACCAGGATCCTCGCCTCCCGGTAGGCCGGCTTGTTGAGGATGAACTCGGGCTTTTCCGAGCCGTCCTCGTTGTAGCGCAGCTCGTTGAACAGGTTCTTGCCGAGCCCGGTCTTCTTGATCGTCTTCAGGAACCGCGCCGGGATGATCCGGTCGGTATCGACATTGACCATCGGAAACGGCGCCGCGATGCCCTGAAGGGTGTTGAATTTCTCCATCGCTCGCGCCTCCCTAGAGAAGTTGCCGGTGGTCGCTCAGACGGCCGTTGACCGCGGCCGCGGCGGCCATCGCGGGGCTCATCAGATGGGTGCGCCCGCCGGGTCCCTGACGACCCTCGAAATTGCGGTTCGACGTAGACGCCGAACGCTCGCCCGGCTGCAGCATGTCGCCGTTCATTGCGATGCACATGGAGCAGCCCGGCTCGCGCCAGTCGAACCCGGCCTCCTTGAAGACCGCGTCGAGCCCCTCCTCCTCGGCCTGGTGCTTCACCAGCCCGGAGCCCGGCACCACCATCGCGTGGACGCCGGCGGCGATGCTGCGCCCCCGGGCCACCGCGGCCGCGGCGCGCAGATCCTCGATCCGCGAGTTGGTGCATGAGCCGATGAAAACCCGGTCGACCCGGATGTCGGTCAGCGCCTGCCCGGCTTCGAGGCCCATATAGTCGATCGCGCGCTCCAGCGAACGCCTGCGGTTGCCGTCGTCTTCCCCCGACGGGTCGGGCACCGAGCCCGATATCGGCAGCACCATCTCCGGGCTGGTCCCCCACGTAACCTGGGGCTCGATGCTGTCCGCGGCGATCGTGACCTCCTTGTCGTACTCGGCGCCCGGGTCGGAGGGCAGCGTTCGCCAATACGCCTCGGCCTGCTCCCACGCCGCCCCCTTGGGTGCCATGGGACGGCCCTTGACGTAGTCGAAGGTCGCCTGGTCGGGGGCGACGAGGCCGGCCCGTGCCCCGCCCTCGATGGTCATGTTGCAGAGCGTCATGCGGCCTTCCATCGACAGATCCTCGACCGCCTTGCCGGCGTACTCGATAACGCAGCCGGTGCCGCCGGCGGTGCCGATCGCGCCGATGATGGCGAGCGCAAGGTCCTTCGCGACCACACCCTGCGGCAGCGCGCCGTCGACCGTGACCCGCATGTTCTTCGCCGGGCGCTGGATCAGCGACTGGGTGGCGAGCACGTGCTCGACCTCGGAGGTGCCGATGCCGAAGGCGAGGCAGCCGAAGGCGCCGTGCGTCGAAGTGTGGGAATCGCCGCAGGCCATGGTGAGTCCGGGCAGGGTGAAGCCCTGCTCCGGGCCGATCACGTGCACGATCCCCTGGCGGATGTCGTTGAGCTCGATATAGGGCAGGCCGAACGCTTCGGCGTTCTCCTTGAGGAGATCGATCTGGATGCGCGACTCCTCGTTCTCGATCGGCAGGGAGCGGTCGGTGGTGGGAACGTTATGGTCGGGGACGAGAAGCTGGGCTTCGGGCCGGCGTACCTTGCGCCCCGCCTCGCGCAGCCCCTCGAAAGCCTGGGCGCTGGTGATCTCGTGGATGATCTGCCGGTCGATATAGAGCAGGCACGTGCCGTCCTCCTGGACGTCCACCACGTGGCTTTCCCAGATCTTGTCGAACAATGTCTTCGGTTGCGCCATCGAGCGCCTCCCTCGATTGGTGCGGGCCCGGAGCCCGGTCGGTCTGCGAACCCGGAGAGTTTCGTCGGCGGTCTACTCTTCGTCGGACGCGGCGGCCCCGGTCTCGGCGGGCACCTCCGTTCCGGGCACGGCCTCCGCTTGCCCGGCGACTTGCCGGCGATCGACCTTTTCGGCGATTCGGGCGCGCTTGCCGCGGCGGCTTCGGAGGTAATAAAGCTTGGCACGCCGGACCCTGCCCCGGCGGACGACCTCGATCCGGTCGATGCGGGGCGAATAGAGCGGGAAGACGCGTTCCACGCCCTCCCCGTAGGAGATCTTGCGCACCGTGAAAGCGGAACTGACCCCGCTGGACGTGCGCGCGATCACCACGCCTTCATAAACCTGGATCCGCTCACGCGTGCCTTCGACGACCTTGAAGTGGACGCGTACCGTGTCGCCCGGCGCGAACGCCGGAATAGGACGTTCCGAGGTCAGCTTTTCGATCTGTTCGGCTTCGATCTGCTCAATCACGTTCATCGTCGTCCCCTTCCGTCGTCCGCCGGTAGCGCCGCCACAGATCCGGCCGGCGTTCCCGCGTCGCGCGTTCCGCTTCGGCACGGCGCCATTCGCGGACCCGCTCGTGATGCCCGCTCAACAGCACGTCGGGCACCCTCCGCCCCCGCCATTCCTGCGGGCGCGTGTAATGCGGGTACTCGAGCAGGCCGTCGGCGAAGCTCTCCTCGGCCAGAGACTCCGCCTGACCGACCACGCCCGGCAACAGCCGCACGCAGGCATCGATCAGCGCGATCGCCGCCGCCTCGCCTCCCGACAGCACGAAATCGCCGAGGCTGAGCTCCTCGATTTCGTGCGCCTCGAGCACCCTTTCGTCGACGCCCTCGAAACGGCCGCACAACAGGCTCATTCCCGGCCCGGAGGCCAGCGCGCGAACCCGCGCCTGATCGAGCAGCCGTCCGCGCGGGCTGAGATAGATCAGCGGCGTGCCGGCGTGGGAGACTGCCGCCAGGGCATCCCCGACCACGTCCGGCCGCATCACCATCCCCGCGCCCCCACCGAAGGGGGTGTCGTCGACGGAGCCGTGTTTATCGCGCGCAAAGCCCCTGATGTCCACCGTTTCGAGACTCCAGAGTCCGTCCCTGAGCGCCCGTCCGGCGAGCGAGTGTCCGACCGGTCCGGGAAACATCCCGGGGAAGAGGGTGAGGACGCGGACCGCGAAGGGCGTTCTCTCATCGACGCTCATCGTCCTTCTCTTCCTGCGCCGCGTCGTCGTCCCCGGCGCCGGGCTGTTCCGGCGGATCGATCACGACGCATCCCGCCGGGATGTCGATCTCGGGCACGTGCTCCCTGGTGAAAGGCACGAGGATCGTCTCCTCCCCGCCGCCGGGGTCGACTTCCAGCACCGCGGCGTCGCCCGCCGGCAGGATCGCCGCGATCTCGCCGCACCGGTTGCCTGCACCGTCGACCGCCGAAAGCCCCAACAGGTCGGCATGGTAGTACTCGTCCTCTTCCTCGGGCTCGGGAAGCCGGGCCCGGTCGACATAAAGCCGCTCTCCCCGCAACGCCTCCGCGGCATCGCGCCCGTCGATACCCTCGACCGAGCCGATCAGCAGACCGCGCGCGCGTCCGTGGAGCGTGAGGGCGAAAACTCTCTCTCCCCTTTCGTCCTCGAGCGGTCCGTAGGCCGCGATGTCCTCGGGTCTCTGGGTAAAGCTCTTGATGCGGACATCGCCGCGTACGCCATGCGCCCCGGCTACGGCACCGACGCATACGCGCCCGCGCCGGGCCGCGCCTTCGACGGCAAGCGTGGAGACCTCGGCGGCGCGGCCGCGCGTGGCCGGTTCAGGCTTCGGCCGACCCTTCGTCACCCGCGCCGGCATCGCCCGCCGCTTCCTCGGCTGCCTTCATCCGTTCCTGCGCCTTCTTCCTGGGGCGGCTCTTGATCGGGTTGTCGCGCTGCGGCGGCATCGGGATGATCTCGGCCCGGCCGAGGAACTTCGCCACCCGGTCGCTGGGCCTCGCGCCCCGGTCGAGCCAGTGGCGGATACGCTCCTCCTTGAGCACCACGCGGTCCGGGTGGTCGCTGCCGAGGATAGGGTTGTAGGTGCCGAGCCGCTCGATGAAGCGGCCATCCCGCGGGCTTCGCGAGTCGGCGACGACGATCCGGTAGAACGGGCGCTTCTTCGCGCCGCCGCGCGCAAGTCTGATCTTGAGGGCCATCTTTCTCCTTTCCCGAAACTATCCCGGCGGCATCATCGGCGGCATTCCGCCGCGCATGAGGCCTTTCTTGCCGAGCCTGTTCATCTTTTTCATCATCCGGTTCATTTCCTGGAACTGCTTCATCAGCCGGTTGACGTCCTGGACGGTGACGCCCGAACCGGCCGCGATGCGCCGCTTGCGCGAGGCCTTGATGATTTCGGGCCGCCGCCGCTCGGTCGGCGTCATCGAGGAGATGATCGCCTCCTGGCGCACCAGGACCGCCTCGTCGACATTGGCGTTGGCGAGCTGCTTCTGCGCCCTGCCGATACCGGGCAGCAGCTGCGTGATCCCGCCGAGGCCGCCCATCATGCGGATCTGGCGCAGCTGCTTGGCCAGATCGTCGAAATCGAACTGGCCCTTCTGCATCTTGCGGGCGAGCTTTTCGGCTTCCTCCTCGGCGATGGTCTCCTGCGCCTTCTCCACCAGGCTGACGACATCGCCCATGCCGAGGATGCGGGACGCGATGCGGTCGGGGTGAAAGGGCTCGAGCGCATCGAGACCTTCGCCGGTGCCGAGCAGCTTGATCGGGCAGCCGGTCGCCGCCCGCATCGACAGTGCGGCGCCGCCGCGGGAATCGCCGTCGATCCGGGTCAGGATTATGCCGGTGAGGCCGAGGCGCTCGTGGAACGCCGTCGCGGTGGCAACGGCGTCCTGGCCGGTCATGGCGTCGGCGACCAGGAGGGTCTCCCTCGGCGATGCCGCATCCGAGACCGCCGCCGCCTCGTCCATCAACGCGTCGTCGACGGCGAGCCGGCCCGCGGTATCGAGCACGACCACGTCGAACCCTTCCTTGCGCGCGGTATCCATCGCGCGGTCCGCGATCATGCGGGGGGTCTGCAACGGGATGACGGGAAGCGTGGCGACCCCGGCCTGGGTTCCCAGAACGGCGAGCTGCTCCTGTGCCGCGGGACGCCGGACGTCGAGCGAGGCCATCAGGACCTTCCTGCGGTCCTGGCGCTGGATCCGCTGGCCGAGCTTCGCCGTGGTGGTCGTCTTGCCGGAGCCCTGGAGCCCGACCATCATCACCGCGACCGGAGGGGCCGCCGCGAGGTCGATATCGGCGGAGCTTGCGCCGAGCATCTCAACCAGCCGGTCGTTGACGATCTTCACCACCATCTGGCCGGGGTTGATCGAGCGCAGCACCTCCTGGCCGACCGCCTCGGCGCCGACCGCCTCGACGAAGTCCTTGACCACGGGAAGGGCGACATCGGCCTCCAGCAGGGCGATGCGGATCTCCCGCATCGCGGCGGCGACGTCCCCCTCGGACAGCGCGCCGCGCCGTTTGAGGCGGTCGAATACGTCCTCGAACCTGGTCCTCAGACCGTCGAACATCGGTGCAATCCCCGGCCCAACGGGTCACGCGCCAGTGCGCGCATCGCGCGGACTGGCGGACACCCTGGGGCGCTGATCTCATCACCCGAACGCTGGGACGGCGCAATCTAGGGACGGCGCGGGGGGCCGTCAACCGGCCGCGGCGCGGCGGTGCCGGCCGCTCTCGTCAGCAAGCCGCCGAGCTCGTCCGTCGCCGCGCGCGCGATCAGCCGCACCAACCTCGGCCACTCCGCGATCAGCGTCTCGCTGACGACTTCGTTCTCCTGAACCATCGAACCGATCCGCGCGCCGGACGCATCGTCGAGACGCCAGTCGACTCTGAGCCGGCGCCGCCCGGCCGTAACGGGCCCGAGCGAGACCTTCGCGGTGAGCCGGGGACCGGCTCGACGGTCCGGCAGGATCTCGATCCGTGCCGCACGCATGGCGTCGACGGTCGCACGTCGCAGCGTTTCTCCGTCGATCCCCGGCGGCGCGACGACAGCACCGACACGAACCTCGGGCGGCGCACGCCCCGACGCCTGCGGCACGGGACGCAGGAGACCCGCGATTCCGTCCGCGGACTCGGCCGCGAGCCGTTCTGCCAATGCAGGGGCCGCGACTTCCCAGTCCCGCCGCGACGGTTCGGCGGAGACCCAGTGCCTGCCGAGCCCGAGCCCGTCGCTGCCGATCACCCACCATTCGATCCCGACCTTGAGCCGGTCGCCGTTGAGCGGCCGCGCTTCCGCCGCGCCGTAGGCGAGGGCACCCGATCCGCGGTTCGACGACACGGCAGCCGGAACCCCGCGGCGGCCGAGCGCCTCGACGAGAGCGGGGACGAACGATGTCGCGAGCGCGGACGGCATGCCGGAGACCGGACGCAGCGCGATGCCGTAAGCGTCCTCGGCGGGGCGGAAGGAGACGCCCCCGCCGCGCTCGGTGGGCGCGAAGGGCCGCGGCGGCGGCTGGCAGGCGGCCAAGAAAGCGAGCGCGGCCGCTAGGGCGGCACCTGCCCGCGCGCCGCGTCTCGCCCCGCTCACATGGCGCACGTCGCCAGCAGTCCCAACACGAGGATAAATGCGAAGACGATCAGATGGGGCATTCACCCTCACTCCATCAGGGCGATCGCCGACAATGCCCGGCCATAGCCGGCCTTTCCGCGCAGGCAGGCGCGACGGTAACTGAAATAGAGCTCCTCTTCCGCACAGGTATCGGCTCCCGCGACGGTAACTCGCGCGACACCGAGCGCGGCGAGCCTCGCCCCGACATAGCTTTCAAGGTCGAAACGGGGGCGCTCGCCCGGCAGCGGCCGCGTGAACCAGCGCGCGTTGTCCTCGTCGTCGGCTTCGAACCGGTCGCGGAACTCAGACCCGACCTCGTAGGACGCTTGCCCGATGCAGGGCCCGACGGCGGCGACGATACGCGCGCGTTCCGCACCGAGCGCTTCCATCGCCGAGACCGCCGCGCCGAGCACGCCGTCGAGCGCGCCGCGCCAGCCGGCATGGGCGGCGCCGACGACCCGGGCCCCGGGGTCGGCGAACAGGACCGGCGCGCAATCGGCCGTCAGGATGCCGAGCGCTATACCGGGAACGGCGGTCGCCAGCGCGTCTCCCAGCCGGCGCGGAGCGCACCGCGCATCGAGGACGATCGCGTTCGTGCCGTGCACCTGACGGGCCGTGTAGAGCGCTTCCGCGGGCAGCTCGAGCGCCGCCATCGCGCGTGCGCGGTTCTCGATCACCGCGTCGGGTTCGTCGGCCGAGCCGGGCCCGCAGTTGAGAGACGCGTAATCGCCCTCCGACACCCCGCCGGCGCGGCCGAAAAAACCGTGGCGGATGCCGGCAATTGCCGCCAGGGCCTCGCTCGTCGCGAACGGCGCCGTCACAACGGGAGGCCTTCGAAACCCGCCGGTGCGGGCATCGCGGGGTCCGTCAGCGCCAGCACCTTGAACAACTCCCCCATCGCCTCCCCATCCGTCAGCCGGCGGCAGGCCGCACGGATCGATGTGTGTCGCTCCGGGGAAGCCGTCTCGATCAGCCGGTCCCTGCGGACGCCGATCCCGAGACGTTCGAGAAACCGCCCCTGCGACACCGGACCGTGGCCGACCGCGCCCGCCGCGCGCGCCGCCGCCGCGCAGGCCGCGAAATCGACATGCGCGCTCAGATCGGCCTCCCCCGGCGCGGCCAGCGGATCGGCGTAGCGATGCCGGGCCACCGCTTGCAGGGTCTCTCCGGTCCCGGGACAGCTATAGCCGTAATCGACGATCAGCGCGGCACCCCGCCCGGCCGCGAGCCGCCCTGCTATTTCGCCCACCAGGGCCATTGCCTCCGGGCTCGTCTCCCGGATCTCCCCGTCCGCCGCGCCCGTTCCGACCGCCCACGACGGATCCGCCACGCACGGACCGTCGACGAAGCGGAAACCGGCACCGTCGAGGTCGACGGCGCGGCGACGCCAGAGGCCACCGCGCGCGACATATTGCTCGACCGGAAGCGCATCGAGGAATTCGTTCGCGATCAGGAGAAGCGGACCGTTCGGCACGGTCGAGAAGGTCCGGTGCCAGGACGCAGGGGTTTCGCCGAGCGCGGCCTCCTGCATGCGGGCGAGCGCCGGGCTGGTTTCGACCAGATGGATGTGGATCGCCTCGCGGAAGCCGGGGACGCCCCGCGTGGCGCGCAGCAGATCGGCTAGCAGCGTGCCCCGCCCGGGGCCGAGCTCGACCAGCAGGACCCGCCCGGGCGATCTCATCTTCCGCCAGACGTCGGCGCACCAGGCGCCGATCAGCTCTCCGAAGACCTGGCTGATCTCGGGCGCGGTGATGAAGTCGCCCCGCTTGCCCAAGGGGTCGCGGCGGGCGTAGTAGCCATGTTCCGGATCGCCGTTCGCCGCCGCCATGAACTCGGCGACGGGAATCGGCCCGCAACGCGCGATCCGCTCCCGCAGCTTGACGCCGAGCGGGGTCATCGCGCCCGTGCCCGCCGGATCAGCCAGATCCCGGCAATCAGGACCGGGATCGACAGAAGCTGGCCCATCGTCGCCCCGCCGGCCAGGAAACCGAGATGGGCGTCGGGCTGGCGGAACAATTCCGCGACGCCGCGGGCAATCGCGTAGCCGGCGAGGAAGACGCCGCCGACCAGACCCGTCCTCTCCAGCCCGCGCATGGCAAACACGACGACCGCGCAGACCGCGAACAGGACCAACCCTTCGAGCGCCGCCTCGTAGAGCTGGCTCGGGTGTCTCGGCTCGGGACCCGCGCCGGGGAAGACCATGCCCCATGGAACCGTCGTCGGCCTCCCGTAGAGCTCCCCGTTGACGAAGTTGGCGAGCCGCCCGAAGAACAATCCGATAGGGGCGGCCGCGCTCACCAGATCGCCGAGGGCGAGCCACGGGATGCCGCGCCGCCGAGCGAACAGCGCCGCCGCGATCACGACCCCGCACAGCCCGCCGTGGAACGACATGCCGCCCTGCCACAGCGCGAAGGCGGCGAGCGGGTCCTGCAGATAGTCGCCGGGCCGGTAGAAGAGGACGTAACCCAGGCGGCCGCCGAGCACGATGCCGAGCGTCGCCCACAGCACGAAGTCGTCGATGTCGCGCGCCGCGATCCCGTCGGCCAACCGCCGGGCGAGGACGATCATGTAACGCCAGCCGACGAGGATCCCGGCGACGTAGGCCAGCGCGTACCAGCGGATGGCGAGCGGTCCGATCTCGACGGCGACCGGGTCGATGGCGGGAAAGGCGATGGCAAACATCGTTGGCTCGACCTACAGACAGGGATCGCCGCGCGCGGGAAAATCCCGCGCATGGTGCGCGATTCCCACCTCGACCGACAGGAAGGAGGTGTCGAAACCCGCCGTGCCCAGCCGGTCGCGGACGGCGATCCCCCGATTCCTCGGCGCCTCCGGCCCCGCAATCGGGTTGGAGCCCACGAAACCGGCCCCGCCGGTCACCAGGATCATCGCCGCAACCTCGGGAAGCGCTGCACTGCGTTAGGAATAGGAAGGGCCGGGCCTGGCCGCAAGCGCTGGGTGCGGGAACGAGAGACAGCACGGTCAAACCTTTGAAGCCGAACCCAAGCGGCTTGCGGCCCGAACCTTGCCGGGATCGCCCGATTGCGGCAGATTTCCCGCATGCAGTCGAATAACCGCATATTCGAAGATGCCGCGCGGCTGGCCGAGGGGGCGATGGGGACCGCCGTCGCCTTCAAGCGCGAGATGGAGGCGCTGGTGCGGGCCCAGTTGGAGCGCATCCTGTCAGGCATGGATCTCGTGAAGCGCGACGAGTTCGAGGCCGCGCGCGAGATGGCCGTCAATGCGCGCACCGAGCAGGAAAAGCTCGCCGAACGGGTCGCGGCGCTGGAAGCAGCCCTGGCCGAAAAGACGAAGCCTGCGGGAACGGGGAAAACCCGAAGCGCGCGCCGCGGAACGGCCTAGGACCGCTCGCCTTCCATGCCCGGGCGGGATTGTCCTTGCACGGCCCATGCGCGGCTGTCATCCTACATATTGTAGTTGTTCACTATCGAACCACCAGATATATGTGTCTGGGACCGCGTTGGCAGGCGGGGATGGAAATCGAGCCGTTGGACGATATCGAAGCCAACCCGCTCGACCTGATGGAAGAGGTGGCGAGCGGCTACGATTGCCGCATCGACCGTTCCGGGCCGCGCGATCTCGCACTCGGCATCGAAGGGCACTGGTGCAGCTACCGGGTGTTCCTCACCTGGCATCCGGACGCGCGGGCGCTCCTCCATGCCTGCGCGTTCGAGCTCCGGGTGCCGGAGAGCCGCCGCGCCGATGTCGCCGAGCTGCTGGCGCTGGTCAACGAACGGCTGATCATCGGGCATTTCGACCTGTGGCTGGACGACGGGCTGGTGGTCTTCCGGCACGCGCTCATGCTGCGCGGCATTTCGTCCGCCAGCGTCGAACAGCTCGAAGACCTGATGGACATCTCCCACAACGAGTGCGAGCGCTTTTACCCCGCTTTCCATCTCGTGATCTGGGGCGGGAAAGACCCCGCGGGAGCGGTCGAGGCTGCTATGCTGGAGACCTGCGGAGAAGCCTGATCGGGGAGACGGGCGTTGGGCGATCGTCTGCTTCTGGTGGGATGCGGCAAGATGGGCGGCGCCATGCTCTCCGGTTGGATCGAGCGCGGCGCGGATCCGGGCGATATCACCGTAATCGAACCGCACGCCGCGTCCGCGGCGGCGGCGCGCGACGCTCATGGCGTCCGGGTGCTGGAAACCGCCTCGAATCTTCCGGATGAATCGCCCGCGGTCGTCGTGTTCGCCGTGAAGCCGCAGACCCTGCCGGACATGGCGTCCGACTACGCGCCGGTCGCGGCGCGCGGCGCGGTGGCGCTGTCGATCGCGGCCGGGCGTCCCATCGCTTTCTTCGAGGGAGCGCTCGGCGCCGACGCGGCGGTCGTCCGGTCGATGCCGAATACCCCCGCGGCGGTGGGGCGCGGCATCACCGCGGCTTGCGCCAACCCTAACGTCAGCGACGCCCAGCGGGCGCTGTGCCAACGCCTGCTGACGGCTATCGGCGAGGTGGTCTGGGTGGAGGACGAGTCGCTGATCGACGCGGTCACCGCGGTTTCCGGCAGCGGGCCGGCCTACGTCTTCCTGCTGATCGAATGCATGACGGAGGCCGGGATCGCGGAAGGCCTTTCACCCGACATCGCGGCAAGGCTCGCACGCGCGACGGTGGCGGGTTCGGGCGAGCTGGCACGACTGTCGGATGAGGACGCCGCGCAGCTCCGCATCAACGTCACCAGCCCGGGCGGCACGACCGAAGCGGCGCTCGGCATATTGATGGCGGATGATGGGATGGCGGCCCTGATGAAGCGCGCGATTGCGGCCGCCGCGCGGCGCTCGCGCGAACTCGCCTGACGCTCCGACTGCGATTTCCCTAAGACGGGTAGTCGAACGGCGCGACCGTGTGGCCGTGCCAGGTGGGGCCGTGGCCGCTCCCGATGCCGGGCGCGTTGGCGATCGCCGCCTGGACGAAGGCCTGCGCGCGCGCGCAGGCCGACCGGAGCGGGAGACCCTGGCCCAGCCCCGTGGCGATCGCGGAGGCGAGCGTGCACCCCGTCCCATGCGTATGGACCGTCTCGACGCGATCGGCGGACAGCGTCTCGACGCCGGACCCGGCGATCAGCAGGTCCTCGATCCGGGCGCCGGGAAGGTGTCCGCCCTTGAGGTAGACCGCCTCGCATCCCATGCCGATCAGGCGCGCGCCCGCCCGTTCCATGGACGCGCGGTCGGCGATATCGATTCCGGTCAGCGCTTCGGCCTCCGGGATATTCGGCGTCAGCACGCTCGCCATCGGCAGCAGCCGGGCGCTAAGCGCACCGACGGCATCGGGTTCGAGGAGCGCCGCCCCGCCCTTCGCCACCATGACCGGATCGACGACCAGGGGCACGCCGTCGAGGTCCGCGAGTGCCGCGGCGACCGCCTCGATCGTCGCCGCGTCGTGCAGCATCCCGGTCTTGACGCAATCGACGCCGATATCGTCGATCACGACCCGCATTTGCTGCTGGACGAAGGCGGGGTCGATCGGCACGACGCCGTGCACGCCGCGCGTGTCCTGGGCGGTGAGCGCCGTGATCGCGGTCGCCGCGTAGCCGCCGAGCGCGGTCACCGTCTTGATGTCCGCCTGGATTCCCGCCCCGCCGCCGGAGTCGGAGCCGGCAACGATCAGAATCCGGGCCGGCATCGGATCTTCAGGCCGCAACCCGCTCGATGGCGTCGACGAGCTTCGAGACCACGTCGGCGATCAGCGTCTCGTCGCGCCCCTCGGCCATCACGCGGATCAGCGGTTCCGTACCGGACTTGCGGATCAGCACGCGCCCGTCCCGGCCGAGCCGGGATTCCGCGTCCCTGACGGCACTCTGGACCGACTCGTTGTCGAGCGGGAACTGGCCCGCGAAGGGGACGTTCCGGAGGAGCTGAGGCAGCGGCGTGAACACGCGTCCCACCTCGCTGACCTTGCGCCCCGACCGGACCGCCACCGCCAGCACCTCCAGCGCCGCGATCAGGCCGTCGCCGGTGGTGCTGTAGTCGTTGAGGATGATGTGGCCCGACTGCTCGCCGCCCACGTTGAAGCCGTGACGGCGCATGTGCTCGACGACATAGCGGTCGCCGACGCGGGTCCTTTCCACGGTGAGCCCGTTTCCCCTGGCGTGGATCTCCAGGCCCAGATTGGACATGACGGTCGCGACGAGTCCGCCGCCCTTCAGCCGTCCGGTCTCCTGCCACGAGCACGCGATCGCCGCCATCAGCTGGTCGCCGTCGAGCAGCGCCCCTTCTTCGTCGGCGATCAGCACCCGATCCGCATCGCCGTCGAGCGCAATCCCGATATCGGCGCCGTGACGGCGCACGGCCTCCTGCATGGCGGCGGTATCCGTGCTGCCGCATTCCCGGTTTATGTTGAAACCGTCGGGCTCCACGCCCATCGGGATCACCTCGGCGCCGAGCTCCCAGAGCGCGGTCGGCGCGACCTTGTATCCGGCGCCGTTGGCGCAGTCGACCACCGCCTTGAGCCCGTCGAGCCGGCTCCCCCGGGGGAAAGTGTTCTTGACGAACTCGATATAGCGCCCCTGGGCGTCGTCCAGCCGCTGGGCGCGGCCCAGCGCGGCGGAAGCAGCCTGGTACCTGCCGAGATCGGAATCGATCAGCGCCTCAATCTCGGCTTCCGCATCGTCGGACAGCTTGTAACCGTCCGGACCGAAGAGTTTGATCCCGTTGTCGCGATAGCCGTTGTGAGAGGCCGAGATCATCACCCCGATGTCGGCCCGCAGGCTGCGCGTCAGCATCGCGATCGCCGGCGTCGGCATCGGTCCGACCATGATCACGTCCATACCCATGGCGATGAACCCGGCCGTCAGGGCGGGCTCCAGCATGTAGCCGGAAAGCCGCGTATCCTTCCCGATCACCGCCCGGTGGCGGTGGTCGCCGCGGGTGAACAGGGCACCCGCCGCCATGCCGACACGAAGCGCGGTCTGCGCCGTCATCGGCTCGGCGTTCGCCAGGCCGCGAATGCCATCGGTGCCGAACAGTTGACGTGTCATGGCCGCTCGCAAAACTTCGCGCACACATTTTCCCGATCCCCACGGCCCGCAATCGGCGCCCCGCGGATCCGAAAACTCCGGGTCAAGTTACGCCGAGCCCTCCGATCCGCGCAAGAACGGCAAGCGCCTGCCTTGTTTCGGCGACGTCGTGCACCCGGAACAGTTGCACGCCCTGAAGCGCCGCCGCCGTGGCCGCGGCAAGCGAGCCGGCCAGCCGGGCCTTGGGAGGCTCGCCCCGGGACATCCGCCCGATGAAGCTCTTGCGCGAGGCTCCGAGCACCACCGGGCAACCGGTTGTGTGAAGCAGGCCGATCTCGGCCAGGATGGCCGAATTGTGCCCGTCGTCCTTGCCGAACCCGATCCCGGGATCGACCGCCAGCGAACCCCTCGCGATGCCCGCCGCGACGCACGCCGCGACCCGCGAGTCGAGAAACCGAAAGACCTCGTATGGCGCATCCGAATAGACGGGCGCGTCCTGCATGGTCTCGGGTGTACCCTGCATATGCATCAGGATCGCGCAGGCACGCCGCGTGGCCACGGTCTCGAGGGAAGCTTCGTCGAAGGAAAGGGCGCTCACGTCGTTGACCGCGAACGCCCCCGCCTCGAGCGCGGCGCGCATGACCTCGGGGCGGCGGGTATCGGCCGAGACCGGGATACCGTCCGCGGCCAGCGCCCCGATCACCGGCAAGACGCGGTCGCGCTCGATCGCCGCCGTGACGGGCGCGGCGCCCGGACGCGTCGATTCGCCGCCGACGTCGATCAGGTCGGCACCGGCCTCGACCAGCCGCCGGCCGGCCGCGACCGCGTCTTCGGTCGCGACGCTGTCCCCGCCGTCGGAAAAGCTGTCGGGGGTCGCGTTGACGACCCCGATCAGTCGCGCCCGATCGAGCGACAGCCCGGCGAATGGCGGGCGGGGTCGAGCGATCTTCTCCAGTCGGGCGGCGACCGCGCCGCCGAGCGCCGCCTCATCACTGGCCGCCCAATCCTCGATCTCCGCAAGCGGAACGGGCCCCGCCCGCACCAGCCGCCGCCCGTCCGCCAGCATCGCGACGCAGGCGGAAAAAGCGACCGGCCCGCCGGCCAGCGGCCTCGCGCGGCTGGCCTCGACCGCACGTGCGGCGGCCTGGCCGGTCAGCAACCCGGTGGGCACCAGCGTGAGGCAGCCCGCCGGATCGGACGGCAAGGAAAAGCCCCGGGGCAGGCCGGGGCTCCATTCGACGGTAAAGGGAAGCGGTGGCGATGCGTGCGTCGTCACGACCCGGGCTGGGGCTCCGGCTCCATCCCGGGGTCGGGCTCGTCGCCCTCGTCGCGGACCTTGGCCCCGCCGGAGCTCGGCACGCTCGACCGGCGGCCCGCCTCGGCCCGGTATTCCTCTTCGGAGGGACGCACCACCGATCCGCCTTCGAGGACCGCCTGAACCTCTTCGCCGCTCAGCGTCTCGAACTCGAGCAGCGCTTCGGCGACGCCATCGAGCCCCTCGCGGTTCTCGGTCAAGACCCGGCGCGCGGTCGTTTCGGCGCGGTCGATGAGCGTGCGTATCTCTTCGTCGATGATCCGTGCGGTGGCGTCCGAGACGTTCTTGCGCTGGGTCACCGAATGGCCAAGGAAGACTTCCTCCTCGTTGTCGGAATAGCGCAGCGGACCGAGCTTCTCGCTGAAGCCGAACTCGGTCACCATTCGGCGCGCCCATTCAGTGGCCTTGCGAATGTCGTCGCCGGCGCCGGTCGTGACGTTCTCGGGCCCGAAAACCAGTTCCTCCGCGACACGCCCGCCGAACGCCATGGCGAGGCGGGATTCGAGCTCGACCTTGGAATAGCTGTATTTGTCCGACTCGGGCAGCGACATGGTCACGCCCATCGCGCGGCCGCGCGGGATGATGGTGACCTTGTGCAGCGGGTCGTGCTTGGGCACGTGCAGCGCGACCAGCGCATGCCCGGCCTCGTGATAGGCGGTCAGGCGCTTCTCGTCCTCGGACATCACCATGCTGCGCCGCTCGGCGCCCATCATGACCTTGTCCTTGGCCTCCTCGAACTCGGCCATGGTGACGAGCCGCTTGTTCTTGCGCGCGGAGAGAAGGGCCGCCTCGTTGACCAGGTTGGCGAGGTCGGCACCGGAAAATCCGGGCGTGCCGCGTGCGATGATCCGCGCATCGACGTCGGGCGCCAGCGGCACCTTCCGCATATGGACCTTGAGGATCTGCTCGCGCCCCAATACGTCGGGATTGGGAACGACGACCTGCCGGTCGAACCGGCCGGGACGGAGCAGGGCGGGATCGAGCACGTCGGGGCGGTTGGTCGCCGCTATCAGGATCACGCCCTCGTTGGCCTCGAATCCGTCCATCTCGACGAGGAGCTGGTTGAGCGTCTGCTCGCGCTCGTCGTTGCCGCCGCCGAGCCCGGCGCCGCGATGCCGACCCACCGCGTCAATCTCGTCGATGAAGATGATGCAGGGCGCGTTCTTCTTGCCCTGCTCGAACATGTCGCGCACCCGGCTGGCGCCGACGCCCACGAACATCTCGACGAAGTCAGAGCCCGAGATGGTGAAGAACGGCACGTTCGCCTCACCCGCGATGGCGCGCGCAAGCAGCGTCTTGCCGGTTCCGGGCGGTCCGACCAAGAGAACGCCCTTGGGGATCTTGCCGCCGAGGCGCTGGAACTTCTGCGGGTCCTTGAGGAAGTCGACGACCTCCTCGAGCTCCTGCTTGGCCTCGTCGATCCCGGCAACGTCCTCGAAGGTGATCCGGCCGAGGCGTTCGGTCAGCAGCCGCGCGCGGGACTTGCCGAACCCCATCGCCTTGCCGCCGCCCGACTGCATCTGCCGCATGAAGAATATCCAGACGCCGATCAGCAGCAGCATCGGGAACCATGAAATCAGGATCTGGAACAGAGACGGGGTTCCGTCGTCGACCGGCAGGGCGTTGATCGTCACGCCACGCGACCTCAGCCGTTCGACGAGCTGGGGATCGTCAGGGGCGTAGGTCTTGAAGGAGCGCTCGTCTCCGTAGAACCCGGATATCTCGTGCCCCTTGATGGTGACTTCCTTGACCTGGCCGTTCTCGACCTGCGCAAGGAACTCGGAGAAGGCGATGCCTTCGCCGGCGCCGCGGTTCGACGGCTGCTGGAACAGGTTGAACAGCGCAACCAGCAGCAGTCCGATAATCACCCAAAGCGCCAGATTGCGTCCGAAATTACTCAAGCCCAGTTTCCCGAATGGCGCAGGCGCGGACGGAACTCCGTGTTCCGCGCCCGCGGATCGTCCCGCAAACGGACAGAGTGAATAGATAATGCGACAATCGCATTAAACAACCGCAAACTCGGTCGCCGCAAGCGCCTTCGACGGGGCGAAGGCCATGCTCGCAACAACGGGTTTTTCGATCGCCCGCGTTTCTCGCTGCCAGGAAAGATGGGGCACTTCGAGCACGCCCTCGCCATCGTACACCGCCGGGAGGGCGCGGCATGCTTCGTCCGGCATCGGGAGCGCACATTCGAAAGTGCCGCGCACGGTGCGCCAGCCCGCGGCGCCGAGAGCACGTAGATGCAATGCATCCGCGCCTTTAGCGGCGGGCGCGAACGAAATCCGGAACCGGCCGTCCCACAGCGTCTTGCCTCCGGCAACCGCGGGCACGGTCTCCCGGATCGTTCCGGCCTCGCGGACGAACAGGATCGTCTCGCCCGACGGCCTGATAGCGCAACCGGCCAGCGTACGAGACTGCATGACGCCTGTTCCCCGCAGGCCGTCCAGGAGCGGTTCGAGCCTGGCGCGCCGGGGCGCGTAGCGGCGGCCGCCGATACAGCCGAGGATACGTTCCAGCGCGCGCCGCGAGAGATCCACAGGCGCGGCGGCGAGCGTCCGCCTGTCCACCAGGGCGTAGCCGGCGGGAAAGACCGTCGTACAGCGTGCCAGCAGCGCCGCGGTCTCCCGTTCGAGCGTTTCGCGCGCGGCGGCGACCCGGCTGGCGGTGGCGGCGAGGCGAGCCGGGGTCAGCCCTTCGCGCAGGAGCACGGCGGCGGAACGCCGCAGCCGGGCACGGGCGAACGCGGGGTCGGCGTTGGCGGGGTCCTCGATCCACCCTTGCCCGAGCGAAACGAGCGTTGCCCGCAGGCGCGACCGGCCTACCCGAAGCAGCGGCCGGAGAATGCGGCCCCAGGACGTTTCCAGGACCGGCGGCATGGCGGCGAGCCCGTCCAGGCCGCTCCCCGCGGCAAGGCGGAGGAGCACCGTCTCCGCCTGATCGTCTCGGTGGTGCGCGGTCACGAGATGGAGAACGCCGTTTTCCGAGCACCATTCGCCGAGCAGCCGGTACCGCGCCTCCCGCGCCGCCGCCTGTATCCCGGCTTTCGGCTTGGCGCCCTCCCAGCTCAGCCGGACACAGGCTATGCCGCGCGCGGCAAGCCACTCCAGGGTACGGCTAGCCGCCCGGTCCGATCCGTCGCTCAGCCCGTGATCCACGACCAGCGCGGTCACGGTCCCGCCGCGCCGGGCCGCCCAGGGCGCGGCCAGGAGCGCGAGGGCGCGGCTGTCCTGTCCGCCCGAAACGGCGATCGCGACGGATGGGTTGGGTTCGAACGGGCCGAGAGGGTCGACCAGGCGCGCGAACGCCGCGGCGTCCAGCGCATCGTCGCCGGGCGCGCCCATGCGAGGCTAGCTGCATTTGAGGCGCTTCTGCTGCCTCGAAACGCGCTTTTTCAGTGTCGGGTTGGCCTTGGGAAACTCGTCGAGCAGGCGCGCCAGCGCCGTGCATGCCTCCCGCTTCTTGCCGAGCTGACGGAGCGATACGCCGAGATTGTAGAGGCTGTCGGGTGCCTTGGGCCCGCGGGGGAACTTCTTGTAGCCGTCAGCGAAGGCGAAGGAGGCGTTCTGGTAGTCCTTGCGCACCAGATATGTCCGGCCGAGCCAAAAATAGGCGTTACCGGTCAACGCGTGTTTCGGGTGTTTGTCGATGAAGGTGCGGAACGCGGCGCCCGCCTTGGTATAGTCCGCTTCCTTCAGAGTCAGGGAAAGCGCGTAATCGTATTGTTCCTTGGCGCTGCCGGCGGGAAGGACGGGTGCCGGCTTGACCGCTGCCGCGGCGCTTCCCCGCTTCAGGGTCCCGAGAGGGCGGGGCGGAGCGTCGGGCGCCGTGGTTCCACCGATGATCGATGCGTTTTCCGTTCCCGATGTCCCGGAGGCGTCGGCCGCCGCGGACGCCGGCACCCCGCGTTCGAGCGCTTGTAACCGGAGTTCGAGATCGGCAGCGAGCTTCTCGACCCGCTCCGCGTCGCGGCGGCGCTCGTTCTCGAGGGTTTCGATTCGCCGCTCCAGGCCGCGAATCAGCGCCTCGAATTCGTTCAGCCGAACCTCTGCGTTGGCCGCGGCGGCGTCGGCCGATCCCGACACCGCGCCGCGGGAGACGGAACGCTGCAGCGTCTGGACTTCGCGCTGAAGCCGCTCCAGCCTGTCGGTCAGCTCGTAGAATTCCGTCGACTGGCTCGCCGCGGGCATGGGAACGGCTGCGATTCCCAGCGCAACCAGCACGTATACCGGAATCGGCAGCCTCGCCTGGAATTGTTTCATCGGGCCCTAACCCTTCCGTCCGGTCGCCCCCCGGGCCGTCGGACGCGCACCAGAATGGACCCGGATTATGGCGAATTTTCGGCGCCGGCCGGATCAGTTGGACGGGCGTAGCGTCGATTCGTCGATCTGCGTGACGCCGCGTCGGTTCTGGGCCCAGGCCTCTTCGGTGGAACCGGGGTCGACCGGACGTTCCTTGCCGTAGCTGACCGTCCGGATCCGGCCCGGGTCGATGCCGAGCGCGATCAGGTAGTTGCGCACGCTGATCGCGCGGCGCTCGCCGAGCGCCAGATTGTATTCCCGCGTCCCCCGTTCGTCGGCATGGCCCGCAATGGTGACGGCGATCGCGCTGTGCCGGTTGAGCCACTCCGCCTGCGCGTCCAGGACGCCGCGCGCCTCGTTGGTCAAATCGAAGCGGTCGAATCCGAAATGGACGCGGTCGCCGACATTGACGACGAAGTCCTCCTGAGATCCGGGTGGGATGGCCGGCTGAGTCGGCAGATCCCTCTGCGTCACGGCGCCCTGGCCGCTCGTTGTCGTCTGCGGGCCCTGGTTCCCGGTCGTGGACGTGGAAGCCTGCTCGTTCGGAGTCGAACTGCACCCCCACATAAGGGCCGCAGCGACGGCGACCGTGAGAATCCTGAAACGCATGTAGATGCTCCTTCGAGAGTCAGATGCCCGCCGCGGCCCGGCGACGGCGTCATTCGACCGCCGCAATATGCCGCCCGGGCGGATGGAATACAACAAACGCAAAGGGCACGGCCGCCCTAGACGACCGGCAACCCCACGCCTCAGCGCTTCAACGGCGACCATGCAGGGTCCGACGCGTCCCGCGGCGTGGTGATCTCGCGCTCGTTGTACCCGGTAAGGTCGATCGAATAGAGCTTCGGCCCCGGCTTCTTCTGTCCGGGCCGCGCCCGCGGCTGGCGGAAATACATCAGGACCCGCCCGTTCGGCGCCCAGGTCGGCGCCTCCACCAGGAAGTCGGTCACCAGAATGCGTTCCCCCGTGCCGTCGGGACGCATCACGCCGATCGAGAACTGGCCGCGATTGATCTTGGTGAAGGCGATCAGATCGCCGCGCGGCGACCAGACCGGCGTCGCGTAACGCCCCTCGCCGAAGCTCACGCGCCGCGCGTTCCCCTTTTCCATGTCCATCACGTAAATCTGCTGCTGTCCGCTCCGGTCGGAGTTGAACACCAGACGCTCGCCGTCGGGCGAAACCGAGGGCGAGGTGTCGATCGCCGGATGATTGGTGAGCCTGCGCACGTTCCCGGTCCGCAGGTCCATCGCGTAGATCTCCGAGTTGCCGTTGCGCGCCATGCTCATGACCAGCGTGGTCCCGTCGGGCGAGAAGCGGGGCGCGAACGTCATGCCGGGAAAGTCGCCGAGAATCTCCTGCTGGCCGGTGTCGATGTTGTAGAGGTAGACGCGCGGCCTGTCGTCGACGAAGGACAGGAAAGTGATCTCCTGTTCCGTCGGGGAGAACCGCGGCGTCAGCACGAGATGCTCGCCTCCCGTCAAATAGCGGTGATTGGCGCCGTCCTGATCCATGATCGCGAGCCGTTTGATCCGCCGTGCGGCGGGCCCCGATTCATCCACATAGACGACGCGGGTATCGAAATAGCCGCTCTCCCCGGTTACGCGCTGGTAGATCTTGTCGGCGATGCGGTGCGCGACCACACGCCAGTTGTCCGGCGCCGTCCGAAAGCGCGTGCCGATCATCTGCTGCTGGCCAAAGACGTCCCACAGCCTGAACTCGACCGTAAGCCGGCCGTTGGGCGAAATCTCCGCCCTGCCGTTGACCAGCGCCTGGGCGTTGATCAGCCGCCAGTCGCCGAAGCGCGGTTGAACGCCGATATCGGCGGGAGACTGGATAAACGCCTTCTTGTCGATGGGGCGGAACAGCCCCGAGCGCGCAAGATCGGCCGACACGACCTCGGCGACCTGCCTGCCGTAGTTCGCGCTCCTGTCATCGGGACCCTGGAAATCGGGGATCGCGATCGGCATGGGCTGGACCTGTCCGCGGGTGATGTCCACCTTCAACTCGGCGTTGGCGGACGTCGCCGCCGCCGAGACGGCAAGGGCCAGTGCGGCGAGCGCGATCCGGCGCGGCAGGCCGCTGAAACGGGCGTTCTTCATCGCAGCAACTCCCTGGTATCGAAATTGAACGAAATCGCGCGCCAGGTCTCATAGGAATCGAGCGGCAGGCGCAGCGGTTGGCAGCGCGGGTTCTTCAACGCCCGGAGGGCGCTTTCCGCATAGGCGCGGAAGACAGGGTCGGAGGACAATCTCCCCTTGTCGACAATTCTGGGGCGGCCGATCAACGTCCCGTCGGGGTTGAGCCGGATCCCGATCTCGACCTTGATCTTGTGTGCGTCCTTGATGCCGATGGGCGGGTTCCAGCATTTCCAAACCTGCTCGCGAATCTGCCGTACCAGCTCGGAAATCAGCCGTCTCTGACGCAAGCTGTCCTGCGGGCGGGGTACGGGGCGCGGCGACGGTCGGGCCTGTTCGCGGCGCGGCGCGGGCGCTGCGGTCTTGCGCTCGCGCTCCAGATCCCGGAGCAGTGTGTCGAACGCAGTGGGCGGCGGTTTCGGCTTGCGCTTCGGTACCGGAACCGCCTTGGCGAGCTGGGGCGGGGCCGGTTTGGGTTTTGCTTGGGGCGGCGGCGGTTTTTCGACCTTCTTGGGCTTGGGCTTGGGCTTGGGCTTGGGTTTCGGCTCCGGCTTGGGCTCGGGAATGGGCTCCGGTTTCGGTTCGGGCTTGGGTTCCGGCTTCGGCGCCGGCGGAGGTTCGAGCTCGGGTTTGGGTTCGGGAGCGGGCTCGGGTTTCGGCGGGGGTTCCGGCTCCGGAGGCGGGGGCGGCTTCGGCGGTTCGGGTTTCGGCGGTTCCGGTTCGGGCTTTTCGACGGGGGGCGGGGGATTGTCGGGTTTCGTCGGCTTCGGCTCGGGTTCGAGTTCGGCCGCCTCGGCGACGACGGTCACCGCAATGACCGCCTCGGCGGGCGGCGGCGGGTCGAAGAGCGCGGGCAATCCCAGCACGGCGAACGCCAGCACCCCCGCGTGAAGTCCGGTGGAAAGCGAAATTCCCGCGCGCAAGGGTCAGCGCTCCGCCCGGCCCGGGGACCCGACTTCGTCGCCCCCGGGCATCCGGGTGATCAGGGCGACACGCTCGAATCCCGCCAGGTTGACCGAGCCCATGACCCGCATCACCACGCCGTAGGCGACCGCCTTGTCGCCGCGCACGAAAATGCGCGTGTCCTTCTTGTTCTCTGTTATCGCGGTAAGGCGCGGGATCAGCCGCGGCAATTCGATCTCGGTGTCCTGAATGTAGATCTTGCCGTCGGCGCGCACCGTGATCACCAGGGGCTCGTCCTGACCGACCATGCGGGACGCGGCGGTCTTGGGAAGGTCGACCGGAACGCCGACGGTGAGCAGCGGCGCGGTGATCATGAAGACCACCAGGAGAACCAGCATCACGTCGACGAAAGGCGTGACGTTGATTTCGCTCATCGGGCGGTACCGCGCCGCCCGCCGCGACTGGCGCGTTCCGGAGCCGTTGCCGACGGGGATCGCCACCGGTCAATCCTTCGCGTCGGCCTGGCGCGACAGGATGGCGGAAAACTCGCCGGAGAAGGATTCGAGCCGGGCGGCGTAGCGCGAGATGTCGTTGTTGAGCTTGTTGTAGCCGATCACCGCCGGGATCGCGGCGATCAGGCCGAGCGCGGTGGCGAAGAGCGCCTCGGCGATGCCGGGAGCGACCACGGCGAGCGACGTGTTCTTGGTCAGCGCGATCGCCTGGAAACTGTTCATGATGCCCCAGACGGTGCCGAACAGGCCGATGAACGGCGCGGTGGAACCGACCGAAGCCAGGAAGGTCATGTAACGTTCGAGATGGTGCAGCTCGCGGGCGAGCGCGATCTCCATCACGCGGTCGATGCGCCCGGTCAGCGTCAGCCGCGAGTCCCCTCCCAGCGCGCCGCGCTCGGTCGACCGCCGCCATTCGCGCATCGCGGCGACGAAGATGGCGGACATCGGATCCTCGGGGCGCTGGCCGACACGCTCGTACAGGTCGTCGAGCGACCCGCCGGACCAGAACCGGTCCTCGAATTCGCTCGCCTGCCGTTCGAGGCGGCGCATCCGCAAGACCTTTTCGAAGATCACCGCCCAGCACCAGAACGACGCCGCGATCAGCAGGATCATCACGACCTGGACGACGATATCGGCCTGGAGAAACAGCCCCCAGATCGAGAGGTCGCCGGCGAACGAGCCGGCAAGGTCTGCGGATTCAAGAAACGGCATGATCGGACTCACTGGATCTCTGCGGTGGAACGGTGCCGGCGAACCCGTCGAGCGCCGAACGGAGCGGCGCGGGAATCCGCGCCGGCCGGCCGGCCTCGTCGACGCAGGCGAGCCGCAGGCCGATTCGCGCCAATACGTCGCCGCAACGGTGGACAGCCTGGCGCATCCGGAGGCTCGCTCCGCCGACTTCGAGCAGGCTCGACCGGATCTCCAGCACGTCGTCGAGCCGGGCAGGAGCGAGATATTCGATGGCGCACTCGCGCACGGTGAGGACCGACCGGTCGTTCCGTATCATCGCGGCGTGGTCGGCGCCCAGGAGACGCATCATTTCGGTCCGCGCGCGTTCGGCCATGCGAAGATAGCTCGCGTAGTAGACGATGCCCGCGGCGTCGGTGTCCTCGAAATAAACGCGCAGGCGGTAAACGTGCTCGACCCCGTCGAGAACCCCGGTTGCCGGCCCCGCCGCCGTTCCGGCATCAACCATCGTCCGGATCCTCGCCGCCGCGGAGCAGGTCGAACTGGGCCTCGTCGCGTTTCGGCGGCGCCACGCCCAGATGGCGGAACGCCCCGTCGGCGAGCATCCGCCCGCGCGCGGTACGCCGCACCAGCCCCTGCTGGATCAGAAAAGGCTCGATCACCTCTTCTATCGCGTCGCGCTGCTCGGAGAGCGCCGCCGCAAGGGTTTCGACCCCGACCGGGCCGCCACCGTAATTGCTCGCGATGCAGTCGAGATAGCGGCGGTCCATCAGATCGAGACCGAGACGGTCGACGTCGAGCTTGGCGAGTCCGTTGTCGGCGAGGTCCGCATCGATTTCGTCGACCCCGTCGACGGCGGCGAAATCGCGCAGCCGGCGAAGCAGGCGGCCGGCGATCCTGGGCGTTCCGCGCGAGCGGCGGGCGATCTCCGCGGCGCCGTCTCCGGTGATCGCGATGCCGAGCACCCGGGCGCCGCGCCTGACCACCTCCTCGAGCTCGGCGTCGGTGTAGAAATCGAGCCGCAGCGGGATGCCGAACCGGTCGCGGAGCGGGTTCGAAACCAGACCGGCCCGCGTCGTCGCCCCGATCAGGGTGAAGCGCTGCAAGTCGATCCGAACCGACCGCGCCGCAGGCCCCGCCCCGATGATCAGGTCGAGCTGGAAATCCTCCATCGCGGGGTAAAGGACCTCCTCGACCGCCGGGTTGAGGCGGTGGATCTCGTCGATGAAGAGAACGTCCTGGTGCTCCAGATTGGTCAGCACGGCGGCGAGATCGCCGGCCCGGGCGAGCACCGGCCCGGAGGTCGCCCGGAATCCGACGCCGAGCTCGCGGGCCACGATCTGGGCCAGCGTGGTCTTGCCGAGGCCGGGCGGGCCGTGCAGCAGCACATGATCGAGGGCCTCCCCGCGCGAGCGGGCCGCGCCGATGAAGACCGAAAGGTTCAGGCGCAACCGCTCCTGGCCGATGAACTCGTCCAGCCGGCGCGGGCGGAGGACGGCTTCCCCGGCATCTCGGTCCAGGTCGTGGGCGGCCGCCGTCTGCCGCTCCGCGGTCATGACGAGAGCTCCTTGAGCCCGGCCCGGATCAGGGTTTCCACCCCGACCTCCGAACCGAGCGCCCGGGCCGCGTCGCTGACCGCGCCGAAGGCCTCGCCCCGGCGATAACCGAGATTGACCAGGGCGGACACCGCGTCGTCGAGCGCGTCGGGATCGCTTGCCGGGCCGCCGTCCCCAATTCGGGCAAACGACTCGCGCGCGGGAACCGCCTTGTCCTTCAGCTCGGCCACTATTCTCGCGGCGAGCTTGGGGCCGACGCCGGGCGCCTGGGTCAGCATTTTCCCGTCGCCCGAGATCAGCGCGTCGGACAGCCTGTCCGCACTCAGCGCCGACAGGATCGCGAGCGCCACCCGGGTGCCGACGCCCTGCACGGTGGTCAGCAGCCGGAACCAGTCGCGTTCGGCCAGGCTCTCGAAGCCGTAGAGGTGAATGTGGTCTTCGCGCACATGGGTCTCGACATGGAGACTTGCCGTTTCTCCCGCAGCCGGCAGCGCGCCCAGCGTGCGGGCGGAGCAATAGACCAGGTAACCGACCCCGGCGACGTCGATCACCACCGAGCCTTCGGCCGTCGAATCGATGCGGCCGGTGAGCCTTGCGATCACCGCCGCGGCTCCATCGCGAAGGCGGCGACGCGGCCTTGCGTGGCGCGGTGATGGGCATGGCAGATCGCCACCGCCAGGGCATCGCTCGCATCGGAAGACGAAACCCCGCCTATCGCAAGGAGAGCGCAGACCATCGCGGCGATCTGGTTCTTGTCGGCGTGACCGGCGCCGACGATGGATTTCTTGACGAGGTTCGCCGGGTATTCGGCGACCGGCAGGCCTGCTTCCGCGGGAACGAGCAGGACCACGCCGCGGGCCTGGCCGAGGCGGAGCGCCGACGCCGGGTTGCGGTTGACGAAGGTCTCTTCCACCGCCGCCTCGTCCGGCCGGTAGGTGTCGATCACCCGTGCGAGCGCGGCGCGAAGGGCGGCGAGGCGCGCCGCCAGGGAGCCTTCCGCCGGCGGCCGCACGGTCCCGTCGGCGATATGCCTCAGACGGTTGCCGTCCGCCTCGATCACGCCCCAGCCTGTCGCGCGCAGTCCGGGATCGAGGCCGAGAAGCCGGATCGGGGTATCGCTCAACCGGTCAATCTCGCCATGACATCGTCGGGGACGCTGAAATTGGCCGCCACCGACTGCACATCGTCGTTTTCCTCCAGCGCCTCCAGCAGTCTGAACAGCTTTTCGGCGCCGACCTCGTCGACGTCGACAGTGCTCGACGGGCGCCAGGCCAGCTCGGCCGCCTCAGCCGTCGCGAACCGCGCCTCGAGCGCTTCGCGGACATCGTTGAGATCCTCGGGCGCGCACAGCACTTCGTGGCCGTCCTCCGTGGACTCGAGGTCGGCCGCGCCCGCCTCCAGGGCCGCCTCGAAGACCTCGTCGGCCGAAGCCGTCTCCGGCGGGTAGCGGACGGCGCCGACGCGCTCGAACATGAAGGAGACGCTGTTCGTCTCGCCCAGATTGCCGCCGTGCTTGGCGAATGCCGCGCGGATTTCGGCGGCGGTCCGGTTGCGGTTGTCGGTCAGGGCCTCGGCGATGATCGCGACGCCTCCCGGACCGTAGCCCTCGTAGCGGATCTCGTCGTACTGCTCGCCGTCCTCCGCCCCGGAACCGCGTCGGATCGCGCGCTCGATGGTCTCCCCGCCCATATTGGCGGCCTTGGCGGCCGCGACCGCGGAGCGGAGCCGGGGGTTCTGCTCGGGATCGGGCAGCCCGGAACGGGCGGCCACGGTCAGCTCGCGGATCAGGCGGGTGAACAGCCTCGAACGCTTGGCGTCCTGGGCGCTCTTGCGGTGCATGATGTTCTTGAATTTGGAGTGGCCGGCCATGCAACCCCTGTGCGCCAGAAACGAAAAGCGTCGTGCCCGGGATCGAACAGCTCGAACCCTATCGCAGCCGCGGATAGAGTGGAACGCGCCACGAACGACCGCTCCTTGTCGCGGATCAATGTGGCGATATTTTGACTAACCGTAAGTTATTGCAGGCAAAAGCAATATGGGGGCGATCCCCTCACGGGCCGGGCGTGGACGCGCTCAGCCGCCCGCCGATTCGCACCGGCTCGATACGTACCGCCAATCCGGTGGAATCGTCGAGCTCCGCGAACGTGGCGCACAGGGTGGCCGGTCCGTCGGCCGCCTCCAGCCTTGCGGTCGGCATCTTGCGGACGAAGCGCTCCACCGAGGTCGCCTTCTTCATCCCGATCACCGAGTCGTAATCCCCGCACATGCCGATATCGGTCTGATAGGCGGTGCCGCCGGGGAGTATCTGCGCATCGGCGGTGGGCACATGGGTGTGGGTCCCGACGACGATCGACACCCGGCCGTCGAGAAAGTGCCCGAGCGCCATCTTCTCGCTGGTCGCCTCGCCGTGGAAATCGACCACGATGGCGGAGACCGTGCGCATCAACCCGTCCTCGGCCAGCCTGCGCGCGGCGAAGGCGAACGGGTCGTCGAGCGGGTCCATGAACAGCCTGCCCATCGCGTGCAGCACGAGCACCTTGCGGCCGCGCCGGTCGGGGAACACGCCCCAGCCCCGGCCCGGCGTCGCCTGCGGGTAGTTGTCGGGCCGCAGCAGGCGTTTCTCCCGGTCGAAATGGGGGACGATCTCGCGCTGGTCGAAGACGTGGTTGCCGGTCGTAATCACGTCCGCACCGGCCTCGAACAGCCGGTCGCAGATCTTGGGCGTGATGCCGAACCCACCGGCCGCGTTCTCGCCGTTGACGATCGCGAAATCGATGTCGAGCCGCTCGCGCAGTCCGGGCAACTCCTCGCACACGATTTGGCGGCCGGACCGCCCCACGACATCGCCGCAGATCAACAGCCGCATCGCCCGCCCCTCATGCCGTCTCCGTGCAATCGACGATCCTCTTGTCGCTCACCACCCAATCGACCCGGATGTCTCCGGGACCGGCGGGCACGCCGGGCCGGATCTGGACATCGTAGCCGATCCCGACCGCCACGACTTCGCCCGCGCGTCGGAGAGCCGCGATCGTGCGGTCGTAATATCCGCCGCCATAGCCGAGCCGCCGGCCGGCGGGATCGACCGCCAGCAGCGGCGCGACCACGATAGCCGGGATCAGGGGCTCCGCCGTCGCCGCCGGCTCGCGCAACCCGAACGCGGCCTCGATCAGCGCATCGCCGGGCCGCCAGCGGCGGAAGACCAGCGGGCGGTCGCGCCCGACGACGGCCGGCAGCGCACAGGTCGCGCCGCCGTCCGCGAGCGCGTGCAGCAGCGGACGGGAATCGAGCTCGTCGCGCACCGGCCAGTAGGCGGAAACCGTCGTTCCCCGGAGCCGGTCGCCGAAACGGGAAAGAAACCGGTCGCGCACCGCGGTCGCGGCCCGGGTCCGGTCCGCTATCCGGCCGCGCGCCGCCGCCATCTCCGCGCGCAGCCGTTTCTTGGCATCGTAGAGGGTCACGCCGCCGCCGGTCGAAAGAACGGAGCGGACGACGCCGCGCCGGCCGTCCCGCCATGCATGTCCTCTGCGGCCTGCAACACGCAGGTGGGCGCCGTATGCCACGGCCACGACCGCGGCAGGAACAGCTCCCGAGAGGACTGTATTGGCCCCAGGGACAAATGGCTTCGCGCACCGCGCAGCGCCGCCCGCGCGATATTTAGGACCGCGCGACCTCCTCGGCAATGGTCTCGATGCGGACCGCGGCGTCCTGGATGCGGGCGGCGACCGACTTGCGGGCGTCTTCGATCGCGGATTTCGGCTCGTCCTGCTCGGGCGTCGCGAGGCCGGCCTCCGACAGCGCGGCGTAGGCTTCCGCCAGCTCGTCGGCGATCATGAGGCAGGTCATCACGAGCAGCCGGTTGTCGCCGATCTGGCCCAGGGACGACACAAGGGTCTCGACCCGGTCGTCGATATAGGCGGCAAGCTCGGAAAGGCGCTCTTCCTCGCCAGCCTCGCAGGCAACCAGGTAATTGCGCCCGTTGATGGTGACATCGACCTCGGGCATCGCGGCGAACCTTCCGTTACCGGGCCGGAATCAGCGCGCGCAGCCGGGCGATGGCCGCGTCGAGCCGGTCGGAGACGGCTCGCGTCTCCCCTTCGAGCCGCTCGTAGCGGGCGCGGGCTTCGTCGCGCTCGGCTTCCAGCTCGGGCCGGGGATCGGACCGGTCGCGCAGGACCTCTTCCAACCTCGTCAGAGCGGTTTCGAGCTGGTCCTGTGCGTCGTCGAGGCGTGGCATGAAGAACCCGCGGACTGTATTCGGCCCGGCAACCGCCGCGCACCATACGCGGGCGGCCGGAAAGGCGTCAAATCGGTCGGGCTGAACCGTTGATCCCCGCCCCTCCTCCCGCCAGTGTTGCGCGATGGCCGAAACACCGCCCGCAGTCGTCGTTCACGGCCTCGACCACGCGTTGGCGGCGGCCCGCGCGGCGGAGGCGCTGGGCTGCGCGGTTCGCATTCGGAGCGGACCGGCCGCGGCGGGCTATGCGGGCGCGGCCTGGTTCGCCGAGCTCGTCCGGGCCGCCCGGCAGGCTCACCCCGATGTCCGCATCGACGCGGTTCTCGACTGCGGCGATTCCCCCGGGCTGGCGCTTGCGGCATTCCGCCGGTCGGTGGAAACGGTCCTCTTCACCGGGCCCGCGGCGTTGCGCGGGAAGCTGGAAGCGCTCGCTGCGGCGTCCGGCGCGCGCCTCGAGAGCGAAGCCGCGCCGGCCCTCGATCTTGCCCGGGAGGAGGAACCGGAAACCGCCTGCCGGGCCTGGCTCGCCGCCGCCCGCGCATGCTGATTCGTCCCTGGATGCTGGCACGCCCGCGGGGTTTGCGTTAGGTATGGTGCAAGTCCCGTCGATGCCCTGGAAATCGGAAAGGGGTCCGGAATGAGGGTGACGCAAAAGGTCAGGAAGATCCTTGCCGGTTACGAGAGCGACAACCCGGGAACCAAGGCGAACCTCGCCCGCATCCTGATGAACGGCAAGCTCGGCGGGACCGGCAAGATGGTGATCCTGCCGGTGGATCAGGGTTTCGAGCACGGCCCAGCGCGCAGCTTCGCTCCCAACCCCGACGCCTACGACCCGCACTACCACTTCCAACTCGCGGTCGATGCCGGGCTCAACGCCTACGCGGCGCCGCTCGGCATGATCGAGGCGGGCGCCGACAGCTTCGCCGGCGCGGTGCCGACGATCCTCAAGGTCAACAGCGCCAACAGCCTGGCCACGGACAAGAACCAGGCCGTGCACGGGGGCGTCGGCGATGCGTTGCGGCTCGGCTGCTCGGCGATCGGCTTCACGATCTACCCGGGCTCCGAGGACCAGTACGAGATGATGGAGGAGATCCGCGAGCTCGCCGAGGAAGCCAAGTCCGTCGGGCTCGCCGTGGTCATCTGGTCGTACCCGCGCGGCGGCCTGCTGTCGAAGGAGGGCGAGACGGCGATGGACATTTGCGCCTACGCCGCCCACATCGCCTGCCTGATGGGCGCCCATATCGTCAAGGTGAAGCCGCCGACGGACGCGCTGTTCCTCGACGCCGCCAAGGGGGTCTACGAAAAGCAGCGCATCGACACCGGCACGCTGTCGGCGCGCATCGCCCACGTCGTGCAGTCCTGCTTCAACGGGCGCCGGCTGGTGGTCTTCTCGGGCGGCGAGGCCAAGGACCTCGAAGGCATCCACCGGGAGGTGAGGGCGATCCGCGACGGCGGCGGCAGCGGCTCGATCATCGGCCGCAACACCTTCCAGCGGCCGCGCGAGGAGGCGCTGGCGATGCTCGACGGCATCGTCGGGATCTACCGGGGCAGGGCCAATCCGAACCTGCAAGCTGTATCTGATCACGCCGCCTGACCTCGGCCCCGCCGGCGCGCGGGGCTTCGCGGATAGCCTGGCCGCGACGCTCGACGCGGGCGAGGTCGACTGCGTCCAGCTCCGGCTGAAAGGGACCGCGGACGACGATATCCGGCGCGCGGCGGAAGAGCTCGCCCCGGTTGCGCAATCCCGCGACGTCGCCTTCGTGATGAACGACCGCCCCGACCTCGCCGTCGAGACGGGGTGCGACGGAGTCCATGTCGGCGCCGACGACGCGCCCTATGCGGAAGCGCGGCGCATCGTCGGCGGGGACGCAATCGTGGGCGTCACTTGCAAGGCGTCCTATCACCTGGCCATGGAGGCGGCGGAGGCGGGCGCCGATTACGTGGCCTTCGGCGCCTACTTCCCGACCGCGACCAAGGAGACGGCGACGCGGGCGCCGCTCGATCTCCTCGGCACCTGGCAGTCGGTCGCCACCGTCCCCTGCGTGGCGATCGGCGGGATCACGGCGGAAAATTGCGGACCGATCGCCGCCGCGGGCGCGGATTTTCTCGCCGTCTCGTCCGGCATCTGGGCGCATCCGGGCGGGCCGGCAGAAGCGGTCCGCGCCTATAACGCGGCGATCCGGACGGCGCTTGCCGGCGCCTAGCCCGGTCCGGCCACGGGCGCCCAGAGCACGTCCTCGATCCGCGCCGCGCCGGTCGCCAGCATCGCCAGCCGGTCGACGCCGAGCGCGATCCCCGCGCAATCGGGAAGACCCGTCTCGAGCGCCGCCAGGAAATCCTCGTCGATGGGATAGGCGCTGCCGTGGAGTTCCGACCTGAGCGCGCGGTCGGCCTCGAAGCGGGCGCGCTGCTCCGCCGGATCGGTGAGCTCGCCATAGCCGTTGGCCAGTTCCAGACCGCATGCGAACACCTCGAAGCGTTCCGCGAAACGGCGGTCCGGGCCAAGCCGCGCCAACGCCGCTATCGAGGCCGGATAGTCGTACAGGATCGCAGGCGCGCCCACGCCCAGATGCGGCTCCACCCTGGCGAGGAAAATGCGGAAGAACACGTCGTCCCACCGGTCCCTGGGCCCGGTCCAGACCCCGACCGACCGCGCTGCCTCGATCAGCGGTGCCGGGTCCGGCGCGTCGTCCATGGTCGCCGCCAGGTCGACGCCCGCATGTTTTTCGAAAGCCTCGCACACGCCGATCCGGGTCCAGCGCGCGCGGGGGTCGGCGCTTTTCTCCGCCCTCTCGAAACGCTCCACCCCCGCGGCCTCGGCAGCGGCGGCAAGGAGTTCCTCGCAATCCGTCCACAGATCCCGATAGTTCGCGCCCGTCCGGTACCATTCCAGCATGGCGAACTCCGGATGGTGGGCGGGCGAGCGCTCCTCGTTGCGATAGCAGCGGGCGATCTGGAAGATCTTCTCCTCGCCCGCCGCCAGAAGCTTCTTCATCGCGAACTCGGGTGAGGTGTGCAGGTACATCCGCGTTACCGGCCCGTCGCGGAAGGGCTCGGCAAGCGCGGTTTCAAAGGCGTTGAGATGGGGTTCGAGACCGGGCGAGACCTGGAGCGCCGGGGTCTCCACTTCGACGAAGCCGCGGTCGTCGAAGAAGCGCCTTATCGCGGCGACGATCCGCGCGCGCGCGAGAAGGTTGGGACGCCGCTCGGCGTAGCGGTCGGGACGCCACCAGGGCGCTTCAGCCATGGCGTTTCGCGGATGCCAGCATCGCGCGATAATGCCCGTTCCGGCGGAGCGGGGTAAGGGTGGCGGACGGAACCTTGCGGAGCGGCCGCGCGTTGAACGCGGCCGGATTGATCGCGGCGGGCCGGGTGCGGGAAGCCGAATCCGTCGCCCGGCGCTACGCGGTGGCGGTTACCCCGCAGATCGCGAAGCTGATCGAGCCGGAGGCGGCGGACGACCCCGTCGCACGCCAGTATCTGCCCGATGCGCGCGAGCTGACGCGTACGCCGGAAGAGCGCGACGATCCCATCGGGGATGACGCGCATTCGCCGCTGCCGGGCCTCGTTCATCGCTACCCGGACCGGGTGCTGCTGATGCCGACGACGGCGTGCCCGGTCTATTGCCGGTTCTGCTTCCGCCGCGAGCGCGTGGGCCACGGCGCGACGGCGATGACGGCCGGGGAGATCGACGACGCCCTCGCCTATATCGCGGACCGCCCGGCGATCAGGGAAGCGATCCTGACCGGCGGCGATCCGATGATCCTGTCCCCGCGCCGCCTCGGCGACATCCTGCGGCGCGTCGCGGCGATAGAGAACGTCGAGGTGCTGCGCATCCACAGCCGCGTCCCGGTGGCCGATCCGGGGCGGATCGACGGATCGACGGTCGCCGCGCTGCGCCAGCGCGTTCCGGTCTACGTGGCGATCCATTGCAACCACCCGCGCGAGATCGACCGGGAGGCCGCGCGCGCCTTCGCCGCCCTGGCGGATGCGGGGGTTCCGCTGCTCGCCCAGACGGTGCTGCTGAAGGGGGTCAACGACGACGCGGACACCCTGGAGTCGCTGTTCCGCGCCCTGGTCCGCCACCGCGTGCGGCCCTACTACCTGCATCATCCCGACCTCGCGCCGGGAACGGCGCATTTCAGGCTGTCGATCGAGGAAGGGCAGGCGCTCGTGCGCGCCCTGCGCGGCCGGATATCGGGACTGTGCCAGCCGACCTACGTGATCGACATTCCCGGCGGGCACGGCAAGGTTCCGGTCGGCCCGTCTTTC
The DNA here is from genome assembly GCA_028820505.1 of Defluviicoccus sp. Classification (GTDB taxonomy): domain Bacteria; phylum Pseudomonadota; class Alphaproteobacteria; order MPNO01; family MPNO01; genus MPNO01. The sequence goes on from JAPPIT010000134.1 coordinate 57,054, forward strand.
CGCGGGGAGAACGGGGCGCTTATGGGCTGGCAAGGGTCCGTCCATCGGGGTCCCGCGGGCTAGCCCTTCAATTGCCTCTCAACCGGCGAGTTGATAGGTTCCGGCCTCCCCTGGCGGCGCGGCGAGTCCCATGAAGGTCAACGCGAACACGATCCGGCCCGGTCACGTGATCGAGCACGACGGCAAGCAGTGGAGCGTGCTCAAGATCCAGATCCTGCAACCCGGCAAGGGCGGCGCGTTCGTCCAGGTCGAGATGCGCGACGTGATGACCGGCATCAAGAGCAACGAGCGGTTCCGCACCCAGGAATCGGTCGAGAAGCTCATGGTGGACGAGAAATCCTGCACCTATCTCTACCGCGCCGACGATGCGGTGGCGCTGATGGACGCCGAGACCTATGAGCAGTTCGAGCTTCCGGTCGACATGATCGGCGGCCCGGCGGCCTATCTGCAAGACGGGATGACGATCACGCTCGACCTGATCGAGGGGAATCCGGTCGCGGCCCGGCTGCCGCAACAGGTGACGATGACGGTCACCGAGGCGGAACCGGTGGTCAAGGGTCAGACCGCGTCCTCTTCCTACAAGCCGGCGACCCTGGAGAACGGCGAGCGGGTGATGGTGCCGCCCCATATCGAGGCCGGCACGAGAATCGTCGTCAGCACCGAGGACGGCAGCTACGTCGAGCGCGCCAAGGACTGACCGGAGGGGAACGGAACCCGGCCCATGCCGTCGGCGACGATCAATGTGATGGAGGCCGCCGCGCGCAAGGCGGCGCGCGGGCTGATCCGCGATTTCGGCGAGGTTGAGAACCTGCAGGTCTCGCGCAAGGGCCCGGCGGATTTCGTCACCGAGGCGGACCGCCGGGCGGAGCGGATCCTGCGGGCGGAGCTCACCAAGGCGCGGCCGGAGTTCGGTTTCCTGATGGAAGAATCGGGCGCGACGGAAGGCGAGGACACGCGGCGGCGCTGGATCGTCGACCCGCTGGACGGAACCACGAACTTCTTGCACGGCATCCCCCATTTCGCGATTTCGATCGGGCTCGAGGAGGACGGCGCCATGGTCGCGGGCGTGGTCTACGAGCCGCTGCGCGACGAGCTCTTCTGGGCCGAGAAGGGAGTCGGGTGCTATCTCAACCGGCGTCGCCTCAGGGTGTCGTCGCGCCGCCGAATGTCGGACGCTGTGCTCGCCACCGGCATTCCTTTCAAGGGCCGGGCGGGCAAGCACGCCTTCCTCGCCACTGTCGAGACGGCGATCGACAACACCGCCGGCATCAGGCGCCTGGGCTCCGCCGCCCTCGACCTCGCCTACGTCGCGGCGGGGCGTTATGACGGGTTCTGGGAGTTCGGGCTCTCGCCGTGGGACGTCGCCGCCGGAATCGTGCTGGTGCGCGAGGCCGGCGGTTTCGTGACCGACATCTCCGGCCGGCCGGCGGCCATCGACGGAGCGTCCATCGTGGCCGCCAACGACCGCCTGCACGCTCCCGTCCGGCAAATGCTGCGGGACGGCCTCGAGGAATCCGATGGGGACAATGCCCGGAAACCGCGTTTGCGCGAAACCGCGGCTCCGGATATCCGGGCTCAGTAGCGAACCGACCCACCCATCCGATGTCGCGGGCGCCCGACGTAGTGCGCCGCTCCCTTCACCGGTCGCGCAAATGCCGCAATTTCGCCCTTTTGTGTCGCTAAAGCTCGTTCCGGTCGAGTGCGGAAGTGCAGCCTGCCCACCCCAGCATATGACCTTCACTAGGACACTCGGGCGATCCTTCGATTCTGGGAGCATCGATGCGCGACGGAACAATGCGGTGCGAGAATCGGCCGGGTATGTCGTTCATCCCCCGATCTCGCTCTCGCGAGCCAAGGGGCATAGACTTCGCGCGGCGGACGCTGATAGGAGCGGTCCGGACAAACGCCGCGCGGATTGCCGTGCGATGCGGAAGGACCGCGTGAGATGACGAGTCCCAGACGCTACCTGACCAGGATGATCGCGTTCGTGCTCGCCGTGGCGGCGGTGGCGGGGGCGCTCTACGCACCCTTGCTGGACGCGTTCCACGCGAACCCGGCGCTCAACGGGCTGATCGTCGGCGTGCTCGTGCTCGGCATCGCCTACAGCTTCCGCCAGGTGATAACGCTCCGGCGCGAAGTGAACTGGATCGTCAACGTCCGCACGGGCCGGCCCGGGATCTCGGTCCAGGCCGCGCCCCGGCTGCTTGCCCCGCTGGCGGCGATCCTGGGCGAGCAGACCCGCCGCTTCCGCCTGTCGGCGCTTGCGCTCCGCTCCCTCCTGGACGGCATATCGGCGCGGCTCGACGAACAGCGCGACATTGCGCGCTATACCATCGGGCTGCTCATCTTCCTCGGACTGCTCGGGACGTTCTGGGGTCTGTTGCAGACCATCGACTCGGTCGGCGGCGTGATCGCCGGCCTCAGCGTCGGCGGCGACGCCGATCTGAACGCGGTCTTCACGAACCTGAAGGCCGGGCTCCAGGCGCCGCTGGCCGGCATGGGAACCGCTTTTTCGTCCTCGCTCTTCGGCCTTGCCGGCTCGCTCGTGCTGGGCTTTCTGGAGCTCCAGGCGAGCCAGGCGCAGAACCGCTTCTTCAACGACCTCGAAGACTGGCTCGCCGGGCAGACCCGCCTTTCCAGCGGCGGCGGGGCGGGGATCGATCAGGACCAGGCGGTTCCGGCCTATGTGCAGGCGTTGCTCGAACAGACCGCCGACAGTCTCGAAAGCCTTCAACGCACCATCGCCCGGGGCGAGGAAAGCCGCATCTCGGCCAACCAGTCGATGGCGGCGCTGGCCGAAAACCTTTCCGCGCTGACCGACCAGATGCGCGCGGAGCAGGCGCTCATGGAGCAGCTCGCGGAAGGCCAGCTGGAGCTCAGACCGGTTCTGGCCAAGCTGGCCGAAGCCCGGCCGGGCGCAAACTTCGACGACAACCTGCAGCAGCACATTCGCAACATCGACGTTCACCTGGCGCAGCTCATGGAGCAGTTGGCGTCCGGTCGGTCGGAAATGGTGCAGGAGCTGAGAACCGAAATCCGTGTGCTGTCGCGCACGATCGCCGCGATCGGGCGGAGTCAGCAGGAATAGGACCGCGGGAAGGGCCGGATAATGGCCGTCGGCAGGACCAGGCAGCACTCGGGGGCCGACATCTGGCCGGGATTCGTGGATGCGCTCGCGGCGCTGCTCATCATCGTCATCTTCCTGTTGATGGTGTTCACCCTCGCCCAGTATTTCCTGAGCGACATCCTCACCGGCCGGGACCGGGCGCTCGACAGGCTCAACCGCCAGGTCGCGCAGCTGACGGAGATGCTGTCCCTCGAGCAGGCCGAAAACACGGAGCTCGAAGCCTCGGTCTCCAGGCTCACCCTTCAACTCGGCGAGCTGACGTCCGAGCGCGACAGGCTGTCGGGCCAGCTGGCGGAGCTCCTGCCCGAACGCGACATGCTGACCAACGAGGTCGCCGCGCTCACCGCCGAGCGCGACGCGCTCAAGGCCGCCTCCGCCAAGACCGCCGCCGAGCTCGAGGACGCCTACAAAACGATCGGCGCGGACAAGGAAAAGATCGAGCTCCAGCTGCGCCGCCTCGCGAGCCTGGAGCGCGACATCGCCGCGCTGCGCGAAGTGCGCGACACACTGGAAAGGAGAGTCGCCGGTCTCGAAGATTCGCTCCAGTCGCGCGACCGCGAACTCGGCGCGTTGCGCGACCGGTCGAAGGAGCTTGCCGCCGAGCTTGCCTCGTCCCAAGAGCGGACCCGGCTCGCCCAGATCGAGATCGACGACCGCGACGTCAGGCTGCGCGACCTAGGCGCGCGGGCGACCAAGGTCGAGGACGAGCTGACCGCCGAACAGACCGTCTCGGCGGAAGCGCGGGAGCAGGTCCGCATCCTCAATCTCCAGATCGCCGCGCTACGCCAGCAGCTCGCGCGCATCGAAGCGGCGCTCGAGGTGTCGGAAGAGAAGGCGAAGGAACAGAACATCCAGATCGTCAACCTGTCCAAGCGCCTCAATGCCGCCCTCGCCAGCAAGGTGCAGGAGCTCGCGAATTTCCGCTCCGAGTTCTTCGGCCGGCTCAGGAAGGCGCTCGGCAATCGCAGCGACGTCCGCATCGTGGGCGACCGCTTCGTCTTCCAGTCGGAGGTGCTGTTCCCCTCGGGCGAGGCCAGGCTCCAGCCCGGCGGGCGCGTGCAGATCGACAAGCTGGCCAGCACGATCAGGGAGATCGCCGGGAAGATACCCGACGATATCGACTGGGTGCTCAGGGTCGACGGCCACACCGACCGGCTGCCCATCAGCACGCCCGCCTTCCCGTCGAACTGGGAGCTCTCCACGGCGCGCGCGATCGCGGTGGTCAAGTACCTGATCGAGCGCGGCGTTCCGGCGACCCGGCTCGCCGCGACCGGGTTCGGCGAGTTTCAGCCGATCGACAGGGGCAGCACGATCGCCGCCTTCAAACGCAACCGGCGCATCGAATTCAAGCTGACCCAGCGCTGAGCGGAGCGAAATCGGCGGCCGGCGCTTCGCCGAACTGGAGCGCGGCGAGTCGGGCGTAGAGGGCGCTCGTCCGGATCAATTCGACATGGCTGCCGATGGCGTCGATCCGCCCTTCGTCGAGAACGACGATCCGGTCGGCGGCCTGCACCGTCGCCAGCCGGTGCGCGATCACGAGCGTGGTCCTCCCGGCCATAAGCCGGGCGAGCGCGTCCTGGACCAGCCGCTCGCTCTCGGAATCGAGCGCGCTCGTCGCCTCGTCGAGGAGCAGGATCGCGGGATCGCGCAGCAGCGCCCGGGCGATCGCAATGCGTTGCCGCTGTCCGCCGGACAGGCGCACCCCCTTCTCGCCGAGGAAGGTGTCGAAACCGTCCGGCAGCGCATCGAGGAACTCCACCGCGGCCGCCGCTTCCGCGGCCGCCCGAACCTCGTCGGCGGTCGCGCCGGGCCGGCCGTAGCGGATGTTTTCCCAGGCATCGGCGGAAAAGACGAAGGGTTCCTGCGCGACCAACCCGATCCGCGCGCGGAGCTCCGCCGGTTCGGCCTCGCGCAGATCGACGCCGTCGACCCGCACCTGCCCCTCCGCCGGGTCGTAAAAGCGGAGCAAGAGCTCGAAAACGGTGGACTTGCCCGCGCCCGAGGGGCCCACCAGCGCGACCCGCTCGCCCGCCGCGACCTCGAAGCTCACCCCGTCCAGCGCGGGGTTGTCGGGACGCGACGGGTAATGGAACCGGACCTCTTCGAAGTCGACAGTGCCCAAGGCCGGTTCCGGAAGGCGAACGGGCACGGCCGGCGCGGAGATCTGGGAATCGATGCGCAGGAGTTCGAGGAGGCGCTCGGTCGCCCCGGCGGCGCGCTGCAGATCGCCGATCACCTCGCTCACCGCGCCGACCGAGCCGGCCACCACGACCGCGTAGAAGACGAAGGCCGACAATTCGCCCGGCGAAATCCGCCCGCCCATCACGTCGTGCCCGCCGATCCACAGGATCACGCCGACCGCGCTGAACACCGTGACCATCACGAACGCGGTCAGCCACCCGCGCGCCATGTTGCGCCGGAGCGCGGTTGCAAGCGCCTCGTCGACCCGCGCCCCGAAGCGCCTCGTGTCGACGGGCTCGTGGCCGAACGCCTGCACGGTGCGGATCGCGTTGAGCGTCTCTTCGCCATGCGCCGAGATGTCGGCCACCCGGTCCTGGCTGGCGCGCGACAGGCGCCGGACGCGCCGGCCGAAGAAAACGATGGGAAGCACCACCACCGGCACGATCAGGAACACCAGGCCGGCAAGCCTCGGGCTGGTGACGAACAGGAGCACCGTGCCGCCGAGAAACAGCAGCACGTTCCTCAGCGCCACCGAGACCGAGGAGCCGACCACCACCTGGAGGAGCGTGGTGTCGGTGGTAAGCCGCGACAGCACCTCGCCGACGCGCGCGGACTCGAAGAAGGACGCGCTGAGGGCGAGCATGCGCTCGAAGACCGCGCGCCGCATGTCGGCCACCACCCTCTCGCCGACCCAGGCGACGAGGTAGAACCGCCCGAAGGTCGCGGCCGCCAGAAGGGCGATGACGACGAAGAGCCCCGCGAGCGCCCGGTCGAGCAGGGCACCGTCGCCGGCGCCGAAGCCCTCGTCGATCAGCGCGCGCAGCCCCTGTCCGAGGACGAGAACCGAGCCCGCGGCCACGATCAGCGCCAGACCGGCGCCGGCGATCCGCATCCGGTACGGCGCGAGCCACGGGATCAGCGCGCGCAGGCTGCGGACATTGCCGCGGGCGCGCTCTTCCGGGCTGTAGGTTTCACGCTGGGCCAGAATCCGTCTCCCGGGCCGGATGCGCCGGCCCGATCGTTCCGCCTCCGGCCCCGTCCCCGGGGACCGGGAGGCTTGTAAATCCAGACGCCTTCCGATATATACCCGCCGCCCCGCCGGAGACGCGACGATGAAGAAGGACATCCACCCGGACTACCACGAAATCAACGTGGTGATGACCGACGGCACGACCTACACGACCCGGTCGACCTACGGCAAGGCCGGGGACACAGTAAAGCTCGACATCGACCCCAAGACCCACCCGGCCTGGACCGGCGGACAGCAACGCCTGGTCGATACCGGCGGCCAAGTGGCGAAATTCAACAAGCGGTTCAAGGATCTCGGCATCGGCTGAGCCACCGACGCTTCCCGAACGCGGCGTCCTCACCGGCCGTGGGCGGGCGAACCGACAGGCAGAACCGCATCGAAAAAGTCCAGAAGCTGCCGGTCGATCCGGGACAGGAACGCGCGGCGATCGAACCCCTTGGGATCTCGCGCCGGAGCGCCTATTTCGCCGGTTATCTCTGCGGGGAAGGGCGATATGAAGGAGAAATGATGGGCCTCCGGATGCACCGCCAGGTGCGCCCTGTTTCCCATCAGCCTCGCGATGTTTTCGGCATGCCACGGCCTGCGCAGGACCCGGTCCGCGCCGAGACGGTGGATCTGCACCGGCGCCTTCACGCCCGCGAAAGCGCCATCGCCGAAGATCGCCCCGACCGGGGCGACGGCCGCGACCGCGCGGACGCGGCGATCCGACAGGTCGGGCAACGGGCCGCCCGCGGCGGTGCCGGGCCGGCCGTAGGCGCAGAACGCGGGGTCGGCGTCGCGGTTCCGCGTGCAGTGGCGCGCGAGAAGGCGCGTATCCGCCCTGCCGCCGATCAGCGCGAGCACGCTGTAGCCCCCCGCGGAGTGCCCGACGGCACCGATACGGGCGTGATCGATCCAGCGTCCGAATTCCGGATCGCGGAGCACCCGGTCGAGGGCCGCGCTCAGCTGGCGCGGTCGGCGGCGCCAGTTCGCGAACGTGCCGCTGTACCGGCCGTCGCGCCAGTTGTCGCCGGCATGTTCCGGCGCCGCGACGACGTAGCCGCCGCGGGCCAGTCGGATCGCCGTGCCGCGATGGTTCAGCCGTCCGCCGCCGGTGCCGTGCGAAATCAGGACGAGGCCGTAACGCCCGGCGCCGACCGGCGCTTCCGATGTAGCGGCCATCGCAAACGGGCCGACGACCGTGCGCCCGGACGGGCCGGCGGCCGGATACCAGAGCGCCACGGTCAGCCGCTCGCCGTCGATCTCGAACGGGATGTCGCGAAATCCGACGCCGTCGGGCCTCGCGCCGGAAACCGAGAACAGGAAACCGGGAACCAGCGCCGCGACGGCGCAGGAGGCGGCGAAACGGCGATATCCCCGGGGCCCGGCCGGCTTACTCATATCGTCCCGGTTCCGTCCCGATAAGAACGGGCCGCCGGAAGGGTTTCCGGCGGCCCGGCGAGTTGGGCCCGATGGCCGTGTGGACGCCCGGGGTCGGCGTCCGAGGGGCTAGGATGCCCGAAGAGATAGAGGGCGATTGTGGCCGCCGCTGGCCGGGAATGGGGCAATATTGTGATTTCGTGCGCTCCGGCGGGCCGGGCTCCGATGGGCGAATAACTCCTCGCCATGGCGGCGCTGGCAGGCTATCCATCCGCCAGGACATAGGATCTCGCGACGCGGAGGAAAACGGCGGTGAGCGGCACTGGACAGGATCGGTTGAAGGCGAGGCGTTCGCTCCGGGCGGGCACGGGAAGTTACGACTACTACGCGCTCGAGGCGGTGCGCGAAGCGGGCATAGGCGACATCTCCCGCCTGCCCTATTCGATGAAGGTCCTGCTGGAGAATCTGCTGCGCCACGAGGATGGGCGGACGGTCGCCGTCGACGACATAGAGGCGTGCGCCGCCTGGCTGGAAACGCGGTCCTCGACGCACGAGATCGCGTTCCATCCCGCGCGCACCCTGTTGCAGGACTTCACCGGCGTGCCCGCGGTGGTCGACCTCGCCGCGATGCGTCAGGCGATGGCCGACCTCGGCGGCGATCCGCAGAAGATCAACCCGCTCGCCACCGTCGACCTGGTGATCGACCATTCGGTGATGGTCGACAGTCACGGGTCGGGCAACGCGTTCGCCGCCAATGTCGACCGCGAGTTCGAGCGCAACCAGGAGCGCTACTCCTTCCTGCACTGGGGCTCGAAGGCGTTCAGCAATTTCCGCGTGGTGCCGCCCGGCACCGGCATTTGCCACCAGGTCAACCTCGAATACCTCGCCCGGACCGTCTGGACCCGCGAGGACGGCGCCCGGACTCTCGCCTATCCGGACACGCTGGTCGGCACCGACAGCCACACCACGATGATCAACGGGCTCTCGGTGCTCGGCTGGGGCGTGGGCGGGATCGAGGCGGAGGCGGCGATGCTCGGCCAGCCGATCTCGATGCTGCTTCCGGAGGTGATCGGGTTCCGGTTCGAGGGGACGCCGCGCGAGGGGACGACGGCCACCGACATCGTGCTCACCGTGACCCAGATGCTGCGGGCGCGCGGCGTGGTCGGGAAGTTCGTCGAGTTCTACGGACCGGGCCTCGACGAGCTCACCCTCGCCGACCGGGCGACGATCGCCAACATGGCGCCGGAATACGGCGCCACCTGCGGCTTCTTCCCGATCGACGCGGAGACCTGCGCCTATCTGCGCCTCACCGGGCGCGACGACGACCGGATCGCCCTGGTGGAGGCCTATGCGCGGGCGCAGGGGCTGTGGCGCGACGCGGACACGCCCGATCCCGAGTTCACCGACACGCTCGGCCTCGACCTCGGCACCGTCGAGCCGTCGCTCGCCGGCCCCAAGCGGCCGCAGGACAAGGTCGTGCTGTCGGGCGCGGCGGACGCCTTCGCGACCGCGCTTTCCGAACTCGGCGGCTCGGACCGCTCGCGGCCCGCCGAAGGCACGGATTTCGCGGTCGAGGACGGCCATGTCGTGATCGCCGCGATCACCAGCTGCACCAACACCTCGAACCCGTCGGTGATGGTCGCCGCCGGCCTCGTCGCGCGGAAAGCGCGCGCGCTGGGGCTGGAGGTCAAGCCCTGGGTCAAGACCTCGCTCGCGCCCGGGAGCCAGGTGGTGAGCGACTATCTCGCCGCGGCCGGGCTGCAGGAGGACCTCGACGCGCTCGGCTTCAACCTCGTGGGCTACGGATGCACCACCTGCATCGGCAATTCGGGTCCGCTGCCCGAACCGGTCGCCGATGCGGTCGACGAAGGCGATCTGGTGGTCGGCGCGGTGCTCTCCGGCAACCGCAACTTCGAGGGGCGGGTCCACGCCCAGGTCCGCGCCAACTACCTCGCCTCCCCGCCGCTGGTGGTTGCCTACGCGATCGCGGGCTCGCTCAAGGCCGACATCGTCAACGACCCGCTCGGCGAGGCGGCGGACGGAACGCCGGTCTATCTGAAGGACATCTGGCCCTCGAACCGGGAGATCGCCGATACGCTCGCCGCCGCGCTCACGCCGGAAATGTTCCGCGCCCGTTACGAAAACGTCTCGGAGGGTCCGGCGGCGTGGCGCGCGATCTCCTCGACCCCGTCGGAGACCTTCGACTGGCAGGACTCCAGCACCTATGTGCGCCATCCGACCTTCTTCGAGGACATGACTCCGGAACCGGCGCCGATCGAAGACATCGAGGGCGCACGCGCCATCGCGATGCTGGGGGATTCGGTCACCACCGACCACATCTCGCCGGCCGGCAGCATCGCGCGCCGGAGCCCGGCGGGCGACTACCTGCTGGAACGCCAGGTGCGCCCGGCGGCGTTCAACTCATACGGTTCGAGACGCGGCAACCACGAGATCATGATGCGCGGCACCTTCGCCAACATCCGCATCCGCAACGAGATGGTGCCGGGGATCGAGGGCGGGATGACGCGCCACATCGACGGTGGCGACCCGCAGCCGATCTACGAGGCGGCGATGCGCTACCGCGAACGGGGCGTGCCGCTGGTCGTCGTCGCGGGCAAGGAGTACGGCACCGGCTCGTCGCGCGACTGGGCGGCCAAGGGAACCCGGCTGCTCGGCATCCGGGCGGTGATCGCCGAGAGCTTCGAGCGCATCCACCGCTCGAACCTAGTGGGCATGGGCGTGCTGCCGCTCGAGTTCAAGCCGGGCACGACGCGAAAGACGCTCGGCCTCGACGGCTCGGAGACCTTCGACATTTCAGGCGTCGCGGGCGGCATAACGCCGCGCATGGACGTCGCCTGCCGGATCGTCCGGGCCGACGGGTCGTCGGAGGACATCGCGCTCACCTGCCGGATCGATACGCTGGACGAGGCGGAGTACTACCGCCACGGCGGCATCCTGCAATACGTGATCCGCAATATGCTGGAAGCGGCCTGACCCGGCCGCCCGTTCAGCCGGACCGGAGCCCCCGCGCCAGCGCCTCGCACATGCGCCGCGAGAAGGCGGCGGGATCGGGCAGCCTCTCACCCTCCATGATGCGCGCCTGATCGAGCACCAGCCAGGCGGTGTCGGAAAGCCGCTGCGCCGTGGCGTCCCTGCCGACCGCGTCGGCGAGGCTCCGGATGAGGGCGTGTTTCGGATTGATCTCCAGGATCCGCTTGAACCCCGTGTCCAGCTGCCGGTGCTGTTTCAGCAGGCGTTCGAGATTGATGTCGAGATCGCCCTCGTCGGCCACCAAGCAGGCGGCGCTGTCGGTCAACCGGTCGGACGCGCGCACGTCCTTGACCTCGTCCTTGAGCGCCAGCTTGAACATCGCGATCACGCTGTCCACCCGACCTTGGTCGACCGTCTCCTCGTCCTTCTCCGCCCCGTCGGCGCTTTCGACCGCGATGTCGGCGAGATCCGCGCCCGCCCGCGTCGCGGACTTGAATTCCTTCTCTGCGTACGTGCCGACCGCCGGAATCCAGAACTCGTCGACCGGGTCGGTCATCAGCAGCACCTCGATGCCGCGCGCGCGGAACCCTTCGAGCTGCGGGCTGCGGCGCACGGCGTCGAGGTCCTCGCCGGCGATGTAGTAGATCGCCTCCTGCCCCTCCTTCATCCGCTCGACATAGGCGTCGAGCCCGACGGGATCTTCGCCCGCCGTCGTGTGGAACCGGGCGAGCTTCAGGATCTCGTCGCGGTTTTCGGGATCCTCGTAGACGCCCTCCTTGAGCACCGGACCGAAATTCTCCCAAAACCCAGCGTAATTCCCGGGCTCCGCCTCGGCCTTCTTGCCGAGCTCTCCCAGCACCCGCCTGACGATCGCCGTCCGCATCCGGGCCAGCAGCGGGTTGTTCTGCAGCATCTCGCGGCTGATGTTGAGCGGCAGGTCCTCGCTGTCGACCAGCCCGCGCAGGAAGCGGAGCCATTGCGGGATCAGCTCGGCGCAGTCGTCGGTGACGAACACGCGCTTCACATAGAGCTTCACGCCGTGCTTGCGTTCCGGGTTGAACAGGTCGAAGGGCCGCTGCGAGGGGATGAAGACCAGCGTCGTGTATTCGTGGGTTCCCTCGGCCCGCCAGTGGATCGTCATCCACGGTTCGTCGAAGGCATGGCCGACATGGCGGTAGAATTCCCCGTACTGGTCGTCGGCGATCTCCGACCTCGGCCGGGCCCAGAGCGCGGAGGCCTCGTTCACGGTGTCCTCGCTGCCGCCTTCGACGAGGACGATGGGCAGGCCTATGTGGTCCGAGTAGGTCTTGACGATGGCGCGCAGGGTTGCGGGCTCGAGGAACGAATCCTCGCCGTCGCGGATATGCAGCGTCACCGTCGTCCCGCGCCCCTCGCGCTCGGCTTCGCCGACGGTGAACTCGCCGAGCCCTTCGGAGATCCAGCGCCAGGCCTGCGCCTCGCCGGCGCGGCGGCTCACCACCTCGACCCGGTCCGCCACCATGAACGCCGAATAGAAGCCGACCCCGAACTGGCCGATCAGGGCCATGTCCTGGGCCGCGTCGCCCGACATCTGGTCCAGATAGGCGCTGGTGCCCGACCGCGCGATGGTGCCGAGATCGGCGATCAGCCCATCGCGATTCATGCCGATCCCGTTATCGGCGACCGATATGGTCCGCGCGGCGGCGTCGAGCTCGATCCGCACCCGGAACTCGGGATCGTCCTCGATCAGCGCCGGCTCGACGATCGCTTCGTAGCGCAGACGGTCGCACGCATCGGATGCGTTGGAGATCAGCTCGCGCAGGAAAATCCGCTTCTCGCTGTAGAGCGAGTTGGCGACGATTCTGAGCAGCCGCGAGACTTCCGTCTGGAAGCTCAGTTTCTCCTCGCCCATCGATTCCTCTCCACCCCTTCGATCCAAGACACGGTCCCCGGGCCGCATCAGGCGAACATATGCGGAAGCGCCGCGGGACTTGCAAGACCCGCAAGGCCTTGCTTTTCCGACCGCAATTGCCGATTCTAGCGACATGTCCGCTACCGGGCCGCGCGCTCCCGTCACCGCCGTTCTCGGTCCGACGAACACCGGAAAAACCCATTTCGCGATCGAGCGGATGCTCGGCCATCCGAGCGGCGCGATCAGCTTTCCGCTCAGGCTTCTGGCGCGCGAAAACTACGACCGCGTGGTCCGCCTGAAGGGCGCGCGCCATGTCGCGCTGGTCACCGGCGAGGAGAAGATCGTCCCCGCCAAGGCGCGATATTTCCTGTGCACCGCCGAATCGATGCCGCTCGAGCGGCGCTTCGATTTTCTCGCCGTGGACGAGATCCAGATGTGCGCCGATCCCGAGCGCGGCCACGTCTTCACCGACCGCCTGCTGCGTTCGCGGGGAGAGGCGGAAACCATGTTCCTCGGCGCCGACACCATGCGTCCGCTGATCCGCAGGCTGGTACCCGACGCGGCGTTCGTGAGCCGGCCGCGGCTGTCCCGGCTCGACTATGCCGGAACCCGGAAGCTCACCCGCCTGCCGCCGCGCAGCGCGGTGATCGCCTTCTCGGCCGGGCGGGTGTACGAGATCGCGGAGCTTCTCCGGCGCCAGCGCGGCGGCGCGGCGATCGTGCTGGGTGCGCTCAGCCCGCGCACCCGGAACGCCCAGGTCGGGATGTACCAGGCGGGCGAAGTCGATTTCCTGGTCGCCACGGACGCGATCGGCATGGGTCTCAACATGCGGGTCGACCACGTCGCTTTCTTCGAGCGCAAGAAGTTCGACGGCAGGCTCCACCGGGAGCTCGGGGTCTCGGAGTTGGCCCAGATCGCGGGCCGCGCAGGCCGCTACATGAACGACGGGACGTTCGGGACGACGGCCGGTCTCGAGGCTTTCGAGCCGGAGACGGTGGAGGCTATCGAGAACCACAGCTTCAAGCCGCTGACCGCGCTCCAGTGGCGCAACGCGGCGCTCGATTTCCGCTCGCCGGAGGCGCTGCTGGAAAGCCTCGACGCCCTCCCGCCGCGCCCGGAGCTGGTGCGCGCGCGGGAAGGAGACGACAGGCGCGCGCTGGCGTCCCTTCTCGGCGACGAGGCGATCCGCGGCCGCGCCGCGGGCGGGGCTGCGCTTCGCCTGCTTTGGGACGTCTGCCAGATACCCGATTACCGCAAGACCATGGCGGAAGAGCATACGAGGCTTCTCGCCACCGTGTTCGGCCACCTCTCCGGCCCCGCGGAGCGCCTGCCGGCCGACTGGATCGCCGGCCAGATCGCGAGCCTCGACCGGACCGAGGGAGAGATCGACACGCTGATGGCGCGCATCGCCCATGTGCGCACCTGGACCTATATCGCCCACCGCGGCGACTGGGTCGACGACAGCAGGGCATGGCAGGGACGAGCGCGCGCGATCGAGGACCGCCTGTCGGACGCGCTGCACGAACGGCTCACCCAGCGCTTCGTGGACCGCCGCGCGGCGTTGCTCGCCCGGGCGCGGGACAAGCCGTCGCGCGGCGCCGCGATCGACGCGGACGGCACGGTACGGGTCGCCGGGGAGCCGGTCGGGCGCGTCGAAGGGTTGCGCTTCGTCCCCGCCGGGCCGGAAAGCGCGTTCACCGAACGGGAAGCGATGGGGGTGGCGGGCGGCCTGCTGCGCCGCAGGCTGCGGGATGCCGCGGCCCAACTCGCCGCCGAGCCCGACGCCGCGATAACGCTCCGGGAGGACGGCTCGATCGTCTGGCGCGGGGCGCCGGTCGCACGGCTCGCGGCGGGGGCCAGCGTTCTCGAACCGCGGGTCGCGCTGCGGGCCGACGAAAACCTCGGCAAGGACCCCGCGATGCGCGTGCGCCGCCGGCTCGAGCGCTGGCTCGCGGCCCACGTGGAGGCCGGGTTCGCGCCGCTGTTCGCGCTCCGCGACATCGGGTTCTCGGGGGCGGCGCGGGGGCTCGCCTTCCAGCTGGCCGAGGCGCTGGGCTCGTTGCCGCGGCGCTCGGTCCGCTCGCTGATCGCCGATCTCGGGACGGAGGACCGGCGACGCATGCGCGCGCTCGGCGTCCGGTTCGGTCTCGAAGCGGTCTACCTGCCTGCGCTCGTCAAGCCGAAATCCGCCAGCCTCCGCGCGCTCCTCTGGTCGGTCCATAGCGGAAGTCCGGCCCGGTCCGCCCCGCCGCCCGGACTGTGTTCGGTGGCGCCCGAAGCGGACGCGGACCCTTCCTTCTATGCGGCTTGCGGCTATCGCATTGTGGGCGGCCGAGCGATCCGCATCGACATGCTCGACCGCCTCGCGGTCGCGCTCGCCCGCGCCGCGCGCGGCGGCCCGTTCGAACTCACCCCGGACATGCTGTCTCTCGTCGGGATCACCCAGGAGCAGGCGCAAGCGGTCCTGGCCGATCTAGGCTACGGTCCGCAGGAGGGTGCCGAGGGCTCGCGTTTCGTTCGCTCGGGACGCAAGCGAACCGCCGCCAGGCGGGCGCGGCGCGCGCGAGATCCGTCCTCGCCGTTCGCCAAGCTGCAACAGCTCAGAAACCCGGCATGACCGACGACGCCATCCGGATCGACAAGTGGCTCTGGTACGCCCGGATGTTCAAGAGCCGGACCAGGGCGAGCCGGCTGTGCCGCGAAGGGCGGATCCGGGTCGACGGACGGGTCATCCGGAAGGCCGATCACCGGGTGACGCCGGGCGATGTCCTCACCGTTCCGACGGCGCGCGATATAAGGGTGGTTCGGGTGCTTGCCGTTGGGACGCGGCGCGGACCGCCGGCCGAGGCCCGGATGCTGTACGAGACCGTCCCGCCGGAAACGAGCGCGCCGTGATCAACCGGATCCGGGAACTCTTCGGAGAACGCGGCGCGGACACGCGTCCGGCTGACGGGTCCCACGGCCCCGACGCCCTCCAGATCGCCGCCGCCGCGCTGCTGGTCCATGCCGCCTGCGTGGATGCCAGCTTCGACGATGTCGAGCGCCGGCGCATCCTCGACATCCTGCTGCGCCGCTTCTCGCTCGAGCCCGAGGAGGCGGAAACCCTGCTCGCAGCCGCGGAGGACAGGGCGGACGGCGCGGTTCAAATCCTCGGCTTTACCCGAACGGTAAAGGACAACTACAGCGACGGGGAGCGCGTCGCGCTGGTCGAGATGCTGTGGGAGGTCGTGCTCGCGGACGGGCGCGTGGACGCGCACGAGGCCCAGCTCATGCGCCGCATCGGCGGGCTGATCTACGTGTCGGACCGGGACAGCGCGATCGCCCGGCGCCGGGCGGCCGCGCGGGTGCGGCGAAAAGAGGTTGGCTGACAGGGGCTCGGGTACTAAGTTCCCTCTCGTTTCGAAATCGGTGGGCCGGCGAACGGCCTCGGGAGTGACGGCAATATGACCTATATCGTCAATGAAATGTGCATCAAGTGCAAGTTCATGGACTGTGTGGAAGTCTGTCCCGTGGATTGTTTCTACGAGGGCGAGAACATGCTGGTCATTCACCCCGACGAATGCATCGATTGCGGCGTGTGCGAACCCGAATGCCCGGTGGAGGCGATCCGTCCCGATACCGACGACGGGGCGGAAGAATGGGTCGAGATGAACCGCAAATACGCCGATACCTGGCCCAATATCACCCGCAAGGGCGAGTCTCCCGCCGACGCCGACGACTGGCGCGAGGTGCAGAACAAGTTCGCGGAGCATTTCTCCGAAAACCCGGGCGAAGGGACCTGACGCCCTCCGGCATTCGTCGGAGAACGCCCCAACTTCGAACCGAGCCGTGACAGGATCGATGCCGATCGACGCGCGCCGCCGCACGACGGCGACCGACGAAGCTCCGATCCGATGAGGTAGAGACCGGCGATGGCGACCAAACTGGCCTTTTCCGCAGGGGACTACGTCGTCTACCCGACGCATGGCGTCGGCAAGGTGCTGGGCGTCGAGGACCGCGAGGTCGCGGGCTTCGACCTCAAGCTGTTCGTGATCTCCTTCGAATCCGAGAAGATGACGCTCCGCGTACCGGTGGACAAGGTCAAGGATTCGGGGCTGCGCAAGATCAGCTCGCGGGCCAAGATGAAGACCGCCATGACGACGCTGAAGGGCCGCGCCCGCGGCAAGCGGACCATGTGGTCGAGGCGCGCGCAGGAATACGACGCCAAGATCAACAGCGGCGATCCGGTCGCGATCGCGGAGGTGGTGCGCGATCTCCACCGTGCCGCCGGACAGCCGGACCAGTCCTATTCCGAACGGCAGATGTACGAGGCCGCGCTCGAACGGCTGGCGCAGGAGCTGGCGCTGGTGGAGAAGGTCGACCGCGACGCCGCGGCGGAGAAACTCGAGGCGGTCCTCGCCAAGCCCGCCTAGCGCCGGGGCCGCGGCGAACCGGGCGCGGTGCTCGAACGAATCCTTTCCGGCGGACAGACCGGCGTCGACCGTGGCGCGCTCGATGCCGCCCTCGACGCGGGATTTCCCTGCGGCGGCTGGTGCCCGCGCGGACGCCGCGCCGAGGACGGGCGGATCCCCGACCGCTACCCGCTTCGCGAGACCCCTTCCCGCCGCTACATCGTTCGGACCAGGCGGAACGTGGAGGAATCGGACGGCACGCTGGTTCTTGCCTGGGGTGCGCCGTCGGGCGGAACCCTCGCCACGGTGGACAGCGCCGCCCGACTGGAAAAGCCCTGCCTCGTGCTCGACATGAGCGGCCTCGACGACGATGCGGCCGCATCCAGGGTTCGCACCTGGATCGGCGCGGAAGGCGTGGCGGCGCTCAACGTGGCCGGACCCCGGGAGAGCGGGCGGGCCGATGCGTACGACCGGGCGCGCCGCGTGATCGGCCTCGTCCTGCAGGCCGGGCCTACTCGACGACGAGCTTGAGCAGCCGCCCGGGAACGATCCTGTCTCCGGGCTCCAACCCGTTGAGCACGCGGAAATGTTCGAGCGGCCGTTTCTCGACCGCCATCCGCCGCGCGAGGCTCTGCTGCGTATCCCCCGGGCGCGCCTCGACCACCGCGATCCGGCGCGGCCGGTAGGTCGCGGCCTCGCTCACGGTCAATTCTCGCAGGCTCGCCGCGACCTCGCGGTACGCGGCTTCGAGGCCCGATCCCCGTCCCCCGGGAAACACGAAGATCGTCTCGTAGACCCTGTCCGCGTCCGAGCCCACGACGAGAATCCGGACGTCCACCGCGCCGCGCGCGCTCTGCGCGGCCGCGCGGGCGGTCGCCGCCGGCTGGCCGTTGACGGTCAGCTCCTCGATCCGTCCGAGCGAAAGCTTCCCCGCCCACCGGCCGCGCAGGAACTCCGCCGCCGAACGGGTCTGCCCGCGCCCGTGCAGCCACAGCGATATCTGGGCCCCGCCGCTGCCGGAAGCGATCACGGTTTTGGGCGTATTGTGCAGGGTGAAGGTCTCCGGCACCGAGAACCGGAACCGCAGCGTCGGGTGGACGAATTCCCGGCCGCGCACGAATCCCTGCTCCGGGCTGCCGCCGTAGAACAGCCCGTCGATCTTTTCGAGGTAGATCTCCCGCGCGACCATGGGATCGCGGACCGGGGTCCGGGCGGCGTTGTCCAGGGCGCGGCGAACGCGCTTCGCGGGGGCGGGGTGGGTCGCGGTGTAGTCGAACCGGTCGATCTCGTCGGGCGACCTGCCGGCGAGCCGGGCCTGCAGGCGGGCACGGGCGCGTATCTTGGCGAGCATGCGGGCGACCCCGTACGTGTCGTAGCCCGCCCGCGCGATGTAGCGAATGCCGAGATCGTCGGATTCGTACTCGTTCTCCCGCGAGTGGCTCCGCAGGTAGGCGAAGGCGGCGGTACCGGTGAGATCGTCCAGCGCGTTCCTGACCGCGCCGCCGGCGCCCGCCTGCTGGGCCAGGATATCCGCGGCCAGCACTCCGATCTGCGCCAGAATGGCCTGGCCCTGTCCGCGCGCGTAGTGCAGGGCGGTAATGTGGCCGAGCTCGTGGCCGAGCACGCCGGCGAGCTCCGCCTCGTCGCCGAACAGCGCCAGAAGCCCCCGGGTGATGTAGATGTAGCCGCCCGGAACCGCGAACGCGTTGATCGTGTCGGAATCGACGACGGTGAAGGTGTATTCCAGATCGCGGCGCTCGGTGGTGCGCGCCAGCAATTGACCGACCGAGTTCACGTAGGTCTGGAGCTCTTCGTCCTCGTACCGGGGACCGAGCTCGCCGAGGATTTGCGCGTGAACCTTGCGGCCCACCGCCTTCTCCTGGGCGCCGGTAACGCCGCCGGTAAAGACCTTCTCGCCGGTCGCGGGGTTGACGGCGCAGCCGCCCAGCCCGCCCGCCGCAAGGACGGCGGCCACAACCGTGGCGAGCAGCGCACGTCCGGATCTCATGGCTCGATCGCCTCCAGCTGTTCGGGATGGGTCGCCTCGATCATCGGTCCATTCTGCCATGCGAGCCAACCCCGCACACGTACCCGGCGTCCCGCCAGGGCCTCGATATCGATGCCGGCGCGGCGGAACCGGCGGCGGTACTTCCGCGCGACGGAAATGGTGAAGTCGGTGCGCCAGTCGGGGCCGAAATTGAGGAAGCCCTTGCCGCGCACGACGGCAGCGTCGAGCACCCTCCCTTCCACGAGCCGGAAACTGCCGATATAGCGCCGGGTCTCCTCCGGGCCGAGGACGCGGTAGTAGCGAAGCCGCCAGATGCCGCGCCGGGCGGCCCGCGCCTCCCGCTCCAGCGCCAGCATCCGCTCCGCCCGGGACCGGTTGTCCGGGAAGGTATAGACGCGGGCGAGGCCGCGCCTCAGCAGCTCGCCCTGAATCCAGAGCGCGGCGCGGCGGGGGGTGGGTTCGCGCTCCAGGTGGGCGAGAAGCCGGCGGTGCCGGTCGACCCTCCGTCCTCCGTAGACCAGCTTGACCGGGGCGCCGCGAACGAGCGTCTCGAGCGCCTTCCTGGCCTCGGCGGCGAGAGGCCAGTCCCGGAAGCCGGCGCGGCCGAGCGCCAGCTTCGGCGCCTGGATGCCGACCAGCCGGACCTCCGCGCCGCTCTCCAGTAGGACGGTGTCGCCGTCGATCGCCGCGCTCACCACCCCCCGCCGCACGGTCTCGGCGGCAACCGGCTCGGACCAGCACAGGGCCAGCGCGGCGATTTGCCATGCCGCGGGGCGTCGGTAGAATGCCGCGCCCGCCGCGGAGCCAGGCACCCGGCCGACGCCGCCGAGCAACCGGTCGAGGCGCGGAAATCTCAGATGGCGCGTGAGCAGCTCTTCCCCCCCATCGAACCGTATGACAGCGGACGGCTCGCCGTCGATACGCTGCACAGCCTCTATTGGGAAGTCTCGGGCAACCCCGAGGGAGCGCCGGTGGCGTTCCTTCATGGCGGGCCGGGGGCGGGGGCCATCCCGGCGCATCGGCGGTTCTTCGATCCCGAACACTACCGGATCGTGATTTTCGACCAGCGCGGCGCGGGCCGCTCCACGCCGGCGGGGGAGACCCGGGACAACACCACGCAGCATCTGATCGAGGACATGGAGCGCATCCGCGCGATGCTCGACATCGACGCATGGCTGCTGTTCGGCGGCTCCTGGGGCAGCACGCTCGCGCTCGCCTATGCCCAAACGCACCCGGAGCGCGCGCTCGGCCTCATCCTGCGCGGGGTCTTCCTGGGGAGCGAGGCGGAGATCCGCTGGTTCCTGTACGGAATCCGCAATGTCTTTCCGGAAGCCTGGGACGGGCTGACGGAGATTCTCGACGAGGCGGAGAAGGCGGACATTCTCGCGGCCTATTGCCGCCGCCTTTCGAGCCGGGACCCGGCGGTGCTGCTGCCGGCGGCGCGCGCGTGGAGTCGCTACGAAGGGGCGTGCTCCACCCTCCTTCCGAGCCCCGAGACCATCGCCGCGTTCGGCGAGGACTCGATGGCGGTGGGACTCGCCCGCATCGAGGCCCACTATTTCGTCAACAACGTGTTTCTCGAGCCCGGCGCGCTGCTCGCCGGTGTCGAGCGCATCCGCCATCTCCCCGGGATCGTCGTCCAGGGCCGCTACGACATGGTCTGCCCCATCGTCACGGCGGACGCGCTCCGCCGCGCCTGGCCGGAAGCGGACTATGTCGTGGTGCCCGATTCCGGCCATTCCGCGATGGACCCCGGCATCCGCGCGGCGCTGGTCCGCGCGACGGAGCGATTCAAGACGATCCTGCGGGGCGGGGCGTGAAAGGGCGGGCGTTGAACCGCCCGTTCCGGGCCGGCACACTCCCGCCCGCACAAGCAGGGGGACGCGGGAAGAATGTCCGAGCTCACCGCAATCGAACTCGACCGGCTGGCGAATCCGCGGGTGGCGCCGGACGGCGGCAACGTTTCCTTCGAGGTCCGCGACGCCGCGGGAGACGGCGCGAAGATCGTCTGCCGCGCGGCGGACCTGGAACGGACGATCGCGTATCTCGCCGGGCTCGGCGCCCAGGCCGCGTCGCGCCGGCCGGACGTCGCGCCCCGCTTCTTCGGCAATACCGACCGGGTGCTGGCGGAGCCCATCGAGACCTCCGACGTCGGTCTGGTGCGCGGGCTGGAGGACGGCGAGGTGATCCTGGTCGCGCGCCTGTTCGGCTTCGATCTCGCCTTCACCGTGACCCAACCGCAGCTGGCCGCGCTCCACCGGGAAATCGAGCGCGCGCTGCCGCGCTCCGCCCTGGCGAAGGCCGACCATCACCACCATGACCATTAGAGCCTGTCCGTTTCCGACAGAAGCGTCGTTACCCTCGCCTCCTCACCGTCATGGTCGGCGAAGGCCGACCATCCACGTTTCGTTTTTCGATTCCAGAGACTTAAAAACTCGTGGATGGTCGGCCTTCGCCGACCATGACGGAGGAGAGCGGACGAGGCGCGGGGCGCGGGAGTGAACGGCGCCGCGCCCTACCGGCTGGGCGTCGATGTCGGCGGGACCCACACGGATCTCGTCCTGCTCGACGCCGACAGCGGCCGCATCCTGGTCGAGAAGGTCCCGAGCACCCCGGCCAACCCGGCGGCCGCGGTGCTCGACGGGCTCGCGCGCTTCGTGGACCGCGGGGTCGCGCCGGACGACATCGGCTTCTTCGCCCACGGCACCACGATCACCACCAACGCGCTCCTGGAGATGCGGGGCGCCAGGGTGGGCATGCTGATCGCCCGGGGCTACCGCGCCATCCAGGAAGTCCAGACGCAGGCGCGCGACGGCAACCCGTTCGACTACTTCTTCAGGCGGCCCGACCCCATCGCGCCGCAGAGCCTGACCCGCGAGATCCCCGGCCGCATCGACTACGAAGGCAACGAGCTCGCGCCGCTCGACGAGGCGGCGGTAAGGGAGGCGGCGCGGTCGCTGCGGGACGCGGGCGTGGAGTCCGTCGCCGTCTGTTTCCTGTTCTCCTTCATGAACCCGGCCCACGAAAGAGCCGCCGGGCGGATCCTGCGCGAGGAATTCCCGGAAGCCGCGATCTCGCTGTCGAGCGCCGTCCTGCCGCGGCTGCGCGAATGGCCGCGCATGTCGACGACGCTGCTGAACGCTTATCTGGAGCCGGTCCTGGTCCGCTACATCGGCGACCTCGCCGAAGGGCTCGACGCCGCGGGGGTCGGGACGCCGCAGCGTTTCCTGATGCAGTCCAACGGCGGGGTCATGCCGTTCTCCGCGGCGGTCGCGGGGGGCAGGACCGTGCACACGATGCTCTCCGGCCCCGCCGCCGGCGCCCGCGCCAGCGCCTGGCTCGCCCCGGACGAGGCGGGGGCCGGGCTGGTGACGCTCGACATGGGCGGGACCAGCTGCGACATCGCCTTCATCGAGAGCGGCGCGCCGCTGGAGGTGACGGAGAGCGAGATCGGGCGGCGGCCGATCGCCGTTCCGACGCTGGACCTCACGACGATCTCGGCCGGCGGCGGGTCGGTCGCGTGGATCGACGGGGCGGGCCTTCTCGCCGTCGGGCCGCGAAGCGCGGGCGCCGATCCCGGCCCGGCCTGCTACGGCAAGGGCGGCGCCGACCCGACGGTGACCGACGCGGACATTCTCTGCGGCTATCTCAACCCCGCCCATCTGCTCGGCGGGGCGCAGACGCTCGACCTCGACGCCGCGCGCGCGGCGCTGGAGAGAAACGTCGCGCGCCCCCTTGGCATGGACGTCCACGAAGCGGCGCTCGGCATCCGGCGCATCGTCGACATGCGCATGGCCGACGAGGTCCGCGTGGTCGCGGCCAAGCGCGGCGTCGATCCGCACGACTTCACCCTCCTGCCGTTCGGCGGGGCGGGCGCGGTGCATGCGGCCTCCGTCGCGGAGGAGCTCGGCATGCGGCGCATCCTGGTGCCGGAGAGGCCGGGCGCGTTCTCGGCGCTGGGGCTGCTGTGCTCCGACGTGGTTCACGATTACGTCCGGTCCGAGCTCCGCCCGCTCAACCGGGTGAGCCCGGCGCACGCGGAAGCGGCGTTCGCCGGGCTGGAAACCCGCGCGGCGGAGGAGCTGGCCGCCGAGGGTCTCGACCCCGCCGCCGCCCGCCGCCTGCGCGAGCTCGACCTCCGCTATGTCGGCCAGGGGTACGAGCTTCGCGTGCCGCTCGACGGGCTGGGAACGGGCGGGCTGGACGCTGCCGCGATGACGGCGGCGCGCGCCCGCTTCGATACGAGGCACGCCCGGATCCACGGCCACGCGGCGCGGGAAAAGAACGTCGAGATCGTGAGCTACCGGCTCCGCGTCACGGTGGACGTTCCCAAGTACCGGCCGGCCGCGGAAACGGCGGCGGAAACCGGCTTGCCGGAAGCGGCGGTCGCGGGCCGGCGCGCGGTCCGTTTCGATTCCGGGCGCCCGGCCGAAACCGTCCTCGTCGACCGCGCCGCGCTCGCCCCGGGGGTTCGCTTCGCCGGGCCTGCGATCGTGGAGCAGTTCGATGCGACGACGGTTGTCCCCGCCGGCTGGGCGGCTTCGGTCGACGGCCACCGCAACCTCGTGCTGGAGCGCGGCCATGGTTGATCCGGTCACCGTCCAGATCCTGCGCAACAAGGTCGCCGGCCTGGTCGAGGAGATGCACTACCATTTCTACCGTTCGGGCTATTCGACGATCATCCGGGAATCGCGCGACTTCAGCTGCGTCATCGTCGACGCCGCGGGCGGGCTGATCGTCGCCCCGCCGATGTTCTTCCACGCCCCGGTCTACAAGCATCTCGTCGGGCGAATCCTGGAAATCTACGGCGCGGACGGGCTCGCCGACGGCGACATGTTCGTCTGCAACCACCCCTACGAGGGCGGGCTGCCGCATGTCTCGGACATGGCCTTCGTCGCGCCGATCTTCGCGGACGGCGCGTTGATCGGCTTCGCGGGCTCGATCGCGCACAAGGCCGATGTCGGCGGCACCAACCCGGGCAGCACGTCGGCCAACGCGACCGAGATCTACCACGAAGGCCTGCTGCTGCCGCCGATCCGGATCGCCGAGGCGGGGCGCTACAAGGACGATCTCGAACGGCTGATCCTGACCAACAGCCGCCAGCCGGAGCTGGTGCGGGGCGACATGCGGGCGCAGATCGCCGCCACCGGGCTCGGCGTCGAGCGGATCCGGGACATCTGCGGACGTTTCGGCGGCGATACCGTCCGGGAGGCCTTCGCCGCCATCCTCGCCGGCGCCGCATCCGCCCTGAAGGCGGCGATCGGGGCGCTCCCCGACGGGACCGCGTCGGCCGAAGGCTTCATGGATTCCGACGGGATCGAGCGCGACCGCCCGGTCCGCTTCGCCTGCACCGTCACGATCGAGGGCGAGACCGCGACCTTCGATTTCAGCGACGCCGACCGCCAGGCGAAGGGTCCGATCAACCTCCGCCCCTCGATGGTCGAGGCGTGCTGCTTCTACGCCCTGATCGGCTGCCTCGGCCCCGACCTCCGGTTCAACGACGGGATGCGGGAGGCGGTGCGCTTCGTCTACGCGCCCGACACGATTACCAACGCGACCGCGCCGGCGCCGGTTTCCAGCTACCAGATGGCCAACCTCAAGCTGGTCGACGTGATCCTCGAGGCCTTGTCCTCCTTCAAGCCCGACCGCGCGGTCGCCAACGCGGCGTCGAGCGGCGCGGTGATGATCCAGTGGCTCCAGGGCGGGCGCGAGGGCCAGGCCAGCCTGCAATACGAGATCATCGGCTCGGCCTATGGCGGCGGGGCGGGGCACGACGGGGCCTCGGCCTGCGCGACCCATCTCTCCAACCTCCATATCACGCCCATCGAGATCATCGAATCCGAGTTCCCCTGCCGCATCCCGCGCTTCGACCTGATGGTCGATTCCGGCGGCGCGGGGACCTGGCGCGGCGGGCTGGGGCTCAGGCGCGAGTACGAGCTGCTGCAGGACGCGGTGGTGATCCGGCGCTACGACCGGGCGCGGTTCCCGCCGGTCGGGCTCGGCGGCGGCAGGGACGGGCAGGGCAGCCGGTTCGTCATCCGTTACGGCACGGCGGACGAAGAAGAGACCCCGCCGGCCGGACGTTTCGAGCTCGCCGCCGGAGAGCGCTTCCTGCTGGAGACCGCGGCGGGCGGCGGCTACGGCGACCCGGCGGCGCGCGACCCGGCGGCGGTCGCGCGCGACATCGCCGAGGGCTACGTCACCGAACCGGCGGCGAAGCGCGACTACGGATACTGAGGGCAGACAGGGGAGCGAACGGGATGGATCGCGTCGGCATCGTCGGGCCGGGCCGGATGGGGCTCGCCATGATCGGACACCTCGTCAAGGCGGGGTTCCCCGTCTCGGCGACGGACATCGAGCCGACCCAGCTTGCAAAGGCGGAACAGGCGGGGGCGGCGCCCTTCGCCTCCTCGGCCGAGCTCGGCCGGAACGTCGACTACGCGATCGTCGCGGTCGGGTTCGATGCGGAGACCGTGGAGGTCACCATGGGCGGCGACGGGCTGATCGGCGCGATGGCGCCGGGCTCCTGCATCGCGGTCTGCTCGACCTCCTCGCCGGAGACGGTGCGGACCGTCGCCGGGCGCGCCGCCGAGAAGGGGATCGACGTGCTCGACGCCCCGATCTGCCGTGGCCGCTGGGCGGCGGACGAGGGGACGCTGCTCGCGCTCGTGGGCGGCACCGATGCGGCCGTGGAGCGTTCGCGCCCGGTGTTCGAGACCTTCTGTTCCGACATCGCCCATCTCGGCCCGGTGGGGCACGGCCAGTTCGGCAAGGCGATGAACAACTTCCTGATGTGGATCGTGGGCGTCGGGCTGATCGAAGCCGGCCGGCTCGCCGAGTCCTTCGGCGCGGACCTGGTGAAACTGCGCGAGGCGCTGCTGATCAGCTCGGCGAAATCGGCGACGCTGGAAGACTGGGACCGCATGACCTTCACCTGGGCGCTCAAGGACATGCAGATCGTCTCGCAGATGGCCGACGCCCTCGGCGAATCGATGCCGCTCGCGGGCCAGATCCGCGAGATGGTCAAGGAGGCGCGGCGGGTAAAGGCCAGCGACCCGCCCGACTGGTCCGGCGAGGGCGCGGTGCCGAAGGACCGGCAGCCGGGGTGATCCGGCGGGGTCGTCCCTCGATACGGCGCTGACGCCCCTACCCGGGAGGAGGGCTTGTTCTTGGCCGATACACCCCGCCCTCATCCTGAGCGGATTGCGCGACCCGGGACACGAACTCCGGCACGCCGACATCTCCCCGTCGCCGTCCCCCGTGTCGTCCATTTCTTCATGCTCGGAACGAGTCCATTGCTGTCCGGTTTAACTTCGGCACGGGCGCTGTGCCGACGGGCGGGGACAAGGCCGGGCGGTGGGGGCGTTCTCCGGCACTCCCGTTCGTCCCGGTCGTCATGCCCGGACTCGTTCCGGGCATGACGGTGGGGGGCGGCGGGCGGACGGTGCGCGAGGCCGTCTCCGCGCCCCGCTGTCACCCCGGCCTCGAGCCGGGGTCCAGGCTCGTCCCGGACCCCGGCTCAAGGCCGGGGTGACGACGGGGAGTTGCATGGGACGGATTCGATGGTCCGGGAGGCGGTTCCGGGGTGGAACCGGAAGGGAGAAAAAACCTCGTGGAATCCGTGACTTACCAACAGAATTATCCTGACCAAGTATTTTTTTCTTGACTCGGGACGCGTTTTAGGCTATATTTGCCAGAGTCGACAAGTGGGGGCGCCGGAGGTTTCGGCGCCCCTTTTCGTTGCCGGGCACGCCGCCCGCCGATGCGGAGGACAGGATCATGCATGCGACCGCCGTCATTACCGACCGGACCCCCACGGCGCTCCCGATGACGGAGGGGTTCCGCGACGGGCATCGCCGCGACATGCCGACTCCCCGGTGCCGCGCGCGCACGGTCGGCATTTGCCGACGGCAATGTCGACACGCGGGTCGAGTCGGCAAATGTCGACATTCCCGCCCGGCATCCGCGGGACGCGAATGTCGACCCGGTAGCGATTTGTCTACCCGATGCCCGATGACATCGATCTCCGTTCGTGTCCGGAATGCCGCCGGACGTCAGCAAACGAATGGAATCGATGTCATGCACCCTGTCCGCAAATTACAGCGGGGCGGACGGCAGGCTGCGCGCTTCGCCGGTTCAGCTCGCCTCCATCGCCATCACGCCGCCGTCGGCAAAGATGTTCTCGCCGCAGATGAAGCTCGCGCCGTCGGTGCAGAGGAACGCGACGACCTGCGCCGTGTCGTCCGGCACGCCGGGCCGGTTGACCAGGTTCTTGAAGTAGCGGTTCGGGTCGACCTCCTGGATGCCGACCGGCGAGCCGGTGCGGTTGGGCGAGACCGAGTTGACCCGGATCCCGTGCGGCGCGAGCTGGAAGGCGAGCGAACGGGTGAGATTCGCGACCCCGCCCTTGGCGGCGGAGTAGGCGCAGGCGCTGCCGCGCCCGCGATAGCCGGAGGTCGAGCCGATATTGACGATCTTGCCGGCGATCCCGTTATCGACCATGTGGTGGGCGACGTGCTTGGCCATCAGGAAGGGCGATTTCAGGGTGACCCGGATGGTGTCGTCCCACTCCTTCTCGGTGATTTCGAGCACGTGGCGGTTGTCCGAGATCGCGACGTTGTTGACCAGGATGTCGATGCGCCCGAAGCGCTCGACCACCGCGGCGACCAGCGCCTGGACGGACTCGTTGTCCGACACGTCGGCGACGAAGGCCTCCGCCTCGCGCCCGGCATCGGCGAGGGTCCGGGCCGCCTGCTCGGCGCGCCCCCGGTCGAGATCGACGACCGCGATTCTCGCTCCCTCCCCGGCCAGGACCTCGGCGATCCGCTCGCCGATATTGCGCCCCGCGCCCGTGACGATCGCCACCTGCCCCTCAAGTTTCACCCGCGCTCTCCCCGCTGCTAGTTTGGCGCCGCAGTGTAGCGCGGTTTTCCGGCAAGCAGGAGAAGAGCGGGCATGGGCGAGTTCGACATCGGCAATTCGGTGCCGCGGACGGAGGATCCGCGGCTTCTCTCGGGCGGCGGGCGGTATGTCGACGACATCGACCTTCCCGGCCTCTGCCGCGCCCATATCCTCCGGTCTCCCCACGCCCACGCGGCGATCCGCCGGATCGACGCCGATGAGGCGCGCGCCATGCCCGGCGTCCATGCGGTGCTGACCGGCGCCGACTATGCGGCGTCGGGGCTCGGCACGATCCAGGCCCAGCTCGTTCTCAAGGCGCGCGACGGAACGCCGATGATCCGCCCGCCCTTCGCCCCGCTCGCCGCCGAACGGACCATGCATGTCGGCGAGGCGGTCGCGGTCGTCGTCGCCGACACGCTGGCACAGGCGAGGGACGCCGCGGAGACGATCCACGTCGATTTCGAGCCGCTGGAGGCCAATGTCGACACCGCGCTCGCCGATACCGGGGCCGTGCCGGCGCTGTGGGACGAGGCGCCGGACAATGAGAGCTTCGTCCACCGGCTGGGCGACCGGAACGCGGTCGAGGCGGGTTTCGCGAGGGCCGCCCATGTCGTCGAGCGCCGCTTCGTCATCTCGCGGGTGACGTCGAACACGATGGAGCCGCGCGCCTTCGTCGGCGACGTCGACCGCTCCGGGCGGCACACGCTCTACGCCGCCTGCCACTATCCCCACCGGCTGAGGAGCGGGCTCGCGAAGGACATCTTCCGCCTGCCGGAGAACCGGGTGCGGGTGATCGCGAACGACGTCGGCGGCAGCTTCGGCCTGCGCGGCGGCATGTATCCCGAGCAGATCCTCGTCCTCTGGGCCTCGCGCGAGACCGGCCGGCCGGTGAAATGGACCTGCGAGCGCTCGGAAGGGCTGATCAGCGACCACCAGGGCCGGGACAACGTGACCGACGCCGCGCTCGCGCTCGACGCGGCGGGCAACTTCCTCGCCATGCGGGTGCGCACCCGGGTCAATATCGGCGCCTACGTGGCGTCGATGGCGGGCGGGCCGGCGACCGCCAATCTCGGCACCCTCGCGGGCACCTACGTCACGCCCGCGATCCATGTCGAGACCGCCGGCGTCTTCACCAACACCAACTCGACCTGCCCCTATCGCGGCGCCGGCCGGCCGGAGGCCGCCCACGTCATCGAGCAGCTGATCGACGCGGCGGCCCGCGAGCTCGGCCGCGACCCCGTCGATCTCCGCCGCCAGAACACGATTCCCGAGGACGCGATGCCGTTCCGGACCGGGCTCGTCTTCAACTACGATTGCGGCGCGTTCGAGAAGAATCTCGACCGGGCGCTCGAGATCGCGGACCGCGCGGGGTTCGAGGAACGGCGCGCGGGATCGAAGGCGAACGGCAGGCTGCGCGGCATCGGGATCTCGAACACCATCGAACGCGCGGGGGCGCCGAGCCAGGAACGCGCCCTGCTGCGCTTCGATCCGACCGGCACGGCGACGCTGTTCGTCGGCACCATCAGCCACGGCCAGGGGCACGAGACGATCTACAAGCAGATCGTCGCCCAGACGCTCGGCCTCGACCCGGCGACGCTGCGGGTGGCGGAGGGGGACTCGGACGCGCTCTCGATCGGCGGGGGCACCGGCGGCTCGCGCTCGGCGACGCTGGGGGGCTCGGCGGTGCTGCGCGCGTCGGAGAAGATCGTCGACCATGCGAGGCCGGTCGCGGCCCATATTCTGGAGGCCGCCGAGGCCGATATCGAGTTCGCCGACGGCGCCTTCCGCGTGGCCGGCACCGACCGGACGGTCCCGCTGGTCGAGGTCGCGCGGGCGGCGTACGTGCCCTCGAAGCTGCCGCCGGAGATCGAACCGGGGCTCGAGGCGGGTGCGGGCTACGTCTCCAGGGTCGAGAACTTCCCCAACGGCTGCCATGTCTGCGAGGTGGAGGTCGACCCGGATACCGGCGCGGTCGAGGTGGTCGATTACAGCGTCGTCGACGATGTCGGCACGGTGCTCAACCCGCTCCTCCTTAAAGGCCAGATCCACGGCGGCGTCGCCCAGGGGCTCGGCCAGGCGGTGATGGAACGGATCGTCTTCGAGCGGGACTCGGGCCAGAACCTCTCGGGCTCGTTCATGGATTACGCGATGCCGCGGGCGGACGACATGTGCGGCTTCAAGGTCGAGGCCAACCCGGTGCCGACGGAGACCAACCCGCTCGGCGTCAAGGGCGCCGGCGAGGCCGGCACGGTCGGCGCGCTGCCGGCGGTCACCAGCGCGATCGTCGACGCGCTCGCCCCGCTCGGCATCGACCGTATCGACATGCCGGCATCGCCGGAGACGATCTGGCGCGCCATACGGGACGTTCGGCGATGACTCGACATAGCCAAATGTCTATCGTGCCGGCCAAATGCCGACCTATCGCTAACGGGGAGACTACGACATGCCTGACATCGACATCGCCGCGGCCGACGGCGGCAGCTTCGGGGCCTATCTGGCGACACCGTCCTCCGGCTCCGGCCCGGGCGTGGTCGTCATCCAGGAGATCTTCGGCGTCAACCGGGTCATGCGGGACATCTGCGACGGCCTCGCCGCCGACGGCTACATCGCCTGCTCGCCGGACCTGTTCTGGCGCCAGGAGCCGGGGGTCCAGCTGACCGACAAGACCGAGGAGGAATGGGCGAAGGCCTTCGGCTACCTCCAGGGCTTCGACTTCGAGAAGGGGGTGGGCGACATCGCCGCCACCATCGGCCACGTGCGGGGGCTCGACGGCTGCACCGGCAAGGTGGGCACCGTGGGCTACTGCATGGGGGGCAGCCTCGCCTACATGTCGGCCTGCTTCACGGATTCGGACGCCTCGGTCGGCTACTACCCGGTGCAGATCGAGGGCAACATGGACAAGGCGGCCGGCGCCTCGAAACCCGCCATGCTCCACATCGCGGCCGAGGACGATTACTGCCCGCCGGAAGCGCAGAAGACGATCCGGGACTCGCTCGCGGACAACCCGCTCTTCACCGTCCACATCTATCCCGGCGTGGACCATGCCTTCGCGCGGATCGGCGGCGCGCACTTCGATCAGTCCGCGGCCGACCTCGCGAACGGGCGCACGGCCGAATTCTTCAAGGCCAATCTCGGATAGGGGAGACCGTCGGATGCCGCGCGCGATACAGATCGACAAGCCGGGACCCGCCTCGGCGATGAAATGGCGGGAAGTGGATGTCGGCAAGCCCGGCAAAGGCGAGATCCGCGTCCGCCACACCGCCGTCGGGCTCAACTATATCGACGTCTACCACCGGAGCGGGCTCTACCCGCTGCCGCTGCCGCTGACGCTCGGCATGGAGGGGGCGGGGGTCGTCGAGGCGCTCGGCCGTGGCGTGACCGGCCTCAAGGCGGGCGACCGGGTGGCTTACGCGACCGCGCCGCTCGGCGCCTATTCCGAGGAGCGGCTGATCCCGGCCGACCGGGTCGTCAAGGTCCCGCGCGACATCTCGGACGAGACCGCGGCGGCGATGATGCTCCAGGGCATGACCGTGCGATACCTGATCCGCGAGACCTACCGGGTGAAAAAGGGCGACACCATCCTGGTCCACGCCGCGGCGGGCGGGGTCGGGCTGATCCTCTGCCAGTGGGCCAAGCATCTCGGCGCGACGGTGATCGGCACCGTCGGAAGCCGCGCCAAGGCGAAGCTCGCCCGCGCGCACGGCTGCGACCACGCCATCGTCTACACCGAGCAGAACTTCACCGACCGCGTGCGCAGGATCACCAAGGGCGAAGGCCTGCCGGTGGTCTACGACTCCATCGGCAAGGACACGTTCGAGGGCTCGCTCGACTGCCTCCGGCCGCGCGGCACGATGGTGAGCTTCGGCAACGCCTCGGGGCCGGTGCCGCCGTTCGAGACCGGGCTGCTCGCCGCCAAGGGCTCGCTGTTCCTCACCCGGCCCTCGCTGCCGCATTACACGGCCTCGCGCAAGGACCTGACGACGACGGCGAACGATCTGTTCCGGGCGGTCAGGAGCGGCGCGGTAAAGATCGAGGTCAACCAGACCTACGCGCTCAAGGACGCCGCCAGGGCGCATCGCGACCTCGAGGGGCGGAAGACGACGGGGTCCACGGTCCTGATCCCGTAGACCGGGCCCGGGAAGCGACGCTCCGGGGGGAGAAAATCCAATGGCAAGCTTCAAGGTCAACGGCCGAAGCGTGACCGCGGATGTCGACGACACGACGCCGCTGCTCTGGGTGCTGCGCGACTCGCTCAATCTGACCGGAGCGAAATTCGGCTGCGGCGTCGCCCTGTGCGGCGCGTGCACGGTCCATCTCGACGGCCAGCCGGTGCGCAGCTGCGTGACGCCGGTCGCGGATATCGACGGCGCTTCGGTGGTCACGATCGAGCAGGTGGGCGGCGACCGCATCGGCCGCGCCGTCCAGGAGGCCTGGGTCGAGAAGGACGTGCCGCAATGCGGCTATTGCCAGAGCGGACAGGTGATGAGCGCGGTGGCCCTGTTGCGCGACAACGCCGCGCCCGGCGATTCCGACATCGACGAGGCGATGGAGGGCAATGTCTGCCGGTGCGGCACCTACGGGCGCATCCGGGCGGCCATCAAGGCCGCCGCGGCCAGTCTGAGCTAGGAGGGCGCGCATCATGACCGGACCCTCCCTCATGGACCGGATCGGACCCGCCTGGCGCGCCGCCGCCGGGACGGGCATGAGCCGGCGCCGTTTCATCAAGCTGACCGGCGCATCCGGCCTCGCCGTCGGGCTGGTTTCCGCGGGCGCCGCCGGGGCGGCGACGCCGAAGCGCGCCGGCAAGCTGAAACCGGGCCAGCAGCCCGGCGCCTTCGTGCACATCGACCCGAAGGGCGTCGTTACGATCCAGATCAACCGCCTCGAGTTCGGGCAGGGCTCCCACACCGGGCTGGCCCGAATACTGGCCGACGAGCTGGACGCCGACTGGAACGACGTCCGCGCGGAGCTCGCCCCGGCGGGCGAGGCCTACAAGGATCCGGCCTTCGGCCTGCAGATGACGGGCGGCTCCAACTCCATCCAGAACAGCTTTACCCAGTACCGCGAGCTGGGCGCGCGGACCCGCGCGATGCTCGTCGAGGCCGCGGCGCGCAAGTGGAACGTCGAGGCCGCGACCGTGCGGACCCGCGCCGGGCGGCTGATCGCCGCCGACGGAAGAAGCGCCGGCTACGGCGAGATGAGCGAGGCCGCCATGGCCCTCCCGGTGCCCGCCTCGGTCGCGCTGAAGCAGAGCAGCGAGTTCCGTCTGATCGGCAAACCGGTCAACCGGCTCGACTCGGCCGACAAATCCACCGGCCGGCAGGCGTTCGGCATGGACATGCGCCGCCCGGGCATGAAGACCGTTCTGATCGCCCGCCCGCCGCATTTCGGCGGCACCGTCGCCGGCTTCGACGCCGCCGAGGCGGAGGCGGTCAAGGGCGTCGACCGTGCGATACGGGTCGATCTGGATCGGGGCGCCACGGGCGTCGCCGTGGTGGCCGACGGTTTCTGGCCCGCGAGCATGGGGCGCGAGAGGCTCAAGATCGAATGGAAGGTGCCGGCCGAGCTGCCCGACAGCCGCAGGCTCGATGCGGAGTTCGCCGCGCTGCTCGGCCGCGACGGCCTGCCCGCCCGCGCCGGCGACCTTTCCGGCATGGCGGGCGCGAAAAAGACGATCGCGGCGGATTTCCGTTTCCCCTTCCTCGCCCACGCGCCGATGGAACCGCTGAACGCGGTGATCGAGATGTCCGGAACCGGCGACGGGAGGCGTTGCGATATCTGGACCGGCACCCAGTTCCAGACCATCGACCAGGCGACGGTCGCGCAGATCCTGAAGCTGAAACCCGAGCAGGTGAACATCCACACCATGTTCGCCGGCGGCGGGTTCGGCCGCCGCGCCACCCCGACCGCCGACTATCTGGCCGACGCGGCGCGGGTGCTGAAGGCGTGGCTCGCCGCCGGCCGGAGCGAGCCGCTCAAGCTGGTCTGGACGCGCGAGGACGACATCAGGGGCGGATATTACCGCCCGCTGACCATGCACCGGGCGGAGATCGGCCTCGGCGAAGACGGCCGGATCGCGGCCTGGAAGCACACCATCGTCAGCCCTTCGATCCTCAAGGGAACCGCGTTCGAGGCCTTCCTGGTCAAGGACGGCGTGGACGCGACGGCGGTGGAAGGCGTCGCCGACACGGCCTACGACCTGCCGATCGCGGTCTCCGTGCATCATCCCGCCGTACCGGTGCCGATGCTCTGGTGGCGCTCGGTCGGGCATACCCACTCCGCGTTCGTGATGGAGACGCTCATCGACCGGATCGCCCGAGAGGCCGGGCGCGACCCGGTCGCGCTCCGCCGCGACCTCCTGAAGAAGCATCCACGGCACCTGGCGGCGCTCGACCTCGCGGTCCGGAAATCCGGCTACGGCGCGAAGACGCTGCCGGCCGGCCGCGCCTGGGGGGTCGCGGTGCACGAGTCGTTCCGCTCGGTCGTCGCCCATGTCGTGGAGCTGTCGATCAAGGACGACGCGCCGAAGCTGCACCGGGTGACCGGCGCGATCCACTGCAATCTCGCGGTCAATCCCCGCTCGGTCGAAGCCCAGATCGAGGGCGCGGTGCTGATGGCGATCGGCACGACGCTCGACGGCGCGGAGATCACGCTCCGGGACGGCGCGGTCGAGCAGGGCAATTTCGACAGCTACGTCATGCCGCGGATGCCCGACATGCCGCCGGTCGAGGTGCACATCGTGCCGTCGGACGATCCGCCGACCGGGGTCGGCGAGCCGGGCCTGCCGCCGCTGGCTCCGGCGATGGCGAACGCGATCTTCGCGCTCACCGGCAAGCCGGTGGAGTCCCTGCCGATCCGGCTGTAGGGCAGCGGCCGCTCACCTTGGCTGTCTCACCGTCATGGTCGGCGAAGGCCGACCATCCACGAGTTTTTAAGCGCTGGAAACAAAAAACAAAACGTGGATGGTCGGCCTTCGCCGACCATGACGGCGGAGAACGGACGAAGCGGTTGCAACGAAAGCGGCGTCGAGGTCCGGCCCCGCCTATTGGTTCATCGCCTCGAAGAAGTCCGGGTTGTTCTTGGTGTCCTTGATCTTGTCGATCAGGAACTCCATCGAGTCCGTCACCCCCATCGGGTTGAGGATGCGCCTCAGCACCCACATCTTCGAGAGCGTGCCGCGGTCGACCAGCAGCTCTTCCTTCCGCGTGCCCGACTTGGTGATGTCCATCGCCGGCCAGGTCCGCTTGTCGGCGAGCTTGCGGTCGAGGACGATCTCGGAATTGCCGGTGCCCTTGAACTCCTCGAAGATCACCTCGTCCATGCGCGAGCCGGTGTCGATCAGCGCCGACGAGATGATGGTGAGCGAGCCGCCTTCCTCGATGTTGCGCGCCGCCCCGAAGAACCGCTTGGGGCGCTGCAGCGCGTTGGCGTCGACGCCGCCGGTGAGCACCTTGCCCGAGCTCGGCACGACGGTGTTGTAGGCGCGCGCGAGCCGGGTGATCGAATCGAGCAGGATGACCACGTCGCGCTTGTGCTCGACGAGGCGCTTCGCCTTCTCGATCACCATCTCGGCGACCTGCACGTGGCGCGACGCCGGCTCGTCGAAGGTCGAGCTGATGACTTCGCCCTTCACCGAGCGCTGCATGTCGGTGACTTCCTCGGGCCGCTCGTCGATCAGCAGCACGATGAGGTAGGTTTCCGGGTGGTTCGCGCTGATCGAGTGCGCGATCCCCTGCAGCATCATCGTCTTGCCGGTGCGGGGCGGCGCGACGATCAGCGCCCGCTGGCCTTTGCCGAGCGGCGTGATGAGGTCGATGATGCGGGTCGTCAGGTCCTTCCGGGTCGGATCGTCGACCTCGAGCCCGATCTTCTCCTCGGGGTAGAGCGGGGTGAGGTTGTCGAAGTTGATCCGGTGGCGGATGCGCTCCGGGTCCTCGAAATTGATCAGATTGACCTTGAGCAGGGCGAAATAGCGCTCGCCGTCCTTGGGCGAGCGGATCTGCCCTTCGACGGTATCGCCGGTGCGAAGCCCGAAGCGCCGGATCTGGCTCGGCGAGACGTAGATGTCGTCGGGCCCCGGCAGGTAATTGGCCTCGGGCGAGCGGAGGAAGCCGAAACCGTCCTGGAGGACTTCCAGCACGCCGTTGCCGGAAATGACGACGTCGTTCTCGGCGAGCTGCTTGAGGATCGCGAACATCATGTCCTGCTTGCGCAGGGTGGACGCGTTCTCGATCTCCAGCTCTTCCGCGTAAGTCAGCAGATCGGCCGGCGATTTCTGCTTGAGTTCTTGCAGATTCATTCGGGTACCGGGTGTTTGTTCGCGGTAAGCGTCCGCAACTGGTCTCTGGAGGCCGCACGAAAAGGAGTCCCCGCCGCCCTCGGGAGCCGTTCTTTATTGCTTTGTGTTGGGGCGGTGTACGCTTCGGGACGAACCGTGATGCAACCCCTTAACGAATGGCGCGCGCCGAGTCAAACGCCGATTGCGCGGCTCCCGGCCGGATCAGAACGGTTTCACCACCACGAATATGACGATGCCGACCATCAGCACGGTCGGGACCTCGTTGACGAAACGATAGAAGCGCGCCGAGTGCCGGTTGCGGCCTTCGGCGAAGCCGCGCCGCCAGGCCGCGAACCATCCGTGGACCGCCGCGAGCGCCAGCACGAGCAGGAGCTTCGCGTAGATCCAGCCCGACGCCCAGTCGACCGCCCCGGGCGTGAGCAGAAGCAGCCCGCCGGTGAGAAACGCCGCGATCATCGCCGGGTTGACGATCGCCCGCAGCAGGCGGCGCTCCATCGTCTTGAGCATCTCGTCCGCTTCGGAGCCCGGCTCCCGCTCGCAGTGATAGACGTAGAGCCTCGGCAGGTAGAGCATGCCGGCCATCCAGGCGATCACGCTCACGATGTGCAGCGCGCGAACCCACGGATAGGCGTCGGCCAGCCAGCTCATGCGGCGCACCGCGCGGCCAGCGGACAATCGCCGTCGTCCTTCCCGCAGATCCTTCCGCCCGAACCCGGCATGACGGGCTCCGAGGACGCGAGCGCCCGCCCGACGAGGCCGGCGAGTCCCGAGATGAAGGCGGGGTCGGTGCCGACCGTCGCCGCCCGCCGGTAGGCCGGAACGCCGCTCGCCCTCGCGAGGTCGCGGTATTCCTCGTCGAGCTCCACCAGCGTCTCGGAATGCTCCGAGACGAAGGCGATGGGAGCCACGATCAACGGTTTCCCCTCGGCGCCGGCGCGTGCGATCTCCCCGTCGGTGTAGGGTCCGATCCATTCGAGCGGCCCGACCCGGCTCTGGTAGCAGACGACGTGCTCCAGGTCCTCGCGCCGGAGCGTCCGGCGGATCGCGGCGGCGCTGCGCTCGACCTGCGCCCGGTACGGATCCCCGGCCTCGACGAAGGCCTTGGGCACGCCGTGCGCGGAATAGAGAATTCGCGGTTCCGGACCTTCCCAATCTTCGAGGATTTCCGAGATGTGCCGGGCGGCGGCCTCGACGAATCCGGGCTCCTCCGGGTAGCAGCAAATCCCCGTCGTCGCCGCTTCGAGCTTCCCGCGCGCCGCCCGCGCCCAGTCGCGCAGCGACGACGCGGTGGTGGTGGACGAGAACTGGGGGTAGAGCGGCAGGAGCACGACCCGCGCGGGATCGAAGCGCACGACCTCGTCCGCCACAGCGTCCGCCATCGGGTGCCAGTATCGCATGCTGACGAACGTCCGGAACCGGGGATCCCCAAGTTCGCGTTCGAGCGCGCGGGCCTGCGCCTCGGTCTGCTCACGGAGTGGCGAGCGCCCGCCGAGGCGTTGGTAGATGCGTCGCGCCTCGGGTGCGCGCCGCCGGGAAATCAGGCGGGCGAGCGCCCACCGCAGGGGCCGGGGCCGGCGGATTATCGCCGGGTCGTTGAAGAGGTTGAACAGGAACGGCCTGATCGCCTCGGGCCGGTCCGGCCCGCCGAGGTTGAACAGGACCACCGCGACACGCCCGGTCACGCCCCGGTACCCTTGACGCGGGCGACCAGCGCCGCGACGTGTTCGGGGGGCGTCTCGGGGACGACGCCGTGTCCGAGGTTGAAGACGAACGGCCCCGCGGCGAGCGCCGACAGGATTCCGTCGACCGCCTCCTCCATCGCCCGGCCGCCCGCGGCGAGGACCAGCGGATCGAGATTGCCCTGGACCGCGGCCGAGCCCTGAAGTGCGGCGGCGGCCCAACCAGGATCCACGCCCTGGTCGATCGAGACGGCGCCGACGGCCGGGATCGCGGCGTAATCGGCACAGGCGGCGCCGACCCCGCGGGGAAAGGCGATCGCCGGCGCGTCGGGGCAGGCCTCGCGGACGGCGGACGCGATTTCGGCGATCGGCTGCAGCGAGTACCTTTCGCGATGCGTCGCGGGCAACGCCCCGGCCCAGCTGTCGAAGATCTGCACCGCCTCGGCGCCGGCCCGGATCTGGGCGATGAGGTGCCGCGTGACCGCGCGCGTCAGAACGCCGGTCAGCCGGTCCAGCAGCTCGGGCGCTTCGTAGGCGAGCCTGCGGATCCGCTCGTGGCCGCGGCTGGTCCTGCCCTCGATCATGTAGGTGGCGATAGTCCAGGGCGCTCCGGCGAAACCGATCAGGGCGACCCGGTCCGGGAGGCCTTCGCGCACCCCCGCCAGGGTTTCGTAGACCGGCTCCAAGCGTTCGGTAAGGCCCCCTTCCTCGAGCCGCTCGACCTCGCCCATCGCCGATACCGGATCGAGCCTCGGCCCGATGCCGTCCTCGAACCACACCTTCTGGCCGAGCGCATCGGGGATCACGAGGATGTCGGAAAAGACGATCGCCGCGTCGAGGTCGAAGCGGCGGATCGGCTGCAGGGTGGCCTCGACCGCGAGCTCCGGCGTGTAGCAGAAGTCGAGAAACGACCCGGCGCGTTTTCTCAGGGCCCGGTATTCCGGCAAATAGCGGCCGGCCTGGCGCATCAGCCAGATCGGCGGCTCCTTCGCCGGAACCCCTGAAAGGGCGGCGATCAGGGGCTTGGAGGATGGCGGCGGGGAAAGGCCGGGTTCGCGAGCGCGCATTTGTCCTGGTTCTACTTCCAAAAAATTAAGATCAGGTTGTTGGGTTTGTTGGACCCCTCAATAGCGGGGATTATCCGCTATGAGGCCTTCTGTCCACACCGGTTCGTTCATGGTGGACAGATTGCCTCGGGAATTTCGAAAAACAAGGATTGTTTTGATTTATCGTTTTGAATCAATATCTTGTTTATATCCAGTATTTCCAATGAAATTGTCGACGATATGTGTATGACACAGGATTGCCGGGAAGAGCCAAGAGCCGTCGGATAGTTTCGAAGCTCGTTTGCAATCGCCCGAATGGAACCCGGAACCCGGGGAAGGATTCCGGTCGGCTGCCGCAATCGCTGGATTTATCCCGGCAATTCGCGCAAATACCTCAGCGAACCGGGATCGAAAGGGACTTACATGGATAGGTCGACGGGCGGTCAACTGGCACGGTCCGGCGACGGGAACGTCAATCCACTTTCACCTGCCGTCATGCCCGGACTTGTTCCGGGCATCCACGTCCCTCCGCCGCCTCGCCCGGCCCGCACCGCGATGCCGCAAGACGTGGATGCCCGGAACAAGTCCGGGCATGACGGGCGAGGTGTCGTCGGCCTCCCGCCCGTCGACCTGGCCTCATAAACGCCATCGAAAGCACGTCATGGCCGAGTACAATTTGCATCTGGTCTCCGACTCCACGGGGGAAACCACGCAAGGGGTGGTCCGGGCCTGCATGGCGCAGTTCGAGGGCGTCGACGTCGAGCAGCATCTCTGGCCGATGGTGCGCACCGCCGAGGCCCTCGACGCCGTGCTTGCCGGCATCCGCGCCGAGCCGGGGGTGGTGATCTTCACCCTGGTCAACGACGTCACCCGGTCCGCCCTCCAGGAGGAGTGCCGCAACCTCAACCTGCCTTGCGTCTCGGTGATCGATCCGGTGATCGAGGCGATGGCGCGCTATTTCCACCGCAAGCAGAGCGGCCGGCCGGGCGGACAGCATCTGCTCAACGCGGAATATTTCGACCGCATCGAGGCGATGAACTTCGTCCTCTCCCACGACGACGGCCAAAACGCCTGGAGCCTGGAGGAGGCCGACATCGTGCTGGTCGGCGTGTCGCGGACCTCGAAGACGCCGACCTCCATCTACCTCGCCAACCATTGGGGCATGAAGACGGCGAACGTGCCGGTCGTGCCCGGGATCGACCTGCCGGACGAGCTGTTCCGGCTCAAGCGTCCGTTCTGCGTCGGCCTCACGGCGGCGTCCGAACGGCTCGTCCAGGTGCGGCGCAACCGCCTCTTGATGCTGCGCCAGGAATCGCTCGGCGACTATGCCGACATCGACGCGGTGAAGGACGAGGTCGTGGCCGCGCGGCGCCTGTTCGCCGAGCGGGGCTGGCCTACCATCGACGTGACGCGGCGGTCCATCGAGGAAACCGCGACCGCGATCTACCAGCTCTACCGTAACCGGATGGCGGAGGGGAAGCCCGGACCGCCCGGATCTGGATGACCGGCGGAGAGACACTCGTTCTGGCTTCGTCCAGCCCGACCCGGGCGCGGCTTCTCCGCGACGCCGGGGTGCCGGTGGAGGCGGTTCGCCCGGAAATCGACGAAGAGGCGGCGAAGCGGGCCCTCCGGGCGGACGGCATCGACGGCGCGGCGCTCGCCCCGCGGCTGGCCGAGGCGAAGGCGCGGAGCGTTCGAGCGCCGGGGCGGCCGGTGCTGGGCGCGGACCAGGTCCTGCTGCTCGGGTCGCGGGTCTTCGACAAGCCCGCCGGCCGGGACGAGGCGGCGGCGCAGCTCGCGGCGCTGGCCGGCCGGACGCACCGTCTGGTGAGCGCGGCCGTCATCGCGGAGGACGGCGCCGCGGTGTGGAGCGAGACCGACGAAGCGCGGCTCACCATGAGAACGCTCACCCCGCGGTTCATCGGCGCCTATCTCGACCGCGTCGGCGGGGACGCCTTCGCCGGGCCGGGCGCCTATCGCGTCGAAGGGCTCGGGATCCAGCTCTTCGAACGCATCGAGGGCGCGCACGCCACCATTCTCGGCTTGCCGTTGCTCCCGCTCCTGGCGTATCTCCGCCGCCGGGGCGCGATCGCGGAGTGAACCGATGACGATAAGCGGCAAGGCAATCGTCGCCGGCGTCATGGGCTGGCCGGTCGGGCATTCGCGCTCGCCGCGGCTGCACAATTTCTGGCTGGCGCGCGCCGGGATCGACGGCGCCTACGTCCCGTTCGCGGTGCCGCCCGGCCGGGTGGAACAGGCGCTGCGCGCTCTGCCCGCGCTCGGCTTCGCCGGGACCAACGCGACCATCCCGCACAAGGAGGCCGCGTTCGCCGCGGTCGACGAGACCGACGCGATCGCGCGGCGCATCGGCGCGGTCAACACGGTCTTCGTGCGCGACGATGGCAGGCTCGCGGGAACCAACACCGACGCGTTCGGGTTCGCGGAGGCGTTGCGCGGCCGCCTCGGCGCGTGGTCGGGCGCGGGGGCGGCGGCGGTCGTGCTGGGCGCCGGCGGCGCCGCGCGCGCGATCGTGGCCGCGCTCCAGGACGAGGGGGCGAGCGAGATCCGGCTGGTGAACCGGACCGCCGCGCGGGCGGAAGCGCTGAGGGAGCGGTTCGGGCCCCCGGTCGTCGCGGTCGGCTGGGACGAGCGGGAAGAGGCCCTCGACGGGGCCGCGTTCCTCGTCAACACCACGGCACTCGGCATGGAAGGCGGGGAGGCGCTCGACATCCGCCTCGACGCGCTGCCGGGCGACGCGGTGGTCAACGACATTGTCTACACGCCGCTCGAGACCGCGCTGCTCGCGTCGGCCCGCGCGCGGGGCCTGCGGGCGGTGGACGGGCTCGAGATGCTGCTGCACCAGGCGCGGCCCGGCTTCGCCGGTTGGTACGGGTTCGAGCCCGCGGTGGACGATGCGCTCCGGGCGCACGTGGCCGCCGACCTCCTGGGCTGACGGGCATGGTGATCGTCGGGCTCACCGGCTCCATCGGCATGGGGAAGACCACGACGGCCGGGATGTTCCGCGGGCTCGGCGTGGCGGTCTACGATTCCGACGCGGCCGTGCACGGGCTGCTGGCCAGGGGCGGCGGCGCGGTCGCGGCGGTCGAGGCCGCCTTCCCCGGCGCGGTCAGGGACGGCGCGGTCGACCGCGCGGTCCTGCGCGAGCGCGTCTTCGCCGACGGCGAGGCGCTGCGCCGGCTGGAGGCGATCGTCCACCCGCGCGTGCGCCGGGTCCAGCGCGCCTTCCTGCGCCGCGCCGCGGCGCGCGGCGAGAGGCTCGTCGTGCTCGACATACCGCTGTTGTTCGAGGTCGGAATGGCCTGGCAATGCGACGCGGTGGTCGTGGTGACCGCGCCTTCCTTCCTGCAACGCGCGCGCGTGCTGGCGCGGCCCGGGATGACGGAAGAGACCCTCGCCGGCATCCTCGCCAACCAGCTGCCCGACCGGGAGAAGCGCCGGCGGGCCGATTTCGTGGTCCAGACCGGCCTCGGGCGCGGCTTTGCCTTGCGCCGACTCGAATGGATCGTCAGAGTGATGTCGCGTCGTCGCGGCAGGTTCTGGCCGCCGCGCGCCCACCTGCCGCAGCCGAGCCGTTATGCGCGAAATCGTCCTCGATACCGAAACGACCGGTCTCGACCCTGACGGCGGCGACCGGATCGTCGAGATCGGCTGCATCGAGCTGGTCAACCACATCCCCTCGGGCGAGACCTTCCACGCCTACGTCAATCCCGAGCGGGAGATGCCCCCGGGCGCGTTCGAGGTCCACGGCCTGTCCGACGCGTTCCTCGCCGACAAGCCGCTGTTCGCCGCCGTGGCGGACGCCCTCCTCGCCTTCCTCGGCGAGTCCGTGCTGGTCATCCACAACGCCCAGTTCGATCTCGGCTTCCTCAACGCCGAGTTCGGCCGGCTCGACCGCGACCCGCTGCCCGACTCGCGCGCCATCGACACCGTCGCCCTCGCGCGCCGCAAGTATCCCGGCGCGCCGGCCAACCTCGACGCGCTGTGCCGCCGGTTCGGGATCGACAACGCCGCGCGGACCCTGCACGGCGCGCTGCTCGACGCCGAACTGCTGGCCGAGGTCTATCTCGAGCTGATCGGCGGCCGCCAGCCCTCGCTCGGCCTCGGCGCCGCAAGGGCGGTGGAGACCGGGACGCCGGAGGAGCGCGCCCCCCGCCCGCCGCGCAGCCACGCGCCGAGCGAGGACGAAACCGCCGCCCACGCGGAATTCCTGAAGAAGATCAGGAACCCGATCTGGCTCGATTAGGGCGTCGAGCGTCCACAGCCATGCATGACGGGTGGGGGGAAAGCGACGGGGGAGACGCCGGTGAGGCCGGTCCGGGGCTCAGGAGATGTCGAAGCCCGCGCGGGCCGCGTCGTTTTCCATGTAGAGGGCGGCGAAGTCGATGGGGTCGATCATCATCGGCGGGAAGCCGCCGTCGCGGGTGACGTTGGCGACCACCGAGCGGGCGAACGGGAACAGGTGGCGCGGCCCCTCGATCAGCACCAGCGGCTGAATGTCCTCCTCCGCCACGTCGCCGACGATGACGATCCCGCCATAGGTCAGCTCGACGATGAAGGCGGTGGCGTCGCCGCTCTGCGCCTCGGCGCGGATGAACAGCGAGACCTCGTAGGCGCTCTCGGCGAGCAGCCGGGCGCTGGTGTTGACCTCGACCTCGACCTTGGGGTTCTCGGTGAGCTTCGCGAGCCCCTCCGGGCCGAGCGGGTTCTCGAAGGAGAGATCCTTGATGTACTGCGCCCCGATGGCGAGCATCGGCCGGTCGGCGGCGGCCGAGCCGTTCTCCCGCTGCTGCGGCTCCACGGAGTCGTCAGCCATCTGCCTCTCCTCGTCCCGCCCGCGCGGCGTCTAGCACGGCAGGTCGGGGCGTACAAGTTGGGGCCGGTGTTTCACGTGAAACAAAGGGGAATTATAAAGACTACTCGATGCGCGGGCTCGGGACGCGGATTTCGGCGCGCCGGCGTCT